>NZ_JBEOSA010000088.1:0-32652 GCF_040302625.1 Kitasatospora sp. NPDC097643 | reverse complement strand
AGCCGCGACACCCCCGCACCGCCCGCCGAGTCCTTCCGCACCTGGTGGCGCAAGAACAGAGAGGAGGGGCGATGAGCAGCCGCGAGGCGATCCTCAGCCGGATCCGGGCCGCCCTCGCCGACGTCCCGCGCGGTGAGACCCCGGAGGACGTACCCGTCCCGAGGAACTACCGCCGCAGCCACGTCGAACCCGGCGGGGACACCCTCGCCCTGTTCGCGGAACGGGTCGCGGACTACCGCGCCACCGTCACCCGCACCGACCCGGCCGGGCTGCCGGCCGCCATCGCCGCCGCCCTCACCGCACGCGGTGTCACCCGGCTCGCCGTCCCCGAGGGCTTCCCGGCGGACCTGCTGCCCCCCGGCGGCTGGCAGTGGCACCGGGAACCCCTGGACGTCCCCGCCCTGGACGCGCTGGACGGCGCCCTCACCCTCGCCGCCGCCGGCATCGCCGTCACCGGCACCATCGTCCTCGACGCCGGCCCCGGCCAGGGGCGTCGCGCCCTCACCCTCGTCCCCGACTACCACCTGTGCGTCGTCCGGGCCGAGCAGATCGCCGACGACATCCCCGACGCCCTGGCCCGCCTCGACCCGACCAGGCCGCTGACCTTCATCTCCGGCCCGTCCGCCACCAGCGACATCGAACTCAACCGGGTCGAAGGCGTGCACGGCCCCCGCACCCTCGACGTCGTCATCGTCGACCTCGCCCACTCGGAGCCCAGGTCATGAGGATCGCCCCGCTCGCCCGCTCCTGCTCCAGGCCGGCTCATGGGCTTCGGCCGCCGGCGCGGCCGTGACTTATTCTGCACGGACCCGAACACGAGAGAGGCGGACGAGAGTGCCGGTCACTGACGAGGCGATCGAGAAGATCAAGGCCATGATCGTCAGCGGTGAGCTCCGCCCGGGCTCGAAGCTTCCGCGCGAGCCCGACCTGGCCGAGCGCCTGGGCCTGTCCCGCAACTCGCTGCGCGAGGCGGTCAAGGCGCTGTCGCTCATCCGGGTGCTCGACGTACGCCAGGGCGACGGCACCTATGTGACCAGCCTGGAGCCCGAACTGCTGGTCGACGCACTGTCGTTCGCCGTCGACCTCCAGCAGGACGACACGGTGCTCCAGTTCCTGGAGGTCCGACGGATCCTGGAGCCGGCCGCCGCGGCCATGGCCGCCCGGGTGATGTCGGACGAGGACATCGCCGCCCTCGGCGAGGTGCTGGCCGCGCTGGACGACGACGCCTCCCTCGAAGCGCTGATCGACAACGACCTGGAGTTCCACCGCCGCTTGGCGGCCGGCTCGGGCAACGCCGTGCTCTGCTCCCTCATCGAGGGCGTCTCCGGCCCGACCGCCCGCGCCCGGCTCTGGCGCGGCCGCACCGAGGAGGGCGCCGTGGAGCGGACCAGGCAGCAGCACCGGGCGATCTACGAGGCCGTGGCCGCCCGGCAGCCGGACCTCGCCCAGGCCTGGGTGACGGTGCACGTCGGCGAGGTCGAGCAGTGGCTGCGCGGCACCCTCGGCGCGGCGGCCGTCGAGCTCGACTGACCGGCAGACGGCAACGCGCGTGGCGGGGGGACGGTCTTGACCGTCCCCCCGCCCACCACACGCACCCGGCTGCCCGGCAAGGGGTGCCGCAGCCGCAGCCGCAGCCTCAGCCGCAGATGCCGCGGGCGTAGTCGAAGGTCGCCGCCGCCTGCGAGTACTGCCACTGCGGCGCCAGCAGGTTGGCGTCCAACTGCTGTGCGGCGTTGGAGTCTTCGACGATGTAGCCGAAGTCCTGGAGGTAGGCCGGGTAGAGGTTCTTGGAGCCGATGAAGAACGCCGAGCCGTCGACCGAGACCAGCTTGTGGTGCAGCGCGTACGGGTGACCGTCGGCCCAGGTGGGCGTCGAGGCGGCGCGGAACGAGGCGAGTTGCAGGTTCTGGCACATCGCCGTGTGCGCGCTCCGGCTGTCGCCGGTCAGGGTGGTCAGGTGGTTGAGCAGTGTGTCGCTGACCTCGTTGAGCGACTTGATCTGCGAGTAGCCGCCGCTGCCGACCGTGCCGCGGTTGGCGGGGTCGCTGACCACGATCCGCACCTTGACGCCGGCCGCGAGCTTGGCGGCCAGGGTGTCGTACAACTTGACGTCGTAGCGCGGCATCGGCGGGCAGGTGCCGTTCAGGTCCTGCTGGGAGATCTCGATGTGGCCGGTCGCGCTGGCGACCAGAGTGCGCAGCGCGCTCTCCTCGGGGTTGACGGTGGCGTAGTCGCGGTCGGCGTTGGTGTAGTCGTGCACGGCGATCGGGCCGCAGCTGACGTCCGGGGCGGTGGCCGGGGTGAGCCGGTAGTCGGAGGCCGGGTCCGCGTTCCTGATGCCGACGCCGAGGCCGCCGACCGCGATGACCGGGATGCTGCCGGTCGCGGCGGCGGGTGCCGGGTTGGCGTCCTGCTCCAGGGTCGGGTTGCAGGAGGCGCCCTTGGAGGCGGCGAACCAGGCGGCGGAGAACACGCCGGTGTTGCGGCAGGTCCAGTCCCACAGCGTGTCCAGGTAGCGTCCGGCGGTGGTCGCGGCCGGGCCGGTCAGCGCGAGGTCGACGTCCGACACCGGGTGCGTGGTGTCGAGGTAGTCGTCCTTCCAGTTGTTGATGCCGCCGGTGATCACCCGCTGTCCGTCGACCACCAGCAGCTTGGAGTGGTTCCAGGAGAACGCCGTCTTGGCGGTGGTCATCGACGCGACGGTCAGCTTGACGCGGCCGGCCGCGTCGCCGAGCTTGCCGATCAGGTCGTCGCGGTACCGGGTGGGGAGCGCCGTGATGTTGTAGAGCGGGGCCGCGCCGACCAGGATCCGCACCTGGAGGTTGTTGCCCTTCGCCGCGGCGGCCTTGAGGCCGGCCACGATCGCGTCCTGGAAGGCGCCGTTCGGGAACGGCGCGAGGGTGGATATGTCGACCGTGCGGGTGGCGGCGGCGATCGTGCTGGTCATCCGTGCCAGCAGCTGCTCGGTGCCGGGCCGGTCGGTGCAGTTCGGGTCGCCCCAGCAGCCGGGCGTCTGGAGCAGCCAGCCGGCGGGGTCGCCGGCGGGCGCGTCGAGTGCGTTGCCGGCGGTCCGCTGCCAGACCGTGCCCTCCAGGCCGGGGGAGACCTGACGCAGGGTCTGCTCCACGGCGTCGAGGTGCGGGGTCGGGCCGGGCTGAGCGGTGCCGGGCTGAACGGGCCCGGGCGGGGTGGGGGTGGCGGAGTCGGCGAAGGCCGGCACGGTCGGCGCGGCGGCGAGGACGGCGGTGGCGAGCACGAGCGACGCGACCCGGACGAGACGGGGGGACTGCTGACGGGGCAAGGACGTACCTTCGGGGACGGTGCGACAGGGAGTTTGACAGCCGTTCATCTGAACGAAGCTTAAAAATACCTGGAAGTAACCTGTGACTCCGCCGGGGGTCCTTGCCCAGGGCCCCGGCGGAGCGGCAGGTGGAACGACGGGTCGCCCGGCCGTCAGTGGGTGGTCCCCTCCGGGGTGTGCAGGTCGGTGCGGCGGGTCGAGGCGGTGAGCAGGGCGCGCAGGGCCTGCGCGGCCGTGGCGGCGGGCAGGGAGGGCTGGGCCCGGTCGAGGACCTGTTCGGGCAGGGCGGGCACGTGGACGAAGCCGCCGCGGGCGGTGGGGCGTTCGGTGGCGAGCAGGTGCATCAGGGTGTAGAAGACGTGGTTGCAGACGAACGTCCCGGCGGTGTGGGACAGCGAGGACGGCAGCCCGGCCTCCCGGACGGCGGCCACGCACGCCTTGACCGGCAGGGTGGCGAAGTAGGCGGCGGGGCCGCCGGGGACGACGGGCCGGTCTATCGGCTGCCGGCCCGCGTTGTCCGGGATGCGCGCGTCGTCGATGTTGACGGCGATGCGCTCGACGCTGATGTCGGTGCGGCCGGTCGCCTGGCCGAGGCAGACCACGACGGCCGGGTCGCTGTCGCGCACCGCCGCGCGCAGTTCCCCGGCCGCCCGTCCGAAGGCGCAGCTCAGCCGGACGGGGGTGACCTCCAGCCCCGCGGGCGGCTGGTCGGCGACGAGGCGGGCGACCTCCCAGGACGGGTTGACGGCGGCGCCGTCGAACGGTTCGAAGCCGGTGAGCAGGACCCGGGTCATGGGCGGTGAGGGCCTTTCTGGTGGGGTGGTCCGGGGGCGTGGTCAGAACGCGAACAGCGACATGATGACCACGTTGCACACCAACAGGGCGCCGGCGGTGGGCAGTTGGGCCTTGATCGGCCCGTACTGGTCCTTGAGTTCGAGCAGGGTGGCCGGGACCAGGTTGAAGTTGGCGGCCATCGGGGTGACGAGGGTGCCGCAGAAGCCGGCCAGCATGCCCACGGCCAGGACGACCGCCGGGTTGCCGTGCAGCTGGGTGATCAGGACGGGCCAGCCGATGGCGGCGGTCATGACGGGGAAGGCGGCGAAGGCGTTGCCCATGACGACGGTGAACAGGGCCATGCCGAGGCAGTAGAGCACCACCGCCGCGTACGTGCTGCCGTCGGGCAGGAAGTGGGTGGTGATCTTGCCGACCTGGGTGCCGACGCCGGCGCCCTGGAAGATCGAGCCGAGCACGGCGAGGAGTTGGGGCAGCAGCAGCGTCCAGCCCATGGCCTCCACCAGCGTGCGGCCGGCGTGCAGGGCGGTGACGGGGTTGCGCTCGCGGGTGAGGGCGAGGCCGACGGCCAGCGCGACGAGGGTGCCGATGCCGAGCCCGAGCAGGGCCTCGCTGCCGGACTGGAGCAGCAGGCCGCCGCCGAGGTGCACGCCCTTCAGGAGGGTGGCGCAGGCCAGCGCGACCAGCGGCAGGGTGAGGGCGGGGATGAACAGCCGGCCGCCGAGACGGGCGGCGGAGGCGGCCCGTTGCTCGGGGGTGGTGGTCCTGGGCGTGCCGCGGCCGGTGAGGCCGAGGCCGCCCAGGCAGATCATGGCCAGGACGGCCGCACCCAGGGGCGCGGCGGGCGCGCTCTTGTCGGCGACCCAGCTGCCGTAGACGAAGCTCGCGCCGAACAGGCCCCAGAAGGCGGCACTGCCGAACCGCTTGGGGTTGCTGCGGTCGGCCGCCATCTGCACGGCCATCGCGAGGAAGACGGCGCCGACGAGCCAGTACAGCCACTCGACCTTGATCACTTGCTGTCCTCCACGGTGAGGGTGCCGGCGGGCTGGGGGTCGGTGGGGGTGCCGGTGGGGTGGGATTCAGCGGGGGCGCCGGGCGCGGCGGGCAGGTCCCGGGCGAGGGTGGCGTCCAGCCGCAGCAGGCGTGCGCCGTGGATGAGGGTGGCGCAGATCGCCGTCGGGATGGCCCACAGGGCGAGCTGCACCGGCTCCAGGCTGGTGTGGTAGGTCGCGTTGACGAAGCCGGTGATCAGGAGGATCGAGCCGATGGCGAGGAAGCAGTCCTCGCCGAAGAACAGGCCGACGGTGTCGGCGCTGGCGGCGAAGGAGCGCAGCCGTTCGCGGGCCTTCTCGGTCAGGGTGCCGTGGCGGCGCTCGACGGCGGCCTCCGCCATCGGCACGATCATCGGCCGCACGGCCTGGGCCTGTCCGCCGAGCGCGGTGATCCCGAGGGCTGCGGCGAGCTGACGGATCACCAGGTAGAGCGCGAGCAGGCGGCCGGCGCTGACCTTCGCGAGGCGGTTCATCAGGGTGCGGGCCTGGTCCTGGAGGCCGTGGCGCTCCAGGAGGCCGATGACCGGCAGGGTGACCGCGAAGAGGGTCACCGAGCGGCTGGAGGCGAAGCCCGTCCCGAAGGCGTCCAGGACCTTCACCGGGCTCAGTCCGCCCAGCAGCGCGGTGGTGACGCCGGCGACGCCGACGACGAGGAGCGGATTTCGTCGGGTGGCGAATCCGGCCACCACGATGAGGATGCCGACAAGAACGATCACGTTCCTGGCCCTTTCGGAGGGGTCCACGCCGTGCACGCGGTCAGCTGTGCCGCCACACGGCGCAGGAGGTCCCGGCCGGGTGGGCCGGGCCTCGCAGCGGGGGTTGCCGAGAGGTTAGGGGATTGTGGAACAATCCGACAAGAGTTCAGGAGAGTTCCGAACTGACGGAACGTAGGGCCGCAGGAGGCAGGACTTGACCGGGGTTTTCGACGCACTCGCGGCCGACCGGGGCCGGCTCGAACGCGCCAGCGCCGCCCAGCGGGTGGCCGAGGTACTGCGCGAGCACATCACCGAGGGCCGGCTCGCCCCCGGCACGCGCCTGTCGGAGGAGGCGCTGGGCGAGGCGCTCGCGGTGTCGCGCAACACGCTCCGCGAGGCGTTCCGGCAGCTGGCCGACCAGCGCCTGGTCGTCCACGAGCTGAACCGCGGGGTGTTCGTCCGGATCCTCGAACCGGCCGACGTCGCCGACATCTACACCCTGCGCCTGGCCCTGGAGATGGCCGGCGTGCGCGCGCTGCACAGCGCGGCGCCGGAGCGCCTGGCCGCGGTGCGGGCCGCGCTCGTCCGGGCGGAGGCCGCCGAAATACTGGACGACTGGGCCGCCGTCGGCACCGCCGACCTGCACTTCCACCAGGCCGTCGCCGGGCTGGCCGGCAGCGGGCGGATCGACGAGTGCATGGCGCGGCTGATGGCGGAACTGCGGCTGGCCTTCGGCGCCGTCCCCTCCGCCCGCGCGCTGCACGAACCGTTCCTGCGCCGCAACCAGGCGCTCGCCGGGCTGCTGGAGTCCGGCGAGATCGACGACGCCGAGGTCGAGTTGACCGGCTACCTGGACGACGCGCGCGCGGTGATCGTCCGCGCCATGGTGGAGGGTGGGCAGGCCCCGGGGGCCGGGCAGTGACGGGCCGGCGTGCGGTGACCGCGGCCGCGCCGGAGCCGGTGATCGACCTGAACGCCGATCTCGGCGAGGGCTTCGGCCGCTGGACGCTCACCGACGACGAGGCCCTGCTGTCGGTGGTCACCAGCGCCAACGTCGCCTGCGGCTTCCACGCCGGGGACCCGTCCACCATGCGGCGGGTCTGCGCCCTCGCCGCCGAGCGCGGGGTGCGGATCGGCGCCCAGGTCTCCTACCGGGACCTGGCCGGCTTCGGGCGGCGGGCGATGGACGTCCCCCCGGACGAGCTGGCCGACGAAATCGCCTACCAGATAGGGGCGTTGCAGGTGTTCGCGCAGGCAGCCGGCGCCGAGGTCGGTTACGTCAAACCGCACGGCGCGCTCTACAACCGCACGGTGCACGACGAGGAACAGGCCGCGGCCGTGGTCCGCGGCATCCGCCTGGCCCTCCCCGGCACGCCGGCACCGCCGGTGCTCGGGCTGCCCGGCTCGCGGCTGCACGAGGCGGCCCGGCAGGCCGGACTGCCGGTGGTCGCCGAAGCGTTCGGTGACCGCGCCTACACCCCCGAGGGCACGCTGCTCTCCCGCCGGGAACCGGGCGCGGTCGTCCACGACCCCGACGCCGTGGTCCGCCGCTCGGTCGGCATCGCCCGCGACGGCCTGCTCACCGCGCACACCGGCGACCGGATCCGGCTGCGCGCCCGATCCCTGTGCCTGCACGGCGACACCCCCGGGGCCGCGGACCTCGCCCGCCGGGTCCGGACGGCGCTGCGAGCGGCCGGGGTGCGCGTCGAGGCGTTCGCATGAGAGCGCTGCGGGTCGGCCCGCACGCCCTGCTGGTCGAACTCGCCGACGCCGACCGGACCGCCGCCTTCCACGCCGAACTCCTGCGCAGGCGCGCGGCGTCCGGGCTACCGCCGGTCGAGGAGATCGTCCCGGCCGAACGGACCGTACTGCTCGACGGGGTGGCGGACCCGCGCGCCCTGGCCGCCGAACTGGCCACCTGGCGCGTGCCGCCCGCCCCGGAACGGGCCGGCCCGGTGGTGACCGTCCCGGTCCGCTACGACGGCGCGGACCTCGCGGAGGTCGCCGCGCTCTGGGGCGTCGCGGAGGACGCCGTCGCGCGGATCCACTCCGCGACCGAATTCCGGGTCGCCTTCAGCGGGTTCGCCCCCGGCTTCGGCTACCTCACCGGCCTCGCCGACCGGTACCACGTCCCGCGGCGGGCAGTGCCCCGCAGCGCCGTGCCGGCCGGCTCGGTCGCCCTGGCCGGTCCGTACACCGGCGTCTACCCGCGTTCGTCCCCGGGCGGCTGGCAGCTGATCGGGAGCACCGACGCCGCGCTGTGGGACGCCGCGCGCGAGCCCGCGGCGCTGTTCGCCCCGGGGACGCGGGTGCGGTTCGTCATCGAGGAAGCATGATCGAGGAAGCATGATCGAGGAAGCATGAACGAGGAAGCATGAACGGGGATTCAGTGACCAGGGAAGCCGTCACCGTCACCGTCGTCAGCGCGGGCCTGCTGACGACGATCCAGGACCTCGGCCGGCCCGGCCACGCCCACCTCGGCGTGCCGCGCTCCGGTGCGCTCGACCGGCCGGCCCACCGGCTGGCCAACCGGCTGGTCGGCAACCCCGCCGGGGCGGCCGCCCTGGAGACCACGGTGCTCGGCTGCGCGGTCCTGGTGCACCGGCCGGTGACGGTGGCCGTGACCGGGGCGCCCTGCGCCGTCCGGGTCGACGGCCGGCCCGCCGCCTGGGGCGCCCCGGTCCGGCTGCCCGCCGGGGCCCGGCTCGACGTCGGCCCCGCGACGACGGGGGTGCGCAGCTACCTCGCCTTCGCGGGCGGGATCGCCACCGACCCGGTCCTCGGCAGCCGTTCGACCGACCTGCTCTCCGGGCTGGGCCCCGCGCCGCTGTCCGCCGGGGACAGCCTGCCGCTCGGCGCCCCGGCCGGCCCGCCGGCCGGCGCGGACGTGCTGCCCTGGGCCGCGCCGCCCACCCGGCTGGTCCTGCCGCTGGTGCTCGGCCCGCGCGACGACTGGTTCACCGCCGGTGCCCTCGGCGCCCTCGCGCGCTCCGTTCACCACGTCTCGACGACCAGCAACCGGATCGGCCTGCGCCTGGACGGTCCGCCGCTGGAGCGCGCCCGCGAGGGCGAACTGCCCAGTGAGGGCATGGTCCTGGGCGCCGTCCAGGTACCGCCCGACGGCCGCCCGGTGGTCTTCCTCGCCGACCACCCGACCACCGGCGGCTACCCCGTCATCGGCGTGGTCCCCGTGGCGGCCCTCCCCGCCGCCGCCCAGGCCACCCCCGGGACGGCGGTCCGCTTCGCGCCGGTCCGGCTGCGCTGACGGCCCCGAACACCGGCACCGTCAGCCGAGTTCGTTCTTGTGGACGACGCCGTTTTTGACGATCAGTCGCAGGTTGCGCTCGGGGTCGGCGAGGACGGACGGGTCGATGGTCGGGTCGCCGTCGACGACCAGGAGGTCGGCCCAGGCTCCCGGCGCGATGACGCCGAGCGGCGCGGCGCGGTAGGGGTCCCGGCGGCCGGACAGCCGGAACAGCTCGGCGTTGCCGGAGGTGGCCGTCCGCAGGGCCTCGACCGGGCCGAGGTGGCCGGCGAGGCGGACGAGCATCTCGTTCTGCCGGTGGGCCTTCCCGGGGTCGAGGACCAGGTCGGTGCCGAAGGCCAGCCGCACGCCGTGCTGCACGGCCCAGGCGAGGGTGCGGGCGGTGCCTTCGCAGACCTCGCGGTTCTTGCGGTCGCTGTCCGGAGAGGCGTAGTGGTGGTCGTCGACCTCGAACGGCTGGGTGCTCAGCCACACGCCCTGCTCCGCGAGGTGGCGGACGGTGCCCTCGTCGACGAGGTGCCCGTGCTCGATGCAGCGCACGCCGGCCCGCACCGCGCGGCGGACGCCCTCGGAGGTGTAGACGTGCACGGTCACGTAGGTGCCCCAGTCGGCGGCCGCGGCGACGGCGGCCTCCAGTTCGGCCGTGGTGAACTGCAGGACGTCCAGCGGGTCGAACTCGGAGATGACGCCGCCGCCGGCCATCAGCTTGATCTGGGTGGCGCCCTTCTTCAGCTGCTCGCGCACCGCGGCGAGCACCCGTTCCGGCCCGTCGGCCACCCGGGTGAACCCGACCTGTTCGCTCCGGGCCGGTGGCCCGCCCAGGGCGGTCGGGGCGTCGTGGACCGTCCCGAAGTCGCCGTGGCCGGCGGTCTGCGAGACGGCCGCCTGGCTCGGGTAGATCCGTGGGCCCGGGAACAGCCCGCGGTCCAGCACCCGGCGGAGCGGCTCGGTGTCGCCGGCCATGTCCCGCACCGTGGTGAAGCCGCGCATCAGCATGTCGCGGGCGGCGGCCAGGGCCTGGTAGTAGACCGTGCCGGTCGGTGCGAGCTGTAGCTCCGCCATGGTGCCGCCGATCGCGAACAGGTGGACGTGCGCGTCGGTGAGCCCCGGGATGAGGGTGCGGCCTCCGCCGTCGAGCACCGTGGTGCCTCCGGGCAGGCCGCGCGGGACGGGGCCGCCCAGCACCACCTCCGCGATGCGGTCCCGTTCGACTCGGACGTGCCCCGGCACCGACTCCGGTCCGATCCCGTCGAAGACGCGCACGTTCGTCACCAGCAGCCCGGCACCCGGGTCGTCGACACCCATGCCGCCATCTTCGGCCGGTCGCGGTGCCGGGGCCAGGGGGACGGGCCGACGTGAACGCAGTTGCGCGCCCCGGGCGGTCCCGGGGCCGGTCCTCGCACGCCCCCCCCCGGCGGCGCGTTGTGTCGGGCGGGCGGGGGGATGACACTGGCAGGGATCGGTTTTCGACTGCTGTTGCGGAGGGCCGATGCGACGGGACGGACGACTGGCGAGCCTCCTGCTCGCCGCGCTGAGCCGGGACTGGTTCGGGGTGCCGGTCGCGCTGCTGCTGGTGGGGGTGGGCGGCGGACTGCTCGGGGTGGGGGCCGCCTGGGCGGTGGTGCTCGGGGGCCTGGCGGTGGCGGTCGGTGTGCTGCTGGCGGCGGGAGCCGGGCGGCACCTGCTGCTGGTGGCCCGCGAGCGTCGGCGGAATCCGCCGCCGGGGCGGCTGGTGGACGTGGGCGGCCACCGGATGCACGTCCTGGGTGAGGGGGAGGCCGGGGGCGGGCCGACGGTGGTCTGGATGCCCGGCGGGCACGCCCCCGGTGAGGATTTCCGGGAGCTGCACACGATGCTGTCGGCCCGGGCCCGGTCGGTGCTGGTCGACCGCGCGGGGACGGGCTGGAGCGATGTCGGGCCGTTCCCCCGGACGACGGCGGGCGAGGCGGCGGAGCTGCTGGCGGCCCTGGACGGGGCGGGGGAGCGGGCTCCGTTCGTGTTCGTCGGTCATTCCCTGGGCGGGTTGCTGGTCGCCAACGTCGCCAGGCGGCGGCCGGATCTGGTGGCCGGCCTCGTGCTGCTGGATCCGACGCCCCTGGAGGTCATCGCCTTCGCGCCGCTCAACCGGCAGCTCGCGGGGGCGCGTCGCGGCTTCCTGCTGACGGCGGTGCGGCAGTTGTTCGGGGCGCACCGTGGCGGGGGCGGGCGGACCGGGCCGCTCTGCGCCGCCGCGTCGGCCTTCGGGGAGCTCTCGCCGGCCGGCCTGGCGCGGGTGGGCTGGGAGACCGTGGTGTACGACGGGGACCTCGGGGACCTGCCGCTGGTGCTGGTGATACCCCGGGATCTCACCGGCGGTGAGGCGGTGCTGGCCGGCGCCCGGGACGTGGTCGAGGCCGAGCGGCTCAGCCGGTTCTACCTCCGGAGCAGGGTGCGGTACCTGGCGGCGTCGACGGCGTCCCGGCTGGTGCACACGCCGGCGGGGACGGGCCACGACTTCCCGCACGAGGCCCCCGGGTTCGTGGTCGACGTGGTCGGGGAGCTGGTGCGCGAGCTGCGGATGGCGCCGGAATTCGGCAGCCATTAAGTCGGATAAGCGGGAATATCATCGGCCTCATGTTCGGGCCCGCCGCATTTCGGGTCACGCGAGAAGGCAATGAACACTCGCATGAGTGAACTCGCCGGAAGCCGTTTGGCTCCGGCACGCATGGTTCGACTACGGTGCTCATGAGATCGGGCGGCGCGCCCCAATGGTCGGGAATTCGATGCGGTAGGTGAATCCCGGATTCCTCACTGGAATGCGCCGCCCGCCTGGCCGTGCGCTGCTCCGGTGTTCGCGTGTCCGGGTTTCCTGTCATACGTATGCGTAGAGATGGAGCATCATGCCGCCCGTGGTACCGCCCTTCCTGATCGGCCTCATCGTCGCCCCGCTGGCCAAGCGTCTGTTGAAGCCGCTGGTGCGCGGAGTCGTCAAGACGTCCGTCGGCATCGCGATGGAGGTGAAGAAGGCGGCCAACGAGGCCGGGGAGAACATCCACGACCTCGCGGCCGAGGTGGCGGCCGACGTGGTGGCCGCCCAGATCGCCGCCGTTGACACCGGAGTTCGCTCCGGCGAGGGCCGGCCCGCCGCCGGGGCCGGTGCGCCGAGCAGCGCCAAGGACGAGCACGCCGACCGCCCCGACGGGGACGCGAGGACCCCGAAGATCCGTGCGACCGCCGGCACCGTCGCCGGAAAGACGCACTGACGGTCCCTGACGGTCCCCGAGGGTCCCTGGGCCGTGGCCGCCGTCAGGCGCGCAGGCCGGCCGATTTCGGCGGAATGTGCCCGGCGGCGGCCGGTCGCGGGCCATCCGGCTCGCAGGCCGTGCGGATTCCGCCGCAGGGATTTCGCCGTCCGTCATTCCGCCGCCTGCCATTCCGCAGCCCGTCATTCCCCACCGTCCGTCATTCCCCGCCGTCGCCGTACTCCGTCGTGTCCGTGACGGTTCTCCGTGACCTCCGCAAATCAGGTGATCGTAGACATGCCATCGCTCTTGGGCGCCGCAGCCGGATTCCGCTCCGTGGATGTGGACGTGAGCCCGCGCTCGGTCATTCCGGGCCGTCAGCGCTGGGACGTCAAGCTGGTGCTCGGGCGGCCCCGGGCGGCCGAGATCCTCGCCGCCGCGCTGCGCCGCGTCCCCGGGATCACCGAGGCCCGGGCCAACCCGGTCACCGGCGGGGTGCTCGTCCGGCACGACGCGCGGGTGCGTGCCGAGGACGTCGGCCGGATCGTCCGCAGGGCCGTCACCCTGGTCGCCGGGGATCCGGCCCGAGCGGTCCGCCCGGCACCGGCCCGGCCCGCCGCCGAACCGGCCCCGCGGGTGGACCGCGGCCTGGTCGTGCGCCCGGTGCTCGCCGTCGGCGGCGGGGTCGCGGCCGGGGTCGCGCTGCTCCGGGGATCGGCGCTGAGCCGGCAGCTGGTGGCGGTGGGCGCGGTGGCCGCGGCGACCGCGGCCGTCCTCCGGAAGGCCTGGCACGGCGCGGTCGACGCGTCCCGGGACGCGGCCGGGCCCGGCGCCGAACGCCACCCCCTGCTGGAGATCGCCGGACCGCACCGGCGGCGCCTCTACCGGGCCGCCGCACTGTCCGTCGCCGGCCAGGTCTCGGAGATGGCGCTCGGCACCTTCCTCGGCTGGACCGGACTGGTCCTCATCAAGGGCGAGGCGGCGCCGCTGGTCAGTCTCGGCCTGACCACCGCGTCCGCCCAACTCTGGGGCCTGGCCGGGCTGGTGGCCGCCGCCTGCGCCGCCGTGGCGGGCCTCTCGTACGCCTCGAACCTCCAGTGGCGCCGCCTCGGCCAGGACGTCGAGCACGACTGGCGCAGCCGCACGTACCGGCACGTCCAGCACCTCGAACTGGGGCACCTGGAGGGCGAGCGGACCACCCGGGTGGCCGGCGCGCTCACCGACGACGTCGGCCAGCTGGGCGCCTTCTTCGCCGGCCCGGCCAACGACGTGCTGCAACTGGGCACCAGCCTGGCCCTGTTGGTGCCGGCGTTCCTGCTCCTGGCACCGCAGATCGCCTGGATCGCGTTCCTGCCGATCCCGGTCATCGCCTGGCTGTCGCTCCGTCACCGGGACAAGGCCGCGGCCGACTACGCGGTCACCGGCGAGCGCCGGGCCAGGCTGGGTAGCCAGGTGATCAACTCGCTGGCCGCCGGCGCCACCGTCAAGAGCTTCTGCACCGAGGACTACGAGGCCGAACGCATCGACGGGTTGAGCGAGGCGGCCCAGGAGAGCAACCGGCAGACCGACCGGAGCACGATCCGCCACGCCGAGACCGTCCGGGCCTGCACCACCGCCTCGATGGCCGGCACCCTGCTGGTCGGCGGCCGTTCGGTGCTCAACGGCACCCTGCGCTTCGAGGTGTTCAGCCCGCTGATCGGGCTGCCCCAGATGCTGCTGATGCGGATGAGCCGGCTCGGCGGCATCGTGGACCAGTACCAGCGCACCCTCGCCTCCTACGACCGGGTCCAGCGGCTGCGCGCCCTGCCGGTCGAGACCGAGGGCACCGGCGAACCGCTCGACACCGGGAAGGTGCTGGGCGAGCTCGTCCTCGACGAGGTGACCTTCGCCTACCCCGACCGGCCGCCCGCGCTGGACAACCTGTCGCTGACCATCCCCGCCCAGCGGACCACCGCCATCGTCGGCGCCACCGGCTCCGGCAAGACGACGATCGCCAAACTGTTGATGCGCTTCCAGGACGTCGGGTCCGGCGCCGTGCTGCTCGACGGCCGGGACGTGCGCGACCTGACCCGGCGGGACCTGCGCCACGCCATCGGCTTCGTCGCCCAGGACCCGTTCCTCTTCGACGGCAGCATCGCCGACAACATCCGCTACGGCAGCTTCGGGGCCCCGGACGACGCCGTGGTCCGGGCCGCCACCATGGCCGAGGCGCACACCTTCATCGCGACGCTGCCGGACGGCTACGACACCCTGATCGGCGAACGCGGCGCCGCCCTCTCCGGCGGCCAGCGGCAGCGGATCGCGCTGGCCCGGGCGATCCTCAAGGACTCGCCGGTCGTCATCCTCGACGAGGCCACCTCCGCCGTGGACAACGAGACCGAGGCCGCCATCCAGCGCACGCTCCGGGTCTTCGCGGCCGACCGGACGATGGTCGTCATCGCCCACCGGCTCTCCACCGTCCGCCACGCCGACCGGATCTACGTCATGGACAAGGGCGGCGTCATCGCCGAACAGGGCACCCACGACGAACTCCTCGCCCGGCACGGACTCTACGCATCCCTCTGGCGGCTCCAGGCCGGCGAACTCGCCGCCTGACCGCAGCAGCCGCACCCGCCCGCCGGCCGACCGCGTGACCACACCGCGGTCGGCGCGGCCCGGCGTGCCCCGTCACCACGCCTGCCCACACTCCCGGAGGTACCCCCATGTCCCGTCGCGATGGTGACGCCCTTCCCCTGACGGCGGCCCAGCGTGAGATCTGGCTCGCCGAGCAGCGCTCGCGCACGCCGATCCCGGGCTACCGCGTCGGCGAGTGCCTGGAGATCCACGGGCCGGTGGACCGGGAGCTGTTCGAGACCGCGCTGCGCCGGGTCGTCGGCGAGGTCGACGCCCTGCACGTGACCTTCGTCGACGACGGCGAGGGCCCGCGTCAGGTCCTCCGGGAGAGCTGGGACTGGGCCCCGGCCCACCTCGACCTCAGCGGGGAGCCCGACCCCCGCGCGGCTGCCGTGGAGTGGATGGAACGGGACCTGCTGCGCCCGCTGGACCTCGCCCGGGACCCGCTGTTCGGGCATGCGCTGATCAAGGCGTCGCCGACGGAATTCCTCTGGTACCTGAACTACCACCACGTGGTGCTGGACGCGATCAGCAGCTCCATGCTCCGGCAGCGGGTCGGCGAGGTGTACTCGGCACTGGCCGGGGGCGGCACGGTGCCGCCGTGTCCGTTCGGTTCGCTGCGGGACCTCGTCGACAGTGACGCCGCCTACCGCGCCTCGGCGGACTTCGCCGCCGACCGCGCCTACTGGACCGGGCGCTTCGTCGACCTGCCCGCCCCGACCCGGCTCGCCGCGGCCCCCGCGACCGACCCGCACCGGCCCCTGCGCCTGGCCGAGGAGCTGGACCTGCGGCGCCCCGACGCGCTGCGGGCGGCCGCGGGCCGCGCCGGCGTCCGGTGGTCCCGGCTGGTGGTCGCGGCGACGGCGCTCTACGCGCACCGGCTGACCGGCACGCGGGACGTGGTGCTCGCCCTTCCCGTCACCGCCCGCCGGGGCGCGGACCGCGACCTGATGACGGTGCCGGGCACGATGTCCAACGTGGTGCCGCTGCGGCTCACCGTGCGGCCGGACATGCGCTGGGGGGAACTCGTCGCCCAGGCCGCGCGCGAGGTCGAGGCGGCCGTCGCGCACGAGCGCTACCGCAGCGAGGATCTGCTGCGGGACCTCGGCGCGCCCGGCGGCATCGGGACGGCGTTCCCACTGATCGTCAACATCATGGCCTTCAACTCCAGGCCGAGCTTCGCCGGTCACCCGGCCTCCGTGCACCACTTCGTGTCGGGGTCGACCACCGACCTCGCCGTCTGGGTGTTCGACTACCGGGACGGCAACCCGCCGTTGCTCCGGCTGCACGGCTCGCCGGAGGCGTACGGCGACGACGACCTCGCCGCCCACCAGCAGCGGCTGCTCGCCCTGTTCGACGCTGTCGCGGACTGCGACCCCGACCAGGCGGTGGGCCGGATCGACCTGCTCACGGCCGAGGAGCACCGCGAGGTGGCGGCGCTCGGCACCGGGCCGGTGGCGCAGGTCCCGGCCGCGAGCCTGCCGGAGCTGTTCCGGGAGCACGTGCGGGCCACTCCGGACCTCGTCGCGCTGGTCAGCGGGGACGTCTCGCTGACCTACGCGGAGCTGGACGAGCGGGCGAACCGGCTGGCGCACGCCCTGATCGCGCGGGGCGCGGGCCCGGAGCGGCTGGTGGCGGTGGCCCTGCCCAGGTCGGCCGAGCTGGTGGTGGCGATCCTCGCGGTGCTGAAGACCGGCGCCGCGTACGTCCCGGTCGACCCCGAGTACCCGGCCGCCCGGATCGGGTACCTGCTCGACGACGCCCGCCCGGCCCTGGTGGTCACCGACTCCCGCAGCGGGGACCGGCTGCCCGACGGCGGCCCGGTCGACCGGCTGGTGCTCGACGACCCGGCGACGGCCGCCCTGGTCGCGGGCTGCCCGGCGGCCGACCCGATGGTGGCCGTCGATCCGGGCCACCCGGCGTACGTCATCTACACCTCCGGCTCCACCGGACGGCCCAAGGGTGTGGCACCGACCCACGGCGGCCTGCTCAACCTGCTCACGGACCTCCGGGAGGTGCACCTCCCGGCGCTGCCGGGGGACCGGCGGCTGCGCGTGGCGCTGACCACGTCGGTGTCCTTCGACGCCTCCTGGAACCAATTGCTCGCCCTGTTCGCGGGCCACGAACTGCACGTCCTGGACCACGCGACCTGGACCGACCCCGAGGCCTTCGTGGGCTACGCGGCACGCTGCGGGCTGGACTTCGTCGAGGCGACCCCGTCCTACCTCCACGTGCTGGCCGCCCACGGGCTGCTGAGCGATCCGCGGCGACGCCCGGCGCTCGTCGCGGCGGGTGGGGAGGCCGTCCCGGAGAAGCTGTGGGCGGACCTGCGGGCGGCCGACGGGCTGTCGTGCCGCAACTTCTACGGACCGTCCGAGTGCACCGTCAACTCGGTGATCGCGTCCATGGGGTCGAGTCCCCGCCCGGTCATCGGCCGACCCGTCACCAACGCGCGGCTGTACGTGCTCGACGGTGCCCTGAGGCCGCTGCCGGCCGGTGTGCCGGGCGAGTTGTACATCGCGGGCGCAGGCCTCGCCCGCGGCTATCTGAACCGGCCGGGGCTGACCGCCGGGCGGTTCGTGGCGGACCCGTTCGGGCCTGCTGGCTCCCGGATGTACCGCACCGGCGACCTGGTGCGGTGGGGTACATGGGGGTCCCCCCGGCCGGAGGCTGGGGGACGGAACCTGGAGTTCCTCGGGCGCACGGACGACCAGGTCAAGATCCGCGGCTTCCGGGTGGAGCTCGGCGAGATCGAGACCGTCCTCGCCGAGCACCCGCGGGTCGCCCGGGCCGCCGTGGTGGTGCGTACCGAGGAGGAGGAACCCCGGCTGGTCGGCTACGCCGTGCCCGTCGCCGGGCAGGCCGTGGAGCCCGCGGAACTGCGCGAACACCTGCGGGAGCGGCTGCCCGAGCACATGGTGCCGCCGGCCTTCGTGCTGCTGGACGTCCTGCCCCTGACCCCGAACGGCAAGCTCGACCGGCGGGCCCTCCCCGCGCCCGACCGGCAGCCCGCCGACCCGGGCCGCGCCCCGCGCACCGCGACCGAGCACCTGCTCGCCGGACTCTTCGCCGAGGTGCTCGGCGTGCCGGAGGTCGGCGCGGACGACGACTTCTTCGACCTCGGCGGGCACTCCCTGCTGGCCACCCGGCTGGTCGCCCGGGCCCGGTCGGTGCTGGGCGTGGAGCTGAGGCTGCGCGACCTGTTCGACGCGCCGACGGTGGCGGAACTGGCCGCGGCGGTGGACGTCGCGGGCCGGGCGCGCCCGGCGCTGGGGCGGCGCGAGCGGCCCGAGGCCGTCCCGCTGTCCTTCGCGCAGCGTCGGCTGTGGTTCCTGCACCGCATGGAGGGCCCGAGCGCCACCTACAACATCCCGCTGACCCTGCGGCTGTCCGGACACCTCGACCAGCGCGCCCTGGACGCCGCCCTGGCGGACGTGGTCGAGCGGCACGAGAGCCTGCGCACCGTCTTCCCGGTGGTCGACGGCGTGCCGTGCCAGCGGGTGCTCGACCCCGACCGGGCACGGCCGCGGCTGCGGGTCACCGAGGCCGGCGAGCACGACCTGCCGGACCTCCTGGCGGAGGCGGCGCGGTACGGCTTCGAGCTCTCCGAGGAGTCGCCGCTGCGGGCCGAGCTGTTCCGGCTCGACGCCGAGGAGCACGTGCTGCTGCTGGTGGTGCACCACATCGCCGGTGACGGCTGGTCGGCGGGGCCGCTCCTGCGGGACCTGCGGACCGCCTACGCGGCCCGCACCGGGGGCGCGAAGCCGGAGTGGCCGCCGCTGCCGGTGCAGTACGCCGACTACGCCCTCTGGCAGCAGGAGCTGCTCGGCGACGGCGCGGACCCGGACAGCCTGCTGAACGGCCAACTCGGCTATTGGCGGGAGCAGTTGGCCGGCCTGCCCGAGCAGGTCGAGCTGCCCTTCGACCGGCCCCGGCCGGCCGCGATGTCCTACCGGGGCGCCCACCTGCCGGTGCGGATCGACGCCGAGCTGCACCAGGGCCTGCGCGCGCTCGCCCGGGACGGCGGCGCCAGCCTGTTCATGGTGCTCCAGGCCGGGCTGGCCGCCCTGCTGGGCAAGCTCGGCGCGGGCAGCGACGTCCCGATCGGCACGCCGATCGCCGGCCGCACCGACGAGGCCCTGGACGACCTGGTCGGCTTCTTCGTCAACACCCTGGTGCTGCTCACCGACCTGTCCGGCGACCCGTCGTTCACCGAACTGCTGGGCCGGGTGCGCGGCGGCGCGCTGGCCGCGTACGCGCACCAGGACGTGCCGTTCGAGCACCTGGTGGAGGCGCTGAACCCGACCCGGACGCTGGCGCACCACCCCCTGTTCCAGACCATGCTCGCCCTGCAGAACGCGCCGCTCGGCGCCTTCGACCTGCCGGGGCTGCGGGTGACGACCGACCTGGTGCACACCGGGACGGCCAAGTGCGACCTGACCTTCATCCTGGCCGAACGGCCCGAGGGGCTCTCGGGCGTCCTGGAGTACAGCACCGACCTGTTCGACGAGGACACCGCAGCGGGGATCGTCGACCGCTGGCTGCGGCTGCTGCGGGCGGTCGTCGCCGACCCCGGCCGACGGATCGGCCAGGTGGACGTGCTGTCCGCCGAGGAACTCCGCGCACTGCTCCCGGCTCGTACCGACCCGCACGAGGAGCTGCCGGAGCACCACCTGACCGCGCTGTTCGAACGGCAGGTCCGGGCGAACCCGGCTGCGCTCGCCCTCACGGACGGCGAAGTCTCGTTCACCTACGGCGAGTTGAACGCCCGCGCCAACCGGCTCGCGCACGCCCTGACCGACCGGGGCGTCGGCCCGGAGCAGCTGGTGGCGCTGGCCCTGCCGCGCTCGGCCGAGCTGGTCGTGGCCGTCCTCGCGGTGCTCAAGGCCGGCGGCGCCTACGTGCCGGTCGACCCGGCGTACCCGGCGGCCCGGATCTCCTACCTGCTCCAGGACACCCGGCCCGCGCTGCTCGTGACGACGAGCCGGACCGGCGAGCTGCCCGGGGCGGAGCACCTGGACCGGCTGCTGCTGGACGCCGCCGAGCTGGACGGGCTGCCGGACACGGACCCGGGGGTCGCCGTCGATCCCGGCCACGCCGCCTACGTCATCCACACCTCCGGCTCCACCGGCAACCCCAAGGGCGTGGTGGTCCCGCACCGCAACGTGGTGCGGCTGTTCCGGACGACGGAGGAGCTGTTCGGCTTCACGGCGCAGGACGTCTGGACCCTCTTCCACTCCTACGCCTTCGACTTCTCGGTGTGGGAACTCTGGGGCGCACTGCTGCACGGCGGCCGCCTGGTGGTCGTGGACCACGAGACCAGCCGCTCGCCCGGCCGGTTCCTGGAACTCCTCGCCCGCGAGCGGGTGACGGTGCTCAACCAGACGCCGTCCGCCTTCTACCAGCTGATGCAGGCGGACGCCGAGCACCCGCGCGAGCTCGCCCTGCGCACGGTGGTGTTCGGCGGCGAGGCGCTGGAGCACGCCCGGCTGGCGAGCTGGTACGAACGGCACCCGGACGACGCGCCGCGCCTGGTCAACATGTACGGCATCACCGAGACCACGGTGCACGTCACCCACACGGCGCTCGACCGCTCCGACACCGCCACCGGGCGGATCGGCGCCGCCCTGCCGGACCTGCGGACGTACGTGCTCGACGCCGGCCTGCGGCCGGTGGCCCCGGGCGTGCCCGGCGAGCTCTACGTCGCGGGCGCCGGCCTGGCGCGCGGCTACCTGGACCGGCCCGGCCTGACCGCCGGGCGGTTCGTGGCGGACCCGTTCGGACCGCCGGGATCGCGGATGTACCGCAGCGGCGACGTGGTGCGCCGGGATGCCCTCGGTGGGCTGAGCTTCGTCGGCCGGGCCGACCAGCAGGTGAAGGTGCGCGGCTTCCGGATCGAGCTCGGCGAGATCGAGGCGGCGCTGGCCGCGCACCCCGGCGTCGCCCAGGTCGCCGTCCTGGCCCGGCAGGACCGGGCCGACGACACCCGGCTGGTCGCCTACCTGGTACCGGTCGCCGGCCCGGCGCCGCGCCCGGCCGAGCTACGCCGGCACCTGGGCGAGCGGCTGCCGGAGCACATGGTGCCGTCGGCGTTCGTCCTGCTGGACGCGCTGCCGCTGACCGCCAACGGCAAGCTGGACCACCGGGCCCTGCCCGCCCCCGACCTCGCCCCCGCCGCCACCGGCCGCGCGCCGCGCACCCCGCAGGAACAGGTGCTCTGCGAGCTGTTCGCCGAGGTCCTGGGCGTGGCCTCGGCCGGCGTCGAGGACGGCTTCTTCGACCTGGGCGGGCACTCCCTGCTCGCCACCCGCCTGGCCGCCCGGATCCGCGCGACGCTCGGCGTGGAGATGCCGCTGCGCACCCTGTTCGAGGCGCCGACCCCGGCCGGCCTGGCCGCCGCCCTGGTGGCGGCCGGACCGGCGCAGGCCGCCCTGGTCCGGCGCGAGCGCCCCGAGATGATCCCGCTGTCGTTCGCGCAGCGGCGGCTGTGGTTCCTGCACCAGCTGGAGGGCGCCGGCGCGAACTACCACATCTCCCTCTCCTGGCGGCTGTCCGGGGAACTGGACCGGCGGGCCCTGGAGGCCGCGGTGGCGGACGTGGTGGCCCGGCACGAGAGCCTGCGCACCGTCTTCCCGGCGGTGGACGGCGTGCCGCACCAGCGGGTGCTGGACGTCGTGGCGGCCCGCCCGCGGCTGCGCGTGAGCCGGAGCACCGAGGCCGAACTGCCGGCCGCCCTGGCGGAGGCGAAGGACCGCCGGTTCGACCTGGCGGTCGACGTGCCGCTGCGGGTCGAGCTGTTCGAGCTGGCCCCGGACGAGCACGTGTTCCAGGTCGTGCTCCATCACATCGCGGGTGATGGCTGGTCGCTGGGCCCGCTCGCGCAGGGCCTGACCGCCGCCTACGCGGCGCGCTGCCGCGGCGCGGAGCCGCAGTGGGATGAACTGCCGGTCCAGTACGCCGACTACACCCTGTGGCAGCACGAACTGCTCGGCGACTCCACCGACCGGGACAGCCTGTTCGCCGGCCAGGCGGCCTACTGGACCCGGCAGTTGGCCGGGCTGCCGGAGCAGATCCAGCTGCCCACCGACCGGACCCGCCCGGTGGTCGCCTCGCACCGGGGCGGTTCCGTGCGGGCCGGGCTGGACGCCGAGCTGCACCGCGCCCTGCGCGAGCTCGCCCGCGCGCACGGGACCAGTCTGTTCATGGTGCTCCAGGCCGCACTGGCGGCGCTGTTGAGCAAGCTCGGCGCGGGCGACGACATCCCGGTCGGCAGCCCCGTCGCGGGCCGGACCGACCAGGCGCAGGACGAGCTGGTCGGCTACTTCGTCAACACCCTGGTGTTCCGCACCGACACCTCGGGCGATCCGACCTTCGCCGAGCTGCTGGGCCGGGTCCGGGACACCGCGCTGGCCGGGTACGCCCACCAGGACCTGCCGTTCGAGTACCTGGTCGAGGTCCTGAACCCCGCCCGGTCGCTGTCGCACCACCCGCTGTTCCAGGTCATGCTGGTGCTGCAGAACGCGCCCCGGGCCGAGTTCGCTCCGCCCGGGCTGCGGGTCGAGGACGTGCCGTCGGCGTCGACCACCGCCAAGCTCGACCTGATCTTCACCCTGTCGGAGCGGCAGGCCGAGGACGGGTCCCCGGAGGGGATCGACGGGTCCGTCGAGTACACCAGTGACCTCTACGACCCGGCCACCGTCGAGACGATGATCGGCCGGTGGGAGCGGCTGCTCCGGGCCGCGGTCGCGGACCCGCGGCGGCGGCTCAGCCGGCTCGGCCTGCTCACCGCCGAGGAGCAGGGTGCGCTGACGGCGCTGGGTACCGGCCCGGCGGCCCACGGCTTCGCCGCGGGTCTGCCGGAGCTGTTCCGGGCTCAGGTGCGGGCGACTCCGGACGCCCTGGCGGTGGTGGGGCCGGAAGCCTCGCTGACGTACGCGGAGTTGGACGTGCGGGCGAACCGGCTGGCGCACGCCCTGATCGCGCGGGGTGCGGGCCCGGAGCGGCTGGTGGCGGTGGCCCTGCCGAGGTCGGCCGAGCTGGTGGTGGCGATCCTCGCGGTGCTGAAGACCGGCGCCGCGTACGTTCCGATCGATCCGGAGTACCCGGCCGCGCGGATCGGGCTCGTGCTCGACGACGCCCGGCCGGTCGTGGTGGTGACCGATTCCCGGGCCCTGGAGCGGTTGCCGGAGGCCGGGTCCGTCGAGCGGTTGGTGGTCGACGATCCGCGGACGGCGGCGGTGATCACGAGTCGGCCGTCAACCGATCCGGAGGTGGCCGTCGATCCGGGCCATCCGGCCTATGTGATCCACACCTCCGGTTCCACCGGGCGGCCGAAGGGTGTGGTGGCGACCCACGGTGCCCTGCGGAACCTGTTCGAGAACCAGCGGTCGCTGCTCTTCCCGCCGGTGGCCGAGCGGCGGGCGAGGGTGGCGCTGACCACGTCGGTGTCCTTCGACGCCGCCTGGGACCAGCTGTTCGCCGTCTTCGCCGGCCACGAACTGCACGTCCTGGACGAGGCGACCTGGTCCGACCCGGATGCCTTCCTCACCCACGCCGCGCGGTTCGGACTGGACTATGTCGGCGCCACCCCGTCCTACCTCCAGGTCCTGGTCGCTCAGGGGCTGTTGGACGACCCGCAGTGGCGTCCGGCGGTGGTCGCGGCGGGCGGCGAGGCCGTTCCGGAGCAGCTCTGGGAGCGCCTGCGCGCGGCCGACGGGGTGACCTGCCTCAACCTCTACGGCCCCTCCGAGTGCACGGTGAACTCGGTCCTCGCGCCCCTGGGAGCGACCGTGCGTCCGGTGATCGGGCGACCGGTCGCGGGCGCCCGGCTGTACGTGCTCGACGCCGCGTTGCAGCCGGTGCCCGCCGGTGTGGCGGGGGAGCTGTACATCGCCGGAGCGGGGCTGGCCCGCGGCTACCTGAACCGGCCGGGGCTGACCGCCGGGCGGTTCGTGGCGGACCCGTTCGGGCCCGCCGGCGCCCGGATGTACCGCACCGGCGACCTGGTGCGGTGGGGTGCATGGGGGTCCCCCCGGCCGGAGGCTGGGGGACGGAACCTGGAGTTCCTCGGCCGGACCGACGACCAGGTCAAGCTGCGCGGCTTCCGGATCGAACTCGGCGAGATCGAGGCGGCGTTGGCGGAACACCCGCAGGTCGCCCAGGTCGCGGTGATGGTCCGGGAGGACCGGGACGGGGACGCGCGGCTGGTCGCCTACCCGGTGGCCGTCGCCGGGGCGGAACTCCAGCCGGACGAGCTACGGGCACACCTGCGCGAGCGACTGCCGGACTACATGGTGCCGGCCGCCTTCATGCCCCTGGACGGCCTGCCGCTGACGGCCACCGGAAAGCTGGACCGGCGCGCGCTGCCCGAGCCCGTCCACACCACGACGCGGACCGGCCGGGCCCCGCGCACCCCGCAGGAGCAGGTCCTCGCGGAGCTGTTCGCCGAGGTGCTGGGCGTGGCCGAGGTCGGGGTCGACGACGACTTCTTCGAGCTCGGCGGGCACTCCCTGCTCGCCACCCGGCTGGTCGCCCGGGCGCGGGCGACCCTCGGAGTGGAGCTGGAACTGCGGGCGCTCTTCGGGACACCGACGGTGGCCGGGCTGGCCGCCGGGCTGGGTGGCGCGGACCGGGCCCGGCTCGCCCTGGGGCGGGCGGAGCGGCCCGCGCTGGTGCCGCTGTCGTCCGCTCAGCGGCGGCTGTGGTTCCTGCGCCAGCTGGAGGGCGCCGACTCCGTCTACAACATGCCGCTCGCGTGGCGGCTCTCGGGACCGCTGGACCTGCCGGCCCTGGAGGCGGCGCTGGGCGACATCGTCGACCGGCACGAAACCCTGCGCACGGTCTTCCCGGCCGCGGACGGCGTGCCCCACCAGCAGGTACTGGCCGCCGGAGCGGCGCGCCCGGGGCTGTCGGTCACCCCGGCCAGCGAGCCCGAGCTGCCGGAGCTGCTGACGGCGGCAGCGGCGCGCGGGTTCGACCTCGCCGCCGAACCGCCGCTGCGCGCCGAGGTGTTCGCGCTCTCGGTGGACGAGCACGTGCTGCTCCTGGTGATGCACCACATCGCCGGCGACGGCTGGTCGCTGGGCCCGCTGGCCGCCGACCTGGCCACCGCGTACGCGGCGCGCCTGCGCGGCGAGGCCCCGCAGTGGGCGGCGCTGCCGGTGCAGTACGCCGACTACACCCTCTGGCAGGACCGGCTGCTCGGCGACGCGGCAGACGAGGGCAGCCTGTTCAGCCGTCAGATCGCCTACTGGAAGCGGCAGTTGGTGGACCTGCCGGAGCAGATCCCGCTCCCCGTCGACCGCCACCGCCCCGCGACCCCCTCCCACGCCGGCGGCCGGCTCGCGATCGAGGTGGACGCCGAGCTGCACGCCGGGCTGGTCCGGCTGGGTCGGGAGCACGGCGCCAGCGTGTACATGGTGCTGCAAGCCGCCCTGGCCTCGCTGCTGGACAAGCTCGGCGCGGGCACCGACATCCCGGTCGGCAGCCTGATCGCCGGCCGGACCGACCAGGCACTGGACGAGCTCGTCGGGTTCTTCGTCAACACCCTGGTGCTCCGTACGGACACCAGCGGCGACCCGTCCTTCGCCGAGCTGCTGGTCCGGGTCCGGGAGGGCGCGCTCGGCGCGTACGCGCACCAGGACCTGCCGTTCGAGCACGTGGTCGAGGCCCTCAACCCGTCCCGGTCGCTCGCCCGGCAGCCGCTGTTCCAGGTGCTGCTCGCGCTCCAGAACGTGCCGCGCACCGAGTTCACGCTGAGCGGTTTGAACGCCGAGATCGTCCTGGTGCGGACGCCTACGGCGATGTTCGACCTCGGCTTCCACCTGCTGGAGCGCGGCGGCACCGGTGGCCCGGCCGAGGGCATCACCGGCCGGGTCGAGTACAGCACCGACCTGTTCGACCCCGCCACGGTGGCGGCGCTGGTCGCCCGGTGGCTGCGGCTGCTGGCGGCGGTGGTCGCCGAGCCGAACCGGCCGCTGAGTCGGATCGACGTCCTCACCGCCGAGGAACGGCACGAGCTGCTGGTCGCCCGCAACGACACCGCCCGCCCGGCGCCCGCCGGGACGCTGGCGGCCCGGTTCGAGGCGCAGGTCCGGGCGACCCCGGAGGCCCCGGCGGTGCTGTTCGAAGACACCGTGCTGACCTACCGCGAGCTGAACCGCCGGGCCAACTGCCTGGCGCACGCGCTGATCGCGCGCGGCGTGGGCCCGGAGCAGGTCGTCGCGCTGCGGCTGCCGCGCTCGGCCGAGCTGGTGGTCGCCGTTCTCGCGGTGCTCAAGACGGGTGCGGCGTACCTGCCGGTCGACTCGGACTACCCGGCCGCCCGCATCGCCTACATGCTGGAGGATGCCCGACCGGCCGTGGTGCTCGACGACCTCGCCGCCGTCACACCGTCCGACGAGCAGCCGGAGCACGATCCGGCCGTCCCGGTGGACGCCCGGCACCCGGCCTACGTCATCTACACCTCCGGTTCCACCGGCCGGCCCAAGGCCGTGGTGATGCCCGCCGCCGGGCTGCTGAACCTGCTGGAGTGGCACCACGGGGCCGTCGGCGGCGAACCCGGCACGCGCACCGCGCAGTTCACCGCGCTCAGCTTCGACGTCTCGGTGCAGGAGGTGCTCTCCGCCCTGCTGTACGGCAAGACCCTGGTGGTGCCGACCGAGGAACAGCGGCGCAGTGCCGAGCTGTTCGCGCACTGGCTGGACCGGCACCGGGTGGCGGAGCTGTTCGCGCCCAACCTGGTGGTCGAGGCGCTGGCCGAGGCCGCCGAGGAGGCCGGGCTGGAGCTGCCGCACCTGCGGCTGGTCGCCCAGGCGGGGGAGGCGATGCGCCTCGGCGGTGCCGTGCGCCGCTTCCAGGCCCGCCGGGCGGGCCGGGTGCTGCACAACCACTACGGGCCCGCCGAGACCCATGTGATCACCGCCTACCCGCTTCCGGCCGACCCGGCCGACTGCCCGGTGCCGGTGCCGATCGGCCGTCCGATCGCCAACTGCCGGGTGTATGTGCTGGATTCGGCGTTGCGGCCGGTCGCCCCCGGTGTGCTGGGTGAGCTGTACCTGGCCGGTGAGGGGCTGGCCCGGGGTTACCTGAACCGGCCGGGGCTCACCGCCGGGCGGTTCGTGGCCTGTCCGTTCGGTGAGGGCGAGCGGATGTACCGCACTGGCGACCTGGTCCGCTGGCGTGACGACGGAGAGCTGGAGTTCGCCGGCCGGGTGGACCACCAGGTGAAGGTCCGCGGTTTCCGGATCGAGCCGGGCGAGATCGAGGCCGAACTGACCGCGCACCCGGGCGTGGCCCAGGTCGCGGTGCTCGCCCGGGAGGAGCGGATCGTCGCGTACGTCGTCCCCGTGGCCGGGAGCGGGGCGACCGCGACGGCGCTGACGGCGTACCTGCGCGACCGGGTGCCGGACTACCTGGTGCCGTCCGCGTTCGTGCTGCTGGACGTGCTGCCGCTGACGCCGAACGGGAAGCTGGACCGGGCGGCGCTGCCCGCGCCCGAGGCCGCGACCAGGGAAACCGGCCGGGCGCCGCGCACCCCGCAGGAGCAGATCCTGTGCGAGCTGTTCGCCGAGGTGCTGGGCCTCGCCCGGGTCGGGGTCGACGAGGACTTCTTCGCGCTGGGCGGGCACTCCCTGCTCGCCACCCGGCTGGTCTCGCGGGTCCGGGCGACCCTCGGGGTGGAACCGGAACTGCGCGGCCTGTTCCGGACCCCGACCCCCGCCGGACTGGCGGCCGGGCTGCACGACGCCGGCGCCGCACGGCAGGCCCTGGTACCCCGGCCCCGCCGCGAACCGATGCCGCTGTCGTTCGCCCAGCGTCGGCTCTGGTTCCTCCAGCAGTTCGGGGCACCGAGCGCCACCTACCACATGCCGCTGGCCCTGCGGCTGTCCGGCGACCTCGACCGGGCCGCGCTGAGCGCCGCGCTCGCGGACGTGGTGGCCCGGCACGAGACCCTGCGCACGGTCTTCCCGCAGACCGCCGGCGTTCCGCAGCAGCGGGTGCTCGACCCCGCCGAGGTCGCCGTCCCGCTGGCGGTACGAGCGGCCGGCGAGACGGAGGTGCCCGCCCTGCTGCGCGAGGCGGCGGTGCGCGGCTTCGACCTGACCGCCGAAGTACCGCTGCGGGCAGAGCTGTTCGCGGTCGCGCCGGACGAGCACGTGCTGCTGCTGGTGATGCACCACATCGTCGGGGACGGCTGGTCCATGGGGCCGCTGTCCCGTGACCTGGCCACCGCCTACACCGCCCGGCAGGGCGGCGGGGCGCCGACCTGGGCGCCGTTGCCGGTGCAGTACGCGGACTACACCCTGTGGCAGCACGAGATCCTGGGCGACGAGCAGGACGCCGACAGCGTGTTCGCCCGCCAGGTCGCCTACTGGACGGAGGCGCTGGCCGGGTTGCCCGAGCAGCTGCAACTTCCGGCCGACCGGCCGCGCCCGGCCGCCATGTCGTACCGCGGCGACCTGCTGGAACTCCCGATCGACGCCGAACTGCACGCCGCTCTGGTGCAGTTGGCGCGACGCTCGGGTGCGAGTCTGTTCATGGTGCTACAGGCCGCGCTCGCCGCGCTGTACACCCGGCTGGGCGCGGGCACGGACATCGCGATCGGGAGCCCGATCGCTGGGCGCACCGACGAGGCGCTGGACGAGCTGGTCGGGTTTTTCGTCAACACCCTGGTGCTGCGCACCGACACCAGCGGCGACCCGTCCTTCGCCGAACTGCTGGGCCGGGTGCGGGAGACGGCGCTGTCGGCGTACGCGCACCAGGACGTGCCGTTCGAGCACCTGGTGGAGGCGCTGAACCCGTCCCGATCGCTGTCCCACCACCCGCTCTTCCAGACCGGGCTGGTCGTGCAGAACGCGCCGGGTGGCGACTTCGAGCTGCCGGGCCTCCGGGTCTCCGGGGTGAACGTGCTCACCGGGACGGCGCGGCTCGACCTGACCTTCGGGTTCGCGGAGGAGCACGGGCCCGACGGCGCGCCGGCCGGGCTCAGCGGTGCGGTCGAGTACAGCACCGACCTGTTCGACCGCTCGACGGTCGAGGCCCTGGTCGCCCGGTGGACCAGGCTGCTGGCCGCGGTCGCCGCCGCGCCCGACCGGCCGATCGGCGCGATCGACCTGCTGTCGGCCGAGGAGCGCCGCGAGCTGCTGCCCGCCGTCGAGGGCGGGGCGGCCGGGGTGAGCCTGCCGGAGCTGTTCGCGGCGCGGGTGGCGGCGACGCCGGACGCGGTCGCGCTGGTCGGTGGCGAGCAGGAGTTGACGTATCGTCAACTGAACGCTCAGGCAAACCGGTTCGCGCATGCGCTGATCGCCCGGGGGGTGGGCCCGGAGAGCCTGGTGGCGGTGGCGCTGCCGCGTTCGGTGGAGTCGGTGGTGGCGGTCCTGGGTGTGCTGAAGGCCGGGGCCGCCTACCTGCCGGTGGATCCGGCGTACCCACAGGCGCGGATCGCGTTCATGCTGGCGGACGCCCGTCCGGTGCTGACGGTCGACGATCCGGCGCTGGTGGGCGAGGGGGACTGGCCGGACACCGATCCGGAGACCGCCCTGGACGCCCGGCACCCGGCGTACGTGATCTACACCTCGGGCTCGACCGGCCGGCCCAAGGGTGTCGTGGTGAGCCACCGCGGGGTGTCGGGCCTGGTGGCGGCGCAGGTCGAGCGGCTCGGCGTGGCGCCGGGCAGCCGGGTGCTCCAGTTCGCCTCGCCCAGCTTCGACGCGTCCTTCTGGGACCTGTGCAGCGCCCTGCTGACCGGCGCCGCCCTCGTCCTGGCCCCCGCCGAGGCCCCGCTGGAGGCGCTGACGGACCGCCGGCTCGACGTCACCCATGTGACGCTGCCGCCCTCCGCCCTGGCCGCGCTGGACGGTGCCGGGCTCACGGCCGCCACCCTGGTGGTCGCCGGTGAGGCGTGTGCACCGGAGCTGGTGGCCCGGTGGGCCCCGGGCCGGCGGATGATCAACGCCTACGGCCCGACCGAGACCACGGTGTGCGCGACGATGAGCGACCCGCTGTCCCCGGGGTCGGGTGTGCCGCCGATCGGCCGGCCGGTCGCGGGCTTCCGGGCGTACGTGCTCGACGAGCGACTGCGCCTCGTGCCGCCGGGTGTGGCAGGGGAGTTGTACGTCGCCGGCCCCGGCCTGGCGCGTGGCTACCTGAACCGGCCCGGGCTCACCGCAGGGCGCTTCGTCGCCTGCCCGTTCGGCCAGGACGGCAAGCTGATGTACCGCACCGGTGACGTGGTGCGCCGGCGCGCCTCGGGCGAGCTGGAGTACGTCGGTCGCGCCGACGACCAGGTGAAGGTGCGCGGTTACCGCGTCGAACTCGGCGAGGTCGAGGCCGCGTTGGCCGAGCACCCCGCCGTCGCCCAGTCCGCCGTGGTGGCCCGGGACGACCGGCTCATCGGCTATGCGGCGGCCCGTCCCGGTGAGGCCGTCCGCCCGGCGGAGCTGGCGGCGTACCTGCGCGACCGGCTGCCCGACTACCTGGTGCCGGGCGTCTTCGTGGTGCTGGACGCGCTGCCGCTGACCCCCAACGGCAAGCTGGACCGCGCCGCGCTGCCCGCGCCCGAGGCCACGACCGGGGAGACCGGCCGGGCGCCGCGCACGCCGCAGGAGCAGATCCTGTGCGAGCTGTTCGCCGAGGTGCTGGGCCTGCCGCGGGTCGGGGTCGACGACGACTTCTTCGACCTGGGTGGACACTCCCTGCTCGCCACCCGGCTGACCGCGCGGGTGCGCTCGGTGCTCGGCGTGGAGCTCGGGCTGCGCGCGCTCTTCCAGGCGCCCACCGTGGCGGGCCTGACGGAGGCGCTGGCCGAGGCGTCGGCCGGGGCCGGCCACGCCCGCCCGGCGCTGACCGTGCACGAGCGGCCGGAGGTGGTGCCGCTCTCCTTCGCCCAGCGCCGGCTCTGGTTCCTGCACCGTATGGACGGCAGCGCCGCCACCTACCACATCCCGTTGGCCCTGCAACTGACCGGGACGCTGGACCGGTCCGCGCTGGACCAGGCGCTGGCCGACGTGGTGGCCCGGCACGAGAGCCTGCGGACGGTGTTCCCGGAGGTCGACGGCGTCCCGTGCCAGCGGGTCCTGGCCCCGGCCGAGGCCCGCCCTCGGGCCCGGCTGACCGAGGTCGCGCAGGCCGAACTGCACGGCCGGCTCGCCGAGTCCGCCCGGCAGCCGTTCGACCTGGCGGCGGAGCCGCCGCTGCGGGCGGAGCTGTTCGCCGTCGCGCCGGACGAGCACGTCCTGCTGCTGGTGGTGCACCACATCGCCGGTGACGGCTGGTCCACCGGCCCGCTGGCCCGCGACCTGGCCGAGGCGTACGCCGCCCGGAGCGAGGGCCGCGCGCCGCACTGGCCGGCCCTGCCGGTGCAGTACGCGGACTACACGCTGTGGCAGCGCGAGCTGCTCGGCGACGCCGCCGACCAGCGGAGCCGGTTCGCCGAGCAACTCGACTACTGGAAGCGGCAGTTGTCCGACCTGCCGGAGCTGCTCCAGCTGCCTGCCGACCGGCCGCGGCCGGCCGTCGCCGGCTGGCGCGGGGACCACGTCGGCCTGGAGCTCGACGCGGAACTGCACGCGGCCCTGGTGGAGTTGGCGCGGAGCACCGGGACGAGTCTGTTCATGGTGCTGCAAGCGGCCCTGGCGGCGCTGTACACCCGGCTGGGTGCGGGGACGGACATCCCGATCGGGAGCCCGATCGCGGGCCGGACGGACGAGGCGCTGGACGAGCTGGTCGGGTTCTTCGTCAACACGCTGGTGCTGCGTACCGACACCAGCGGTGACCCGAGTTTCGCCGAGTTGCTGGGCCGGGTGCGGGAGACGGCGCTGTCGGCGTACGCGCACCAGGACGTGCCGTTCGAACAGCTGGTGGAGGTGCTGAACCCGTCCCGGTCGCTGTCCCACCACCCGCTGTTCCAGACCATCCTGGCCGTGCAGAACGCGCCGATGGGCCGGTTCTCGCTGCCCGGCCTGGACGTGACCACCTACGCGGTGGCGACCGGAACCGCCAAGTTCGACCTCGGGGTGAGCCTGGTCGAGCAGTTCGGTCCGGACGGGAGCCCGGCCGGGATCCTCGGCGCGGTGGAGTACGCCACCGACCTGTTCGACCGTTCGACGGTCGATGGCCTCGCCCGGCGCTGGACGCTCCTCCTGGCGGCCGTCACCGCCGACCCGGAGCAGCCGATCGGGCGGATCGACCTCCTCGACGCCGACGAGCGGCACCGGCTGCTGGAGCGCGGCAACGCGACGGCCCGCGAGGTGGGCGCCGTCCCGGTGCCGGCGGCCTTCGAGGCGCAGGTGGCGGCGACGCCCGATGCGGTGGCCCTCGTCCATGGCGAGGTAGAGCTGACGTATCGTCAATTGAACGCCCGGGCGAATCGGTTCGCGCATGCGCTGATCGCCCGGGGGGTGGGCCGGGAGCGGCTGGTGGCGGTGGCGTTGCCGCGTTCGGTGGAGTCGGTGGTGGCGGTCCTGAGTGTGCTGAAGGCCGGCGCGGCGTATCTGCCGGTGGATCCGGCGTATCCGGCGGAGCGAATCGCGTTCATGCTGGCGGACGCGCGGCCGGTGGTGGTGGTCGACGATCCGGCGCAGGTGTCCGAGGTGCAGGACTGGCCGGACACCGACCCGAAGGTGGCGCTCGACGTCCGGCATCCGGCGTATGTGATCTACACCTCGGGTTCGACCGGTCGGCCCAAGGGTGTCGTGGTCGGTCACGGTGGTGT
>NZ_JBEOSA010000087.1:0-33711 GCF_040302625.1 Kitasatospora sp. NPDC097643 | reverse complement strand
TTCCAGCGGGCCCTCCGGGCGCTTCGTTCTTTCGTGTTTCCAGCTTATCAGATGTTTTCCGCTCCGTTTCCGGGGCTTCGTTCATCCGACTCGCCAGCGTCTTCCGGGGTTTCGCGCCCCGTCCGACGTTCCAAACATTAGCCGACCTGCGCTCCGAAAAGCGAATCCGGCCGCAATCCCCGGAAACGCGCACGCCGAAAACGCACCGAGCCGCGACAGGACGCGACCCGGCCCGAACCGGGAAGTGGTGCTTCGTGAGGATTGGCCGCCCCGGGACCGTCCGCGCCAGTGGCGTGTCCGGTGCTCCCTGCCGAGCGACTGGGAGACAGTACTCCTACTTCCACGCCCCGAACAAATTGGCCTGCCCCAGGGCTTCGGCGCCGCCGGCAGACGCGGCCTTGGGTCATCACCGAGCGGGCGACAGGCCACTGCGCCGAAGCGAGGCTCCGGGCCGAACCCGCTGACACGCGCGTGCCGTACCGGGAGACTGGCGACAGACATGTACGAGCAGTCGAAGGCCGGAGGGCGAAGCGTGGCACTGGTGAAGAAGGGCTCCCGCCGCATCGTCGTCGACGGCGTCGAGTACCGCTGGCGCGTGAGCCGGAGACACTGGTGCTGCGACCACGACCCCAGCACCTTGAGCTACATGGTGGAGGACGCAGCCTGCCCCGGCACGACGCTCGTCGTGGAGACAGGCCGGCCGACCGTTCCCGAGCCGAACGCGGTGCCGGCCGAGGTCGTCCTGCCACGCGAAGTCGCCGCAGGCATTCGAACCGCACGGTCGAACGGCTGGACGCCCAGCTCCCACGGGCCACCCTTCAAGCTGCACCTCTCCGCCGCCTGACGGCCAACAGATCACGACAAGCCTGTTGCCGGCAGCTCCGGCGAGGAATCACCTCCGCAGCCCGCTGGAACAGCCGCCGAGCACGAATATGGACTGAGGAAATGTGGTGATGCAGGTTCTGTACAGCGGGGAGACCAGAGAGCTTGAACTCTCCGGGACGCGTCGAGAGCTCCTAGCGCTCGGGCAGCTGTTGCGGGGGAAGGCCGGAAGCTGTGATCTCTCGGAGAACCGGCACCCTTTCCCCTACGAGAGGTCGCTGTCCGAGATCGCGCTCCGGGAGGATCCGGAGCGCGACACCGCTTCGATCGTCACGGAGGGCCAAGTCCTGAGGATCCAGGGAGGACGGGAAGCTCTCGACCTCCTCGCCGACAACATTGCGGGCTTCGCCTCCGAGGCGGATGCAAGCGATCATTGCCACGTCGACTCCCCGACATGCGAGTACATCGCGCCAGAGTCGGACCCGCTGGTGATTGCGTTCATGAGGTGAGCGGAGAGGCTGTGCGGTCCACTCGACCAATCGGGCGGCAAAGCCGGTCTAAGGAAGCGCACTTACCCCGGAACCGAAATTCTAGGTCACACAGTGCGACAACTGTCGGCTTGCGTACTAAAACAGTCTGGCCTCACGTGACGCCACGTGAGGCCAGACCTGAGAGATCTTTATTATGCGTCTAGACGTTCCCCGTTGATCTCACCGTGAACCCACTGGATGCACTCGGGCCGGTCTCCGCTGCCTTTGCGGCAGAACTCCTCCAAAGCGGCCCGGATCAGATCCACAGGAAGTGTGCTTCGCGGATCGAAGCACATGGGAGATCCCGGATCGGAAAGAACCATGGGATCGAAGCCAGGCGGGGAAGGGTTGTCGGACACCCAGCACCACTGAGATTTCTCATCCCCCGCCACTTCGGCACGCTTTGGGCTGACATACCAGACCAGTCCGCCAAAGCCTGTCGACGAGTTCACCCCTACGTGCAGAGCATTGTCTGGCCACCAATCGCTGGTCTGCGCGGTATGCCGCCCGTCAGCAAACATAAACACAATATTGTCCCCGGCCCCGATCCCCGGGATCGAGACCTGCTGCTCCCGAATGAACTTCGAAATCAGCTCCGCCATATCCGGCCAGGTCTCTGCATAGTGATAAGTGGAGCCAGCCCGAACATTGAGAATCATCCTCTGCCCCTTATCTCCCGCGGTATAGTCGCACCATTCTCCCACACCCTCATCGTCGAGCCCTGAGGGAGAATCGCCCCAACTGCGTGGCCGCAATTATGGTAATCACTACACATTCCCGTTGGATGATTAATTACGACATCCGCATCAGTGACGCCGTTATCGCGCATCCATATAGCATACTTCGACTCGACATGAGTATCCTGAGGATACCTTCCCTTGGCATTGATCGCGACGCCATCGCCCCTGCCGGCCGCCTCGTGAATGTACGCGTTGGTTCCCGGCGACAGGCTATCAGTTCCGCTGTGAAGCTGATGCACGCCATCATCAACGCCGATAGGATTTCCATTTGCATCAAATATGCGCCCCACCGTGGGCTTCTCGCCAGCAATTGCATCGCGTGCATTTTGGACAAAATCCGGGCAGTTGTGCACCAGTACAGGCGTCGCTCCGGCCAGCACATAGTACGTGTGGAGCTCGGCGATGCTGAGGTTTCGGGCTTCCTGCGGCTGGGGCTCGTAGTTGCGGATGGCCCGGACGGTGAGGGAGGTGCCGTCGGCCGCGCGGAGGTGGTCGCCGACGTGGAGGGCGGCGGCGTCGGTCCAGCGCTGGGTGGTCTCGTCCCAGAAGGGGTGGTGCTGGGTCGAGGTGAGGGTGGTGGCCGGCTTGGTGTCGGCCGTGAGGGTGAGGTCGGTGAACTGCCGGTCGTCAGGGGTGACGATGGTGGCGGTGACGGCCTCGGACTTGGTGGTGTCGGTCTGGGGGTCGGTGGAGAGGACGTTGTCGCCCTGCTTCACGTCCTTGATGGGTTTGCTGCTGCCGTCGGCGAGTAGGACGGGTGTGTCGGGTTTGAATCTGTTCTTCCCGCCGATGAGACAGGTTCCGCCGATCTGCTCGGCTTCGCGGGCGGCCTTGGACTCCGCGCGCCAGGCCTTGAAACCGTCGTAGAGCTCGCCGGCGAGGCGCTTGATGGTCTTGGCGAGTTCGTAGGCCTTGCCCCAGTGGAGGGCGTACTTCTTGGCGATCTTGGCGAGCGGGCCACCACCGATGAGGCTGGTGGCGACGTTGAGGACGGTTTCCCCGCAGGCACCGAGATCGCCCTCGGTGACGCAGTTGAAGGCGTCGGTGATGCCGAGTTCGTCGGCGGCGATCTTGGCCAGCTGCTTGCCGGCGTTCAGCACCTTCTGCTTGGCGCCTTCGGCCTTCTTCTTGCTCTCCTGGGCCTTCTGAACGGCGGCGATGTCGGGCCCGTTGTCCGGTTCGAAGCCCATGGCTGCGATGGCTGCGACGCCTGCGGATCCGGGGTTGTAGGGCGGTGGGTCGTGGAACCCGCCGAATCCGCCGAAGGAGCCGCCGATGGCGAATTCGCCGCTGGGATCCGCGCCGTTGACGGGGTCGTTGCCGCCGTAGGCGTAGCCGTTCCACTGCTGCGGGTCGGCCCGGTCCAGGACGGGGTCGAGGCTGAGGAACCGCCCGGTGGTGGGTTGGTACTGCCGGGCACCGAGGTTGGTGAGGCCGGTGACGTCGTCCTTGGTGCCGCCGACGAAGCCCTTGTCCCCGGCCCAGGAACTCGGCTGGGTGCCACGGGGGTTGCCGAAGGGGTCGTTGGGGCGTCGGGTCTCGGTCAGGGTGGCGGAGTCGATGCCCAGGACGCCGGTGCCGTGGTGGTCGGCGATCTGGTAGGTCAGCTTGCCGCCGCCCTGGCGGACCAGGGTGGTGCCGCCGGGTATGTCGTAGTAGCGGGCACCGGCGAGCTGCTTGGTGTTGGTGTCGACGGTGAGCTCGTCGGCCCCCAGGTTGATGGTGGTCCTGCCGGGGTTGCGGCGGATGAGCTGCTTGCCCTCGGCGTCGTACAGGTAGCTGGTGGTGCCGCCGTCGGTCCTGGCCAGCGAGTCCAGCCGGTCCTCGCCGTTCCAGGTGAGGGTGGCGGTGCCGTTGGTGTCGGTGATGGCGGTGGTGCGCCCGGCCGTGTCGTACTGGGTGGTGCTGGTGGTCGGCGCGTTGCTGCCCGTCCTGCTGGTGGAGCTCAGCAGGGCGTGCGGCCCGCCGGTGCCGCCACCGCTGTTGGGCGCGCTGGTCGGGGTGTTGCGGGTGCCGGCGGACGGGAAGGTCTGGTTGACCGTGGTGTCCTTGGCGGTGTCGCCGCCGGCGTCGTGCACGACGAGCTGGGTGCGGTTGCCCGTCAGGTCGTACTGGTAGCTCTGCCAGTAGGGCGCGTAGCCGCCGGCGGTGGTTCGCATGGGCGCCTGGGCGCCGCTGGTGGGCGTGGAGTTGGCGCAGGCCCCCTGGCCTCCCACGGCCGGGTTGGGCGCCTGGTCGAGGCGTCCGGTGTCGGTCCAGGCGGTGGTCAGCCGGCCGAGGTGGTCGTAGCCGAAGCACTGCAGGTCGGTGGCGTTCGGCGTGTTGTCGGGGATGGTCCGGATCGCGGTGACGCGGCCGGCCTGGTTGTAGGCGTAGGTAGTGTTCTGGACGGTCCCGGTGGTCGAGGTCTGCTTGTCGACGTACTGGTTGAGGGTCCGGCCGGTCGGCTCGTCGTAGGTGGTGGTGGTGACGACCTGGGTGCCCCACGGGTTCATCGTGGAGCGGATGTTGCGGCCGTAGGCGGCGACCAGCTGATCGGCCTCTCCGCCTCCACTCCCGTCTGCCGCTTCGGCGTCGACCTGACCCCGCCGCAGGTCTCCGTGCCCGGTGTCTACGACAAGCTCTCGGACACCGCGCTGGCCACCCAGTTCCCGCCCTCCGGCAACGGGCAGACCACCAAGATCCGTACCTGGCAGACCGGGTACGTCCCGGTCACCCTCACCGACCCCACCCCCAACGGCGGCGTCGCCTCCGGGGTGAAGTGCCTCCGCTGGAGCTGGGACCCGCAACTCGCCGGCGCCGGCTGGCAGTGCGGCTCCGCCCTGCCCACCGGCGGCATCCCGGTCATGGCCGGCCGCTGGGGCACCAACATCCTCTACATCCAGGCCGAGGACGACGCCGGCAACGTCTCCCCCGTCACCCAGTACGCCTTCTACGTGCCGTGGAACCCCGCCGGCCCGCCGCCGGTCTTCGGCGACATCACCGGAGACGGCGCTCCCGACATCGTCACGTACGACCAGGCCGGAAACCTCCGCGCCTACAACGTGCCCGGCAACTCCCTCGCCAAGAGCCCCACCGCCGCCCTGGCGGCGACCCCGGCCGACTCGCCCACCGGCAGTTGGACCAAGGGCGTCCAGTTCACCCACCGCGGCACCCTGACCGGTGGGAAGAACGTCGACGACCTCATCGTCCACGCCGCGGGCGACAAGGACGTCTACCTCTACGGCAACCCCGGCAACACCGGCTTCGCCGGCCGCTTCGACAGCAAGGCGACGGTCACCAAGCCCGGTTGCAGCGACGCCGACAGCCCCCCGCCGCAGTGCGCGCCCGGCGCGTACGCCGCCGACTGGTCCACCACCCTTCAGGTGGCCTCACTCGGTGACCCGGCGCACAGCGACCTCGACACCAGGCTGCAGTTCAAGAACCAGACCGGCCTGCTGACGGTCGAGAGCAACGGCAGCGACGCCGGCTTGTGGTTCTACCCGGCCACCGGTGCGCAGACCCTCGGCGCCCCCGTGCGACTGGCGGCCTCCGGCTGGAAGGACCTCGAACTCATCACCCCCGGTGACTGGGCCGGCCAGGGACACCCCGGCCTGTGGACCCGCAACCGCCTCACCGGTGACCTGCGGGCGTACACCTTCACCACGGGCACCTACGCCCCGACCCACAACGGCGAGCCCGCCCGGGACGACTCCGGCAACCCGATCAACGTCCCTACCGTGACGGCGATCTCCGGTCCCGTCCTGATCGGCAACGTCCCCGTCGCGACCTGGCCCGTCCTCGGCTCCGACGGCGACCTGACCGGCAACGGTGCTCCCGGCCTCTGGGGCCGCACCACCGACGGCCAGATCCAGATCTGGTGGGGCCACCGCACCGGCGACCCCACCAGTCCGACCTTCGCCTGGGACGCCGGCCCGCAGAACGCCGCCAGTTCCGCCGTCACCCCGAGCTGGTGGGCCCTGGACGGCAGGACCGACAAGATCGTCGACAGCAGCACCAACAACCCGCTGATCCCGAGTGGCGCCCCACCCGCACCGCCGACCACAACGGCGTGGCCGGCGCGGCCACCGCCCTCAACGGCAGCAGCTACCTCAAGACCAAGCAGAGCCCCGGCATCGACACCACCCGCAGTTACACCGTCGCCGCCTGGGCGAAGATCAACAACACCAACGGCTTCCGGACCATCGTCTCCCAGACCGGGAACCAGCGGAGCCCGTTCTACCTCCAGTACTCCGCCGCCAACGGCCGGTGGTCGTTCACCCTCGCCGGTGAGGACCGCTACCCGCCGGCCAAGTACTACACCGCCAGCGACAGCACGCCGCCCCAGGTCGGCGCGTGGACCCACCTGGTCGGCACCTACAACGCCGACACGCAGGCCATCACCCTCTACGTCAACGGCCAGGCCGTCGGCACCAGCAAGGTCGACCCCGACTGGCACGGGTGGACCACCAACGGCCCGCTCACCATCGGCGCCGAAACCACGGTCCAGCTCCCCGACGCCGCCGGACTCGACGGCGCGGTCAGCGATGTCCGCCTCTACCCGTACGCCCTCACCGACCAGCAGGCCAACACCCTCGCCACCGGCAACGCCAGCGTCCACGTCCAGAGCGCCTACGCCACCACCAAGTGCGTCGACGACTGGGGCGGCAACAACACCGGCGCGGCGATCGCCGTCTACAACTGCTGGAACGGCAACAACCAGCACTTCACCTTCACGCCCGACAACACCATGACCGTCTACGGGAAGTGCGTCGGCACCCAGGACAACGCCACCGGCAACGGGGCCAAGGTCGTCCTGCGTGACTGCAACCCCACCGAGGGCGGCCAGCAGTGGCTGCGCCGCTACGACGGCAGCATCTACAACCCGCAGTCCGGCCGCTGCCTCGAACTCCCCGGCTGGGCCACCGACAACGGCACCCAGCTCGGCATCTGGGACTGCCACGACGGGGCCAACCAGCGCTGGATCTTCACCGCGCAGACGACCGGCTCGTAGCCGTTCGAGCCGAGCACCCAACGGGCCGTTGACTCCCCCACGGAACACCTTCCGCCGGGGAGTCAACGGCCCCGCTGTTTCCAGCATCAGAGCTGCCATCAGGCCCGAGCCACATGAAATGTCGTGAATTCAACTACAGAATGCGGAATCCAGGCTTTCGTGAGATCCACCTCACCCTTTCCCGCGCTTTCCGCCAGGGGCTGGACGCTGACGAGGGCTCAGGACGTATCCGTACCGTTCGAATGAGGGATCGGTCTGGAATCCCAGGCGCAGTCGGATGCTAGCCTTGGTTTCTGCGAGCGAGAGGCCCCACCACTCCCGAGATCGCATCAGCTGACGAACCGTCCGCGAGCCTCCGGCTTACGGTGCGCCCGCTCGGTCCGTTTCCCCATCCGTGGCCTGCCGGGTCGCAGCGGAATCGAATTCCGCCGACCGCCGGCCCGACAGATCGCCTCCGACCCATCGGGTGAAGTCGTGTACCCACGCGACCTCGCCCGGCCTCGCATGCCGTAAAGCAGGAATTGATGCCCGTTCAACCCCTGGCGGAGCTCGTACGCTTCGCACGCCGCAACTCACCCTTCTACGCCGAGCTGTACGCCGGACTGCCCGACGGGACGGTGCGGTTGACCGATCTCCCGGTCGTCCCGCAGGCCGAGTTCTGGCAGGCCAACACGCCTCGCGACAACCGGCTGCTGACCGGGCCGCTGGAAGAGGCGGTCGTCTTCAAGAGCGGTGGCACCACCGGCTCGCCGAAGTTCTCGTTCTACCGCCGGGAGGAATGGCGGGAGTTCACCACGTCGTTCGGTGCCGGACTGGTCGACGCCGGACTCCGCCCGGGGCACCGGGTCGCCGACCTCTTCTACGCAGGCGACCTGTACGCCAGCTACACCTTCATCCTCGACGCGCTGCACCGCTCGCCCGTCTCCAACGTCCGGTTGCCGATCGGCGGGGCGGCTCCCCTGGAGTCGACCGCGCAGACCCTGGAGCAGTTCGAGGCCGAGGTGGTGGCCGGCACCCCGACGACGCTGTGCGCGCTGGCCGACCACCTGCTCGCCTCCGGCCGCGAACTCCCGCACGTGGAACTGCTGTTGTTCGGCGGCGAGGGCCTCTTCCAGGACCAGCACCCGCTGCTCGGCAAGGTGTTCCCCAACGCCCGGGTCTCGTCCATCGGTTACGCCGCCGTCGACGCCGGGCTGCTCGGCCGGCCGGTGCCGGGAACGGACACCCGGGTGCACCGGATGTTCGCCCCCGAGACGGTGGTGGAGATCCTCGACGACCACACCGGCGAGCCGATCACCGCCGCGGGGGTGCCGGGCCGGGTCGTGGTGACCGATCTGCGGCGCCGGCTGATGCCCGTGCTGCGCTACCCCGTCGGGGACCGCGCGGAGTGGACCGATGTCGCGACCGGGCGGTTCCGCATCCTCGGCCGGGCCCAGGAGGGCGTTCGGGTGGGGCCGGTGTCGCTGTACACCGAGGACGTGCTCGACCTCGTCCGGGCCGCCGACCCGGCCGGCCGGGTGAGCGGCGTGCAGTTGGTGGTGCGCCGCTGGGACGGCCGGGACGGGCTGGTCCTGCGGCTGGCCTGCGACGGGGACCCCGCCGGGCTCGCCGAGCTGGCCGCGGCCGTCGAGGCCGGGGTCCACACGGCGCGGCCGCTGTACCCGGAGGCGGTCGCCGCCGGCTACGTCCACCCGCTGTCCGTCGCCTGGGTGCGTCCGCACGAGCTCGCCGTCAACCCGCGGACCGGCAAGCTGATCCGCGTCCTCGACGAACGGCCGCACTCGTGACGGCCACCGAGGCGGCTGCGGTCTCCGAGGCTCCCGCGGCGGCCGCCGCCCGCCGCCTGCCGCTCGTCCTGCGCAACCGGCGGTTCGGCGCCGTGTGGGCCGCACAGGTCCTCACCCAGGCCGCCGGACGGATGTTCCAGGTCGGCGCGGTGTGGTGGCTGGTCGGCTACGCCGCCGGCGCGGACCGCGGCCTCGCCTCCGGCGCCTTCCTCGCCGTCAGCACCCTGCCCGCGGTCGCGCTCGCGCCGCTGGTGGCCGCGCTCATCGCCCGCCGCCCGCACCGCACGGTGCTGGGCGTCTCGGCCGCCGTCGCCGGTCTGACCGCCCTCGGCACGGCCGGCTGGACGTACGCCGCGACGCCGCCGATGGCCGTCACGTACGGTGCCGCGCTGGTGCTGGCGGGCTGCCAGGCGGTCTTCGACCCGTGCCTGACCACGTCCGTTCCCGAGCTGGTCGAGGACGCCGACATCGAGGCCGCGACCGGCTTCGAGCTCAGCACCCAGTCACTGGCCGGGCTCGCCGGCGGGCTGCTGGGCCCGCTGGTGGTCGACGCCGCGGGCCTCGCCGGCATCGTGGCCGGCTGCGCCGGCGGCTACCTGCTGGCGGCCGCCCTGATCGGCGCGACCCGGTTCCCGGGCGTACCGGGCACAGCAGCCGCGGACAGCGCCGCACCGGCCGCGGACGGCGGCGGGGACGGCACCGCACCCGCCGCCCGGCGGCCGCTGCGCCGCATCCTGGCCGAACTCCCGTTCATCCGCCGGGTGCTGCTCTGCTTCACCGCGGCCAACGTGTTCACCACCGCCGTGTTCGTGGTGATGCCGCTGTACACCCGGACGGTGCTGCACGCGGACGGCTCGACCGTCGCCGCCCTGGAGGCGGCCCTCGGCACCGGCACCCTGGTCGGCTCGTTCACCGGCAGCCGGCTCCCGGGCGCGCCCACGGTGGTCGGCGCCGGATGTCTGGGCCTGATGGCCGCCGCGCTCGGCCTGCCCGGCCTGGCCGGCGGCCGGATCCCGGCCGTGGCCGCGATGGCGGTCGCCGGCTGGTGCGTCGGTGTGATCGGCGTACGGTTCGTGGCGCTGTTCCAGCGACTGGTCCCGGCCGAGGACCGGCCCGGCTTCTTCGCCGTCATGCAGGCCCTGCTCGGGGCGACCTTCCCGGTGTCGTCGCTGGTGTTCGGCCTGCTCGGCGACCACCTCCCGGCGCGGACGCTGTGCCTGGTCCAGGCGCTGGGTGTGCTGCCGGTCGCCGCCGCGCTGTGGTGGACCGGCCGGTGCGAACCCGCGACGGCCCCGACCACCACCACGACCGCCACCACATCCGCGCAGCCGATCGGGGACCCGCGATGACCGTGACGATCGCCCCCGCGACCCCGCAGGACGTCGCACAGCTCCGGCAGCTCTACTTCGACGTCTACGGCCACGGCTATCCGGTCGCGCTCGGCAGCGACCCCGCGGAGATGCGCCGTCTGATCGACGACCCGCACACCCACTGGCTGACCGCACGCCCCGAACACACCGAACGCACCGATCGCACCGCCCGCCACGAGGGCGCCGGCCGCCTGGCCGGGTCGGTGGCGGTGCAGACCGACCCCGGCGGCCGGATCGGCAAGCTGGTGGGCCTGGCGGTCCACCCCGAGCAGCGGGGTGGCGGCCTGGCCGGACGGCTGACCGCCGCCGTCTGTGCGGACGCCTTCGCCACCGGCGCGCTGGACTCGATCTACGCCACCGTCCGGATGGTCACCCCCGGTCCGCAGCAGGTCTTCGCCCGCAACGGATTCCAGGCGCTCGGCCTGATGCCGAACGCCGTCGAGGTGGCCGGGTGCGAGAGCCTCGCGCTGTTCGCCCGGCACGCCGACGGCGTGCTGGCCCGGCGGGACGGCGTCGGCCCGGTGCCGGGGGCCCTGGTCCCGCTGCTGGAGGCGGCCCGGCGCAGCACCGGTGTCGAGTACGGCCGTCCGCACGCGCCGGACGCACCCGCGACGGACGCACCCGCGGCGGACGCACCCGCGCCGCCCGCCGGGCAGAGCGCGCCGGTAACCGCACCGATGGAGCTGATCACCGCACCCGGCTTCGTCCGCCGCCGCTTCCTGGAGCTCTTTCCCGACCCGGGAGAACGGTTCTTCCCACTGCACCTCCCGAACGCCGTGCTCACCCCGCCGGACGGCGCGTTCGAGGCGTACGCCGACCTGGACCGGGCCGCGGCGAGCTGCTCGCTGATCGCGGTGCACCCGTCCCCGGCCGCCGTCACCGGGGCGCTCGAACCGCTGATGGCGGCCGTCACCCGCGCGGGCGCCGACTACGTCGAGACCCTGCTGCCGCTGGCCGACACCGCCGGGCTCAACGCCTTCCTGGCCGCCGGGTTCATCCCGAGCGCCGTCTACCCGGCCATGCGCCGGATCGGCGACCGCTTCCACGACTACGTGGTGCTCTCCCGCACCAGCCGTCAGATCGACTTCCGGGCCACCGCCGTCAGCGACCGGCTCCAGCCGTACCTCCAGGCCTACCTGACCGCCTGGACGTCGACCTACCTTCCCCTTCCCGAGGTTGCCCCGTGACCGTCCGTCCCGTGAACGCCCATCTCGCGCCGGTCGAGGTCCCCGACCCCGCCGCGCTCCCGCACGTCCAGCAGCTCTGCGACCTGACCGACCCGTACGCGGCCGGACCGGAGACCGACGCCCTGTTCGCCGCCGCGATGGCCGAGACCAACGCGTGGCACGCGCAGCGCTCGCCATTCCTCCGCTCGCTGCTGGACGGCCCGGTGGAGGCCCCGGCGCCGACCGTCGGCCGGGGGATCCGCACGCCCCTGGTGCACGCCAACTTCTTCAAGCGGCACGAGGTGCTCTCCATCCCGCGGGAGGAGGTGTTCCTGCACCTCACCTCCTCCGGCACCACCGGCCAGAAGTCGCAGATGTTCTTCGACACCTGGACGATCCGCTCCGCGCAGCGCATGGTGGCCCGGATCTTCGACCACTACGGCTGGATCACGCCCGACCAGCCCGTCAACTACCTGCTGTACAGCTACGAGCCCGCGCCGCAGCTGAAGCTCGGCACCTCGTTCACCGACAACTACCTCTGCGACTTCGCCCCGGCGAACCACACCACGCACGCGCTGCGGCACACCGGCAGCGGCCACGAGTTCGACGTCCACGGCTGCATCGAGGCGCTGCGGCGGTACGCCGAGGACGGGCTGCCGGTGCGGATCCTGGGCTTCCCGGCGTTCCTGCACTTCACCCTGGAGCGGATGCGCGCCCTCGGCCTGCCGCCGCTCCAGCTGCCGGCCGGCTCCCTGGTCCTGCTCGGCGGCGGCTGGAAGGGGCACACCGACCGGCAGATCGGGAAGGAGCAGTTCTACGCCGAGGTCACGGAGCAGCTGGGCATCCCCTCGGACCGGATCCGCGACACCTTCGGCTCGGTCGAGCACTGCGTGCCCTACATCGAGTGCGGACACCACCGCCTGCACGTGCCGGTCTGGTCGCGGGCGGCCGTGCGCGACGTCCGCACCCTGGAGCCGCTGCCGTACGGCGAACGCGGCTTCCTCCACCTCGTCTCCCCGTACATCACCTCGGTGCCGGCGCAGAGCGTCGTCATGGGCGACCTCGCCTCGCTGCACCCCGCGCAGGACTGCCCCTGCCCGCTGCCCACCCCGTGGTTCACCGTGCACGGCCGCGCCGGGGTCAGCCGGAACCGCAACTGCGCGGCGGCCGCCGCCGAACTCCTGAAGGGAATGTCGTGACCACCCCCGTGACCACCCGACCCCACTTCTGGCAGGGCTCGTTCATCGACGACGAGGAGGCCGCCCGCCGACTGGCCGACCTCCCGGAGCTCGCCGCCGACGTCCTGGCCGAACCCCTGCCCACCGAACTGGTGCTGAGCGCCTGCCAGCAGCTCGCCGACGCCCTCGGCGACCCGGGCAGCCCCGTCCGCACCCGCCTGCTCGCCGAACTCACGGCCGACGGTGGCGACCCGGACGAAGCGGCGGCGACGCTCGCCGAGATCGCCGACGCGATCGCCCGCCCGGCCCTGGAGCGCAAGCTCCGTCGCGAACTCGGCGGGCTCCGCCCCGAGCGGCTCACCCGGCCCGACGGGCGGGAGACCACCTTCGAGGCGTGGGCACCGGTCGGCCTCCTGGTCCACATCGCCCCCGGCAACGCCGCCGCCGTCGCCCCGCTGAGCGTGGTCGAGGGCCTGCTCACCGGGAACCTCAACGTGCTGAAGACCAGCAGCGCCGACACCCCGCTCCCCCAGCAGCTGCTCGCCGAGCTGGCCGCCGCCGACCCGACCGGTGCGCTGGCCCGCCGGATCGTCGCGCTGCGCTTCCCCTCCGCCCGCACCGAGTGGCTGCGGCTGCTGTGCGAGCCCGCGGACGCGGTGGCGGTCTGGGGCGGCGAGGACGCCGTCCGTTCGGTCGCCGAGCTGGCCCCGGCCGGCTGCCGCCTGATCGAGTGGGGGCACCGGGTCTCCTTCGCCTACCTGACCCGTGACGCCTGGTCGGACGGCCCGACGCTGGACGCGCTCGCCGCCGACGTCTGCCGCTTCGAGCAGCAGGCGTGCTCCAGCCCCCAGGTGGTCTACCTCGACACCGAGGACGACGACGAGGTCTTCGCCTTCGCCGAACGCTTCGCGGCCCACCTCGCCGACGCCTCCGCCGCGCTCCCCCGGCCCGCACTCGAACCGGCCGAGCACGCCGAGATCACCACCACCGAGCTGATCGCCCGGCTGGAGGAACACCTGGGCCTCACCCGGGTCCTGGCCGCCGAGGACGGCTCCTGGCGCGTCCTCGCCGACACCCGCCCGGCGCTGACCGCCTCGCCGCTCCACCGCAGCGTCTGGGTCAAGCCCCTGCCCCGCACCTCCGTCATGACCGTGCTGCGCCCGATGCGCCGGTACCTCCAGACCGCCGCGATCGGCGGCAGCCGTGCCGACGTCGCGCGGCTGTCCCGGGCCGTGGTCGCCGCCGGCGTGCTGCGGGTCACCCCGGTCGGCGGGATGCTCGACAGCTACCACGGCGAGCCGCACGACGGCGTCTACGCGCTCCAGCGCTACAGCCGCCGCGTCAGCGTCCGGGCCGACGAGGCGTTCGCCACCACCGCCTGCCTGGACGACCTGGCGGCCCCCGCCGTCACCCCGGCCGCGCCGAGCGGCCCGCTGCTGGACAAGTCCGGGGTGCAGGAGCAGCTGCGCACCCTCGCCCCGGACCACGCCCACCTGTACTTCCGCAGCGGCGGCAGCACCGGCGCCCCGGCCCTGTCGGTGTTCACCAACGCCGACTACGACACCCAGATGCGGGCGGCCGCCGACGGCCTGCTCGCCGCCGGGTTCGATCCGGCCCGGGACCGCGCCGCCAACCTGTTCTACTGCGGCGGCATGTACGGGAGCTTCATCAGCTTCTTCTCGATCCTGGAGCGGCTCAACGCCACCCAGCTGCCGATCGCCGCCGGCCCCGACCACGCCGCCACCGCCGAGGCGCTGGTGACGTACGGGGCGGACACCGTGTTCGGCATGCCCTCCTACCTCTGGCAGCTGTTCCATGACCAGGCCGACGCGCTGCGCGGGTACGGCGGGATCAGGAAGGTGTTCTACGGCGGCGAGCACTTCACGGCCGAGCAACGCCGGGTGCTCACCGAGGAGTTCGGCGTCGAGGTGATCCGCTCGGCGGCGTACGGCAGCACCGACCTGGGGCCGCTCGGCTACCAGTGCGCCCATGCCGAGGGCTCGGTCCACCACGTGCTCACCGACCTGCACATCCTGGAGATCCTGGCCCCGGAGGCCGACCGGCCGGTGGCGGCCGGACAGCCGGGTCGCCTGGTCTTCACCAGCCGCACCCGGGCCGGGCAGCGCCTGGCGCGGTACCAGATCGGCGACCTCGGCCGCGCGGTCGAGGGCGTCTGCCCGTGCGGCAGCCACACCCCGCGGATCGAACTGCTCGGCCGGTACGGGGACGTCGTACGGGTCGGCACCTACTTCCTCAACGTCCGGCGCCTCACCGCCGTGGCGGCGGAGGAACTCGGCTACCGGGGGGAGTTGCAGCTGATCCTGGACGCCGGTGACGGCCGGGAGCGGGCCACCGTCCGGCTCGACGCCCGGTACGCCCCGGACGGCGCGGCGGCCCGCGCCGCGTTCCTGGACACCGTCCCCGAGCTGGGCTCGGCCGTCGCCGAGGGGCTGCTCGACTGCGCGGTCGAGACCGTCGACTCCGCCGCCTTCGAGCGCACGCCCAGCAGCGGCAAGCTGCGGACGGTCGTCGACCGCCGGCGGATCACGGGGTGACCCGGCGGCCGGGGCCCGGGCAACCGGGCCCCGGCCTCCTCTCGATGGGTGTGCGGGGCGTTCACGGCCCCGGGGGCGTGGCCGCGGCGGCCTCCGCCCGTTTGCGGCGCTCGACCCGGCTGCCGGAGACGACCGTGACGACCAGGCTCGCCGCGATGATGCCCTCGGCCCAGAAGAACGCCAGGTAGTCGATCAGCGAACCGATCGGCGGTGAGCCGGGCGCGGCGTTGCGCATGCCGACGAGCGCGAAGAGGGTCGCGGCCATCCACCCGAGCGAGGGCCACACCATCCCCTGCCCGCCGCGGTGGAGCACCTCGGCCCCGGCCAGCACCGCCAGGGCGAGCGCCCACATAGCCGCGATCATGAACCAGGCCAGGATGAAGGTGCTGCGCGCCCTGGTCACGCCACCCGTCAGGACGGTCGCCCCGGAGTCGCTCGGGGTGCTGGTCGGGTGGACCACGAAGAACGGGTCGGCGTCCGCGAAGACCACGCCCACGGGGACGGCGCCGGTGGGGTCCGAGGCCTCGAACGACACCGCGAAGTGGTGGCGGTCGAAGGGGTAGTCGGTCACGGTGCCGTCGTAGAAGTTGGCCCGCACGGGCTGCGGCGTCGCGGCCTCCCCCGGCGCCGCCCGCAGCTCGGTGCGGGTCGCCGCCTGGACGGTGATCACGACCTGTCGGCTGAACGCGGAGGAGTCCGGCCCCGCGGCGAGGCCACCGCGCGGAACCGGCACGACGTAGAGGGTGAGTTCGCCCGTCCCGGGGTCGATGTCCTGGGAGGTGACGTCCAGTTCGATCCAGTCACCGGCACCCGGGAGGGCCAGTTGCCGGGCCTGCTGCCGGGTGTTGCGCTCGTTCAGGTACAGCGCGGTGCCGGCCGAGCACAGGACCACCACGATCAGCAGGGCGAGCAGGAAGCGGTTGCCGCGCAACCCGGAGCGGCTCACGCGATGTCCCGGCCGACGCCGGGCCGTTGGTCGCGCGAGTGGCGGGACGTCCGGGCGTGCGCCATGGGGCCTCGTTCCGGTGGGTGGCGGGTTCGGCTCTGCACGCTACTGACCGGAGGGTCGCGATCCGACGCGGCACGCATCGGCCGTTCAGGGGGTGTCCTCGCGCGCCGGGGCCGGCTCCGGCGCCGGCTCCGCCGCTGGCTCCGTCGGGTGACCTGAAGGCGTGGGTGCCGGATCGGCCGGCCGGTCGCTCGCATAGTCGGAATCCACGTCGTATCCGCCGATCGTAGGACGAGCCGATGATCAGATTGCCGCGCCGAGAGCTCCTCACCGCCGCCACCGCCCTGCTGCTCGCCCTCACGGGCTGCGGGGCCCCGCAGGTCCGGCCGGCCGAGCCGTCGCCGCACCGGGATCCGAGCTCCGCGGCCACGCCGACCCCGCCGGGCCCGCGGCCGTTCACACTGGTCGCGACGGGGGACGTCCTCCCGCACACCGAGATCATCCAGCAGGCCAAGGAGGACGCCGGGGGAAGCGGTTACGACTTCACCCGGATGCTCGCCGGCGTCAAACCCGTCATCGGCGCCGCCGATCTGGCGATCTGCCACATGGAGACGGTGTACGGCGCCGACGGCGGGCCCTTCACCGGCTACCCGTCGTTCAAATCGCCCCCGCAGGTCGCCCGGGCGCTCAAGGACGCCGGCTACACCTCCTGCGACACAGCCTCCAACCACACGCTCGACGACGGGCCGGATGGCATCCGACGCACGCTCGACGCCATGGACGCCGTCGGCCTGAAGCACACCGGCTCCGCGCGCAGCGGCGACGAGGCGGGCCGCCCCGCGCTGCTCACGGCGGGCGGCGCAACGGTGGCCCAACTCGCCTACACCTACGGCACCAACGGCATCCCACTGCCGAAGGGGCAGCCCTGGGCGGTCAATCTCATCGAGCGGGAGCGGATCCTCTCCGACGCGCGGGCCGCCCGGGAGCAGGGCGCGGACATCGTGGTGGTCAGCCTCCACTGGGGCACCGAGTGGCAGGACACCCCGAACGAGCAGCAGCTCACGCTCGCCCGCGACCTGGCCGCCGGGCAGGGCCCCGGCCGGCCGGACATCGATCTGATCCTCGGCACCCACGCCCACATCCCGCAGGCGTACGAGAAGATCAACGACACCTGGACGGTCTACGGCATGGGCGACCAGCTCGCCGGACACATGTTCAACTACACCGGCGCGGAGGACCCGCGCGGCAACTGGAGCTCGATCGCCCGGTTCACCTTCTCGCCACCGGCGCAGCCCGGGCAGCGCTGGACCGTCACCCGGGCCGAGTTCATCCCCCAGCTGACGGACCTCGGCCCGCCCTACCGGGTCCTCGACCTGACCGAGGCCGTCCGCCACGACCCCGGCCGCAGCGACTACGCCCGGGCCCTGGACCACATCCGGTCGGTCGTGCTCAGCCGCGGCGGCGCCTCGGCGGGGCTGACCATGGCGCCCTGAGCGGGCCGTCCGACCGGCGCGCACCGTTCACGGCACCAGCACCATGAGCACCGGCCCGGTGGCGAAGGTCATCGCGGTGCCGTCGGGCAGGGTGAACGAGGTCCCCCCGGCGGGGTCGGGCCGGGTCCAGCGCACGTTCCACACCATGCCGTCACGCAGCACCTCGGCCGCCCCGGACCCGGTGGTCCGGGTGAACACCTCGTTGTCCGGGTGCCCGGCGTTGAAGTCGGTGAACAGCCCGGGCACGACGCTGACGTGCTGGACGACCACGGTCGCCGTGCCGGACCAGGCCGGGTGCCCGTCCACGGCGACGTCGTAGCCGCCCCCGGCGAACCGCACGGCGATGGACGCGGCGGGCAGGTGCCAGACCCCGGCGTCCCGCGCACTGCCGCCGCCCGGAGCGGCGCCGAACACGAACCCGGGCGAACGGGCGGGCACGGACGGGAACCGGGCGAGGATCTGGTGCGGGTCGATGAAGGTGGGATCGACGGCCCGGTCGGTGAACGCCCCGGGGTCGGTGGCCGGGGTGACGTTCTGCAGGTCGGCCCGGTCGAGCAGCGGGAGCAGCCCGCTGATGGCGCCGCTGTAGGCGAAGTCGAGGTGCCCGTACTGCTGGAGCAGCGGGATGTCGGTCTGGCGGGCGGAGCGCACCGGCCCGATCAGGGCGGGCAGGTGGTTCGCGTCGTACACGGCCAGGAACCGGGACTGGCCGCCCTCGACCTCGATCCAGTACACGATGTCGGCCTGCGCGAGCCCCCGCTGGACCGCCTGGACCCGGGCGCCGACGTTGTCGATCTTCACCGCGAGGGTGTTGCCCGCCGCACCGATGCCATCGAGCGGGTTCACACCCGGCCCGGGCGGCCCCGGCTGAGCCGGCGCAGCGGGCCCCACCGGCGCGGGCCCCACCGGCGCGGGCTCCACCGGCGCTTGCGGCCCGGGCGCGGACCGACCGCACCCCTGAACACCGACGAGCCCGAGCCCGGCCGCAGCCACCACCAACAGCGGCCCGACCCTCACCCGGGCGCGCCGCACACCCGCCCACCGGCCGGCCGGTGCGCGCGCGGGACTGCGACTGCTCACAGCGGGTAGTACGTCCGGCCGTCGGGGATCGTTCAGCCGCCCGGCGTCTCGGCGGCGGCGTGGACGGGGTGGGAGCGTCGGTGGTAGCCCTCGGCCCGTCGAACGGGCGGTCGTCGTCCCGGCGACGGTCCGTCAGGGTTGTGGTGGCCGGGCGGTCCCGCAGGAGTCCCGGATGGTGATCGCCGGGCGCAGCAGGACCTGCTGCCGCGCGTCGTCGGGGTGTTCCAGCCGGTTCAGCAGCAGCGCGGCCGCGGTGCGGCCGAGCAGGTGCTTGGGTGGCGCCACGGCGGTCAGCGGGACTTCGGCGATGTCGGCGATCTCGTCGTCGTAGGCGATCAGTGCCAGGTCGTCGGGGACGCACAGGCCCGAGCGGCGGGCGGCGGCCTCCAGCAGGGCCGCCTGCCGGTCGCCGAAGCAGACCGCCGCCGTGACGCCCGCCCGGCGCAGCTCGCCGAGGCAGCGGTCGGCCGCGGCCGGGCTCCACTCCTCCAGTGCGGCCCTGAACTCGTAGCCGGAGAGGCCGAGTTCACGGAGGGCCTGCCGGTAGCCCCGGCCGACCGGTCCGGTGGTGGGGCTGTGGAGCCGCAGCACCAGGCCGACGACCCGGTGGCCGAGCCGGGCCAGGTGGCGGACGGCGTCGTAGCCTCCGGCCTCGTGGTGGGTGCAGACGCTCTCCGTGCTGTCGCCGAGGCTCGTCCCCCGCCGTTCCACCAGGACGACCGGCACCGGGAGCACGGCCAGCCGGGTCAGGTACGCCTCGGGGGTCTCCGGGCCGGTCAGGGTCGGCGCCAGGAGCAGACCGTCGGCGCCCGCGTCGAGCATGTCGACGAGGGCTCGGGCCTCCCGGCCCTGGTCGTAGCCGGAGCAGGCGATCACGGCGCGCGCGCCCGCCGTCGTGAGCTCCTCCTCGATGCCCTTCAGCACCCGCGGGTAGTAGAAGGCGGTGTCCGGAACGATGACGCCGACCAGGGCGGCGCGGCCGGCGGCCGCCTTCGGGGCGAGGACGTAGGTGCCCGAACCCTGGCGGCGCACCACGAGTGCCTCGGCGACCAGCTCGGCGACGGCGCGGCGGACGGTGCTCACGGAGGCCCCGTGCGCCCGGGCGAACTCCTGCTCGGTCGGCAGCCGACTGCCCGGCGGCCAGAGCCCCTCGTCGATCTCCCGGCGCAGTTGGTCCGCGAGCCTGCGGAACTTCAGCCCCCTCGCTCCTGCGGCCGCGGCCTCCGCCGTGGGGTGGGCCGATCCCGTCATGCCTACTCCCTGGTCCTTCCCGTGCGGACACCTGACATCGACCGGAATCGGACCGCCGCCCGACGGGCCTTTCCGTCTTCCACGGACGTCACCTACTGTGTAATCGATCAGTACGTGAGCAAGTGATATCCGATCGGTCTGGGCAGCGCGCCGATCTCCTCGGTGTACCAGGCAGGGAGAAGAGGGACATGACCATCACCGCGGAGGAGCGACGGGCCCGGATCCTTGAGGTGGTCCGTGAGCTGGGCACGGTCCGGGTGATCGATCTGGCCGATCGGATCGGCACCGCCGCGGTCACCGTGCGACGGGACGTCGCAGCCCTCGCCGAGGCCGGCCTGCTGCGCCGCTCGCACGGCGCCGTCTCCCTCCCGCAGGACGCCTCCCCGACGGTCCGGGAGGGTCGCGACCGGGTGATCGGCATGCTGGTGCCCACCGTCGGCCCGTACTTCGACGAGATCATCGACGGTGCCCGGGTCGCCGCCACCGCCGCCGGGGCTCGGCTGGTGCTCGGCATCTCCACGTACGAGTCGGCGGACGACCGCGCCCAGGTGGACCAGCTGCTCGACGCCGGACTCGACGGACTGCTGCTGACGCCCAACTGGCGGCCGGCGAACGGCGCCGTGAACACGTCCTGGATCCGCGACCTGCCGGTGCCGGCCGCCCTGGTCGAGCGCCGCGCGCCCGCGGACAGCGCCGCCGCCGAGCTGGACTCCGTCGGCTCGGACCACCGGCACGGCGTCCTGCTGGCCCTGCGGCACCTCCGCGCTCTCGGGCACGAGTCGGTGGGACTGGCCGCCCGGCTGGACTCCTGGACGGCGGGCGAGGTGCGGGCGGGCTACGAGGAGGGCGTCCGGCTGCTCGGGCTGGAACCGCAGCCGGTGATCGACATCAACCGCCCCGGGATCGACACGGACGGCCTCGCCGCCCGGATCGCCGAGGCCGTCGCCCGGGGCGTGCGGGCCTTCCTGGTCCACAACGACCAGGAGGCGATCCAGCTGACGCCGCTGCTGCGGGCCCGGGGGCTGCGCGCGCCCGACGATCTGGCCCTGATCTCCTACGACGACGTGTTCGCCTCGCTGGCCTCGCCCCCGCTGACCGCCGTCTCGCCGCCCCGGCGCGCGGTGGGGGCCGGGGCGGTCGAGCTGATGCTGCGCCGGATCGACAGCGGCCCCGAACTGCCGGTGCACCACGTCCAGTTGCTGCCGGACCTGAAGGTCCGGACCTCCTGCGGGGGCACCGGCACCGGCACCGGCCAAGCCGACTGAGGGTGGGCCGATCGGCCGACCGCTCACTCAGCCCGCCAGCCGGGTGAGGAGGGCCGCCGCGGGCCCGAGCAGCCCGTCCAGCGGTACGGCCTGCGGGAACCACGGCGCCTCGTACTCCCAGGACACCCAGCAGTCCGGGGGCAGCAGCCGTACGCACGCGGCGAGCGGGAGGACGCCCGCGCCGAGCGGCAGCGGGGCGGGATCGGCCGGGCCGGCGATGTCCTTGACCTGGACGTAGCCGAGGTGCGGGGCGAGGGCGGCGTACGACTCCTCGGGCGACTCGCCGGCGAGGTGGGTGTGCATCACGTCCCACAGCGCGCCGACCGACGGGTGGCCCACCAGGTCCAGCACCCGTGCCACGTCCCGCCCGCCGCGGTGCGAGTCGTGCGTCTCCAGCAGGATCCGTACGCCCAGCAGCCGCGCCGTCTCGGCCACGGCCGCGAGCCGGGTCGCCGCGCGCTCGTCGGCCTCGGCCGTCGGCGCGTCGCCGCCGCGGGGGAAGACCCGGACGTACCGCGCGCCGAGATCGGCGGCCAGGCGCAGCTGTTCCAGGAGTTCACCGACCGGCTCGGCGTCGTCGCCGGGGGCCGCGACGCCGGTGTAGCCGGCGAGGGTCAGCGGCGTGGTGCCGGTGATGGTGAAGGCCCAGGCGGCCGCCTTCCGTTCGGTGGCGGTCAGCTCCGGGTGCACCGGCTCGCCGGGCGCGCAGCGCAGTTCCAGACCGGCCCAGCCGTGTGCGGTGGCCAGCCGGAGGACGTCAGCGAGCGGGCGGCCGGGGAGGCCGAGGGTGGAGAAGGCGAGGCGCACGTCGTTCACACCTCCGGGTGAGCGGTAGGGACGGTGACCTCGCCGACGGTGACCCCGCCGACAGTGCCCCTGCCGACGGTGACCTCGCCGGGCGCGAGGACGGCCTGGTGCGCGGTGCCGTCCGGCCAGTGGACGTGCACCCGGTTGCCGTCGGCGTGCACCCGGACCTTCCGGAAGAAGAGCCAGGGCGCGGCCCGGTCCAGTCTGGCCGCGCCGACGAACAGCGCGGTCCCGGTGCGGGTCACGCCGGTGAGCACCGGCACCGCGGCCATCGGCCCGAACGCGGTGCCACCGGGCACCCAGGCGCAGGCCGCGGCGTCGAAACCCTCGACGGCCTCCAGCACGGAGGTCAGCCGCTCGCCCTCGGGGCCGGTCGCGGTCGCCCAGGCGCGCAGGCCGTGCGCCCGCTTCTCGGCCGCGACGCCGGCCGCCGCCCAGCCGCTCTGCCGGACCTCGGTGCCGGGCTCGGCACCACTGACCAGGTGGACGCGGACCTCGTGCGCACCGGCGGCGAGGGTCAGCGAGGTGACGGTGACGCCGGTCAGCTCCCGGCCGCCGACGCGCGGGCGGTGCGCGGAGGCCGCCCAGCCCGCCCCGGCGCCGAGCGGCCGGATCCGGCCGCGCTCGCTGAGCTCGCCGTCCACCACCAGGCCGAAGTGGTTGTCCGGCGCGCCGTCGAAGGCCGGCCCGGTCGCGGTGGAGTGCGCGAGGCGGGCATAGAGCGGGTTGTCGGGGAGCACCTGGTCGGCCGGCTGGTCGTCACTGCCGTGGTTGTGCAGGCGGACCAGGCCGTCCGCCGCGGTGGACTGGATCAGCCACCCCGGCTGCGGGAGCGGGACGACCGCGTCCGTCGTCCCGGCCGGGCCGGGCTCCTCGGCCGCCGTCCACACCGGGTGGTCGGCGGGCAGCAGCAGCCCGAGGAAGCCTTTGCTCGCCCAGTACGGGGAGGCCGGGCCGGAGTAGCTCTGGATCATGGCCGGGTACCGGCCGAACCAGCCGAGGGAGAGCAGGCCGTCGGCGTCGAGCGCCCCGCCGTCGACGAAGTAGCGCAGCGCGCCGGAGGCGAGCCGGCGGGTGGTGCCGGGCGACAGCGGGGTGTGCCCGGTGAGGGCGCCGGCCCAGAGTGGGGCGGCGGCCGCGAAGCGGTAGGTGAGCGAGCGGCCCTGGTGCACGGGGGCTCCGTCGGCGCCGAAGGTGCGGGCGTACCCCTCCAGGTGGGCGGCGAGCCGGGGGCCGTGGGTGGTGAGCAGGCCCTGGTCGCCGCTCAGGTGGGCGTGCAGGAGCGGGTAGAGGTGGAAGGCCCAGCCGTTGTAGTGGTCGAAGGCGCGCGGACGGCCGTCGGTGTACCAGCCGCCACCGAGGTACCACTGCTCGATCCGCGCCAGCCCGCGGTCGACGGCGCGCTGCCCGGCGCCGTCGTGGTCGAGTCCGGTCTCGACGAGGAAGCCGCCGACCATGGCGGGGAAGAGCCACCAGTTGTTGTCGACCGGGGAGTGTGCCAGGCCCGGGGCGAGCCAGGCGCGGACCTGCTCGCGGGTGCGCTCGTCGAGTGCGTCCCAGAGCCAGGGGCGGGTCAGGCGCAGACCCATGGCGATCGACGCGGCCTCCACGAGGGCCTGGCGCCGCTCGGCGATGCTCGGCCAGGAGACCAGGTCCCCGTCGGCGAGGTCGCCTTCCGCGGTCGGGGTGCGGGTGCCGGCCGCCAGCCCTTCGGCGTACCGCCGCAGGACGCCGTTCGGGTCCGCGCCGCCGGCCCCGGCGACCCGGAAGGCCGCGAGCAGGAAGGTCCTGGCGTAGCCCTCCAGGGCGTCGGAGCGCCGCCCCGAGATGCTCGGCCGCCCGCCGGGGAGGGCGATCAGGGCGTGCCCGGGGCCGGCGAAGCGTGCCACGGACTCCAGCATGCCGTCCGCGACGGCCTCCCAGTGGGCCCTGGTCCAGCCGGTGTACGGGCTGAGGGTCCGGTCTTCGGGTGGCAGCACGATCGGGGGCATGGCTGGGCTCCTTGTTCCAGGCGGCTGACCGAATCTAGGAACAGCCAGATCATTCGTCAAGATGATCCGACCAAATGATCAAACCGGCCGTGACATCGAGGCCCCATGATGGACTTCCTGCACATCCAGGGGTCTTGCGACCGTTGCGACCGCCCCTTCGACGGTCACACTCAGATCACATTGGATCAATTGATCGAGAACTCTTGACTCTGATCGAAGGCGGTCGCAGGATAGCCACACCTCGCCGACCGTCGGCCATTCGACCGGTCGGACTTCGACGGCACACTGTCCCCCTCCTCAGGAGCCGAGCCATGTCGACCACCCCCACCACCGCTCGTCCGCGCAGAGCGCGCCTCGTCGCCGCCGCCACCGTCGGCGCGCTCACCCTCTCCCTCGTCGCGGCCTGCGGCAGCGGGAGCCCCAGTGACACCAGCGCGGGCTCCGGCCCGGTCACGATCACCTTCTGGGGATGGGCCAAGGGCACCCAGGACGTCGTCAACGCGTTCAACGCCTCGCACAAGGACGTCCAGGTCACCTTCCAGCAGATCCCGTCCGGCATCTCCGGCGGCTACGCGAAGATCTCGGACGCGGTGAAGGCCGGCAACGCCCCGGACGTGTTCAACGTGGAGTACGCGGCGCTGCCCGACTTCGTCAGCCAGGGCGCCGTCCAGGACATCACCAAGCTCGTCCCGGACAGCCTCCGGTCGAAGTACCTGCCGCAGGCCGTCGAGCTGACCACCCTCGGCAAGAAGACCTGGGGCCTCCCCCTGGACACCCCGCCACAGGCGCTGTTCTACCGCAAGGACCTGTTCGCCCAGGCCGGCATCACCACCCCGCCGAAGACCTGGGACGAGTACCGCGCCGACGCCCAGAAGCTCAAGCAGGCCGAGCCGAACACCCGCATCGGCACCTTCTTCCCCGACGACCCGAGCGTCCTCGAAGCGCTGGCCTGGCAGAACAACGCGCACTGGTTCAACAGCGTCGGCGACACCTGGAGCGTCGAGATCGACTCCCCCGAGACCAAGCGCGTCAGCGACTACTGGCAGCAGCTGATCACCGACGACCTGGTCCGCGTCCAGCCGTCGTTCAGCCAGCAGTGGACCGCCTCGCTCCAGAAGGGCGAGACCGCCGCCTACGTGGGCGCCGCCTGGGGCGGCGGCGTGCTGCAGTCCAGCCTGGCCAGCTCCCCCGACGCGGCCGGCAAGTGGGCGGTCGCCCCGGTCCCGGCCTGGAACGGCCAGCCCGCCAGCGGCATGCTCGGCGGCACCACCTTCGCCGTCTCCAAGGACAGCAAGAAGGCCAAGGCCGCGGTGGAGTTCTCCACTTGGGCGACCACCACCCCCGAGGGCATCCAGGCCCGCATCGCCTCCGGCACCTCCTCGCTCTTCCCCGCCGACCCGGAGCTCGTCCCCACCGCCAAGGCGGCGTTCAAGACCGACTTCTACGGCGGCCAGGACATCTACGCCGTGTTCACCGACGCGGCCAGGACGATCCTGCCCAACTGGCAGTGGGGCCCGGTCATGAGCGTCACCAACAACTCCATGAAGGACGCCTTCGGCAAGCTCGGCAACGGCGGGACCGTCGGCGCGGGCGTCGACGCCGCCCAGCAGGCCACCGTCGCCGAACTCAAGAACCGCGGACTCAAGGTCGCCCCGTGAACCGAGCCACCGACTCCTCCTCCCGCGCCGCCACCGTCAGGCGGCGCGGGGGGAGCGGGGCCCCCACCCTGCTCCTCGCCCCGTTCTTCCTGCTCTTCACCGCGGTGATGCTGATCCCGATCGGGTACGCGGTCTACCTGAGCCTGTTCACCGAGCACCGCTCCGGCCTGGGCTTCGGCGCACCCGAGACGGTCTTCACCGGCCTCGGCAACTACACCCGGGCGCTCGGCGACGCGGCCTACCGCGCCGGCTACCTGACCATCGTCGAGTACTGCCTGCTCTACATCCCGGTCATGCTCGGCCTGTCGCTCCTGGTGGCCCTGCTGCTGGACTCCGCCCTGGCCCGGGCCAAGCGCTTCTTCCAGCTGGCGCTGTTCCTGCCGCACGCCGTGCCGGGCATCATCGCCGCCCTGATCTGGACGTACCTCTACACCCCGGGCATCAGCCCGGTGATCGAGGCGCTGAACTCGGCCGGCGCCCACCTGGACATGCTCGGCCACCCGGTACCCGCCGTGGTCAACATGGCCGTCTGGGAGTGGACCGGCTACAACATGGTGATCTTCTACGCCGCGCTCCAGGCCATCCCCCGCGAGGTCCTGGAAGCCGCCGTCATGGACGGCGCGGGCCCGCTGCGCACCGCCCTCAGCATCAAGATCCCGCTGATCCGCGCCTCGATCACGATGGTCGGCATGTTCACCGTCATCGGCTCGCTCCAGCTGTTCACCGAGCCGATGGTCCTCTACCGCACCGCGCCCGCCGTGGTCAGCACCTGGACGCCCAACATGTACGCCTACACCGCGGCCTTCGACCACAACGACTACGGCCTGGCCGCGGCCTCGTCCGTACTGCTCGCGCTGGTGGCCGCCGCACTGTCCTTCGTCGTCACCCGCGCCACCCGTGGCCGGACCGGGCGCCGGACGGAGGCCGCCGCGTGATCTCGATCAACAACCCCAAGCGGCGGCCGTGGAGCCTGTCCCGGACCGCGGTCAACGGCGCCCTGCTGCTCTTCACGCTCTACACCCTGCTACCGCTCGGCTGGCTGCTCACCGCCTCCGCCAAGAACACCCCGGACCTGCTCGGCGGCAACCCGCTCAGCGTGGCCAACTTCCACCTCGGGCAGAACCTGCACGACCTGGCCACCACCGACGGCGGGATCTACTTCCGCTGGTACCTCAACTCCCTGCTGTACGCCGGCGGCGGCGCCCTGCTCTGCGCCTTCATCTGCGTCTGCGCGGGCTACGCCTTCGAGGTCTACGCCTTCCGCGGCAAGGAGAAGCTCTTCGGCCTGGTGCTGCTCGGCGTCCTGGTGCCCACCACCGCGCTCGCCCTGCCGATGTACCTGCTGGCCTCCGAGATCGGCGTCGTCAACACCTTCTGGGCCGTCCTCCTCCCCAGCCTGGTCAACCCCTTCGGCGTCTACCTGGCCCGGGTGTTCTGCGCCGGCTACGTGCCCGGTGAGGTCCTGGAGGCCGCCCGGATGGACGGCGCGGGCGAGCTGCGCACGTTCTGGTCGATCGGCCTGCGGATGGTGATGCCCGGCTTCGTCACGGTGTTCCTGTTCCAGTTCACCGCCATCTGGAACAACTTCTTCCTGCCGCTGGTGATGCTCTCCGACAGCAAGCTCTTCCCGGTCAGCCTCGGGCTCTACTCCTGGAACACCCTGACCCGGAGCGAGCCCACCTTCTACCCGCTGGTCGTGACCGGCTCGCTGCTCGCGGTCGTCCCGCTGGTGGTCGCCTTCGTCTCGCTGCAACGGCACTGGAAGGCCGGTCTCACCGCGGGGAGCGTCAAGTGACCACCGAGCCGGGCCGCTTCGAAGACACCCTGGAGAGCCCAGTGCCCGATCCACGGACCGCCCCGACCGATACCGCGGAGGCTCCCCCCGCCGGACGCACCCGGCCGCGAGCCGTGCTCGCCATGCACCGCGAGCTCGTCGCGAGCCTGCTCGACACCCGTACGCTCATCCGGCTCACCAGCCTCGCCGAGCTCGACCCGGCCCTGGTCATCGACGACTTCGGCACCCCCGAAGCACGCGCCGCCCTGGCCGACGCCGAGATCATCGTCAGCAGCTGGGGCTGCCCGCCGATCGACGAGGCCGTGCTCACCGCCGCGCCCCGACTGCGTGCCGTCCTGCATGCCGCCGGTTCGGTCAAGCACCACATCACCGACGCGGTCTGGCAGCGCGGCATCCAGGTCACCTCGGCCGCTTGGGCCAACGCCCTCCCGGTCGCCGAGTACACCGTCGCCGCCGTCCTGTTCGCCAACAAGCAGGTGCTGCGGATCAGTTCCGAGTACCGGCAGCGACGCACCCGGCGCGACTGGCAGCACGCCCACCCGGACCTGGGCAACTACCGCAAGACCGTCGGCATCGTCGGCGCCTCGCAGATCGGCCGCCGGGTGATCGAGCTGCTCCGGCCGTACGACCTCGACCTGCTGGTCCACGACCCCTACCTGGAACGGGACGAGGCCCTGGCGCTCGGCGCCCGCGCCGTGCAGCTGAACGAACTCTGCGCGCTCAGTGACGTGGTGAGCGTCCACGCGCCCGAGCTGCCCGCCACCCGCCACCTGATCAGCCGCCGGATGCTGGCCCTGATGCCGGACGGCGCGACCCTGGTCAACACCTCCCGCGGATCGCTGGTCGAGCAGGACGCCCTCGTCGAGGAGCTGGTGTCCGGACGCCTCAGCGCCGTCCTCGACGTCACCACCCCCGAGGTGCTGCCCGCCGACTCGCCGCTGTACGACCTGCCGAACGTGCTGCTCACCCCGCACGTCGCCGGCTCGCTCGGCAACGAGCTGCACCGGCTGGCAGCCGCCGCCGTGGACGAACTCGCCTGCTACACCGCGGGGCTGCCCTTCGCCCACCCGGTCCTGCCGGAAGCCGTCCACCGCACCGCCTGACGGATCGTCCGTCCCCCTTCACCACGTCGGCCCCGAGCCGCTTCGGCCCCGAGCCGCCGGAACCCCGCACCATACGAGGAGAGCCCCCATGTCCCGCAGAGTGATCGGCGTCGTCATGAACGGCGTCACCGGCCGGATGGGCTACCGCCAGCACCTGGTCCGCTCGATCCTGGCCATCCGCGAGCAGGGCGGCCTCGCCCTGGGCGACGGCGAGGTCCTGTGGCCCGAACCGATCCTGGTCGGCCGCAGCGAGCGGCGGATCAAGCGGCTCGCCGACCGCCACGGCCTCGCCCACTGGACCACCTCGCTCGACGAGGCGCTGGCCCACCCGCTCGCCGAGATCTACTTCGACGCCCAGGTCACCCAGGCCCGCGAGCCCGCGATCCGCAAGGCCATCGCCGCGGGCAAGCACATCTACACCGAGAAGCCGACCGCCGAGTCCGTCGAGGCCGCCCTCGAACTGGCCCGGCTGGCCCGCGCGGCCGGCGTCCGCAACGGCGCCGTGCAGGACAAGCTCTTCCTGCCCGGCCTGCTGAAGCTCAAGCGGCTGGTCGACGGCGGCTTCTTCGGCCGCATCCTGTCCGTCCGCGGCGAGTTCGGCTACTGGGTCTTCGAGGGCGACTGGCAGTCCGCCCAGCGCCCGTCCTGGAACTACCGGGCCGAGGACGGCGGCGGCATGATCCTCGACATGTTCCCGCACTGGCAGTACGTGCTGGAGGGCATCATCGCCCCGATCCGTTCGGTCTACGCCCACACCGCCACCCACATCCCCGAGCGCGTGGACGAGCAGGGCCGCACCTACCGGGCGACCGCCGACGACGCCGCGTACGGGATCTTCGAGCTGGCGGGCGGCATCACCGCCCAGATCAACTCCTCCTGGGCCGTCCGGGTGGACCGCGACGAGCTGGTCGAGTTCCAGGTCGACGGCACCGAGGGCAGCGCCGTCGCCGGCCTGCGCAACTGCCGCTTCCAGCACCGCGCGGCCACCCCGAAGCCGGTCTGGAACCCCGATCTCCCGGTCACCGAGTCCTTCCGCTCGCAGTGGCAGCAGGTGCCGGACAACGAGGAGTTCGACAACGGCTTCAAGGTGCAGTGGGAGCTGTTCCTGAAGCACGTGGCGGCCGGCTCCGAGTACCACTGGGACCTGTTGGCGGGCGCCAAGGGCGTGCAGCTCGCCGAGCTCGGCCTGCGCTCCGCCGCGGAGGGCCGCCGCCTCGACGTCCCCGCGCTGGAGATCTGATGGCCGAGATCGACCTCCCCGGCACCGGCACCCACCGGCTGCGCGAACCCGAGCCGCTCGACCTGCCCGGCACCGCGGCGGCCGGTCGGACCGCCTTCGCCGCGGCCCACGTGGTCGCCGACCCCCTCGGCGCCAACGCGCCGGGCGCGCCCGCCGCCGTCGACTGGGACGCCACCCTCGCCTTCCGCCGCCACCTGTGGTCGCTCGGCCTCGGCGTCGCCGACGCCATGGACACCGCCCAGCGCGGCATGGGCCTCGACTGGACGGCCACCAAGGAGCTGATCACCCGCTCCGGCGCCGAGGCCCGGGCCGTCGGAGGCAGCCTCGCCTGCGGTGTCGGCACCGACCAACTCACCCACCCGGCAGTGACGTTGCCGACGATCCTGGCCGCCTACGAGCAGCAGCTGGAGGCCGTGGAGGAGGCCTGTGCCCAGCCGATCCTGATGGCCAGCCGGGCGCTCGCCGCCACCGCGCAAGGCCCGGACGACTACCTGCGGGTGTACGGGCGACTGATCGGCCAGTCCCGCCAGCCCGTCATCCTGCACTGGCTCGGCGAGATGTTCGACCCGGCACTGGCCGGCTACTGGGGCTCCCCCGACCTCGACCGGGCCACCGGGACCGTCCTGACGCTCATCCGGGAGCACGCCGACCGGATCGACGGCATCAAGGTGTCCCTGCTCGACGCCGACCGGGAGATATCCCTGCGCCGCGCCCTGCCCGCGGGCGTCAAGCTCTACACCGGCGACGACTTCAACTACCCGCAGCTCATCCGGGGCGACGAACTCGGCCACAGCCACGCCCTGTTGGGCATCTTCGACCCGATCGCCGGGCGGGCCGCCGCCGCCCTGCACGCGCTGGACGCGGGCGATCCCGACCGCTACGACGCGCTGCTGGCCCCGACCCTGCCGCTGGCCCGGCACCTGTTCGCCGCGCCCACGTACCACTACAAGACCGGCATCGTCTTCCTCGCCTGGCTGGCCGGCCACCAGGACCACTTCACCATGGTGGCCGGCGCACAGAGCGGCCGCTCCGTACCGCACCTGGTGGAGCTGTTCCGGCTCGCCGACGCGGCCGGTGTCCTGCCCGACCCGGACCTGGCCGTCCAGCGGATGCGCCGGTTCCTCGCCGTGGCGGGGGTGGAGGCCTGATGAGGCTGTCGCTCAACCAGATCACCACCAGGGACTGGAGCCTGGCCGAGGCCGTCCGGGGCTGCGTCGACGCCGGGATCCCGGCGATCGGCCTGTGGCGGGACAAGGTCGCCGAGACCGGCGTCGCGACGGCCGCCAAGCTGGTCCGGGACGCGGGCCTCGCGGTGAGCACCCTGTGCCGCGGCGGGTTCCTCACCGCCCAGGGGCCCGAGGGCCGCCGGGCGGCCCTGGCGGAGAACCTCCGAGCCCTGGAGGAGGCCGCCGAACTGGGCACGGACACCCTGGTGATGGTGGTCGGCGGGCTGCCGGAGGGCAGTCGGGACCTGGTCGGCGCGCGGGCCAGGGTCGCCGAGCTGCTGGCCGAACTCGCCCCGCACGCCGGTGACTTCGGTGTCCGGCTGGCGATCGAGCCGCTGCACCCGATGTTCTGTGCCGACCGGGCCGTGGTCTCCACCCTCGGCCAGGCCCTCGACCTCGCCGAACAGTTCCCGGTCGAGCAGGTCGGCGTCGTCGTCGACAGCTACCACGTGTGGTGGGACCCGGACCTGGAGCGCCAGATCGCCCGCGCGGGCGCCCGGATCGCCTCGTACCAGGTCTGCGACTGGACGCTGCCGCTGCCCGCCGACGCCCTGCTCGGCCGGGGCCACGTCGGCGACGGCCACATCGACTTCACCGGGATGACCGCCCTGGTGGCCGCCGCCGGCTACACCGGCTGGATCGAGGTCGAGATCTTCAACGAGCAGGTCTGGCGGACCCCCGGCGCGGACACGCTCCGGACCGTGATCGAGCGTCACCGCACCCACGTGGAAACCCCGTGAGGATCGTCCTCGCACCGGACTCGTTCAAGGGCACCGTCAGCGCCGCCGACGCGGCCCGGGCGCTGGCCGACGGCTGGCGCTCCGTCAGACCGGCGGACCACCTGGTGCTCCGCCCGATGGCCGACGGCGGCGAGGGCACCCACGCCGCCGTCGCGGCCGCCCACCCCGGACACGCCCTGACCCGGGTGGGCGGCTGCACCGGCCCCGACGGCCGAACGGTGGACGGGGAGTACGCGCTCCTCCCGGACGGCACCGCCGTCGTCGAACTCGCCACCGCCAGCGGGATCCCGCTGATGGCCGCGCTCGCCCCGCTCACCGCCACCACGCGGGGCACCGGCGAGCTCATCGCCGCCGCTCTCGACGCCGGCGCGCGGCGCCTCCTGATCGCCCTGGGCGGCTCCGCGTCCACCGACGGCGGGGCCGGCCTGCTGGCAGCCCTGGGGCTGCGCCTGCTCGACGCGGACGGCGTGCCCGTCCCCGACGGCGGGGGCGCGCTCACCCGGGCCGACCGGATCGACCGCAGCCGGTTCCGGGCCGCACCACCCGGCGGCGTGCAGCTGCTCACCGATGTCGCCAACCCGCTGCTGGGCCCCGACGGCGCCGCCGCCGTCTACGGACCCCAGAAGGGCGCCACTCCCGCCCACATCGCGCAGCTCGAAGCCGGCCTGACCCGCCTCGCCGAGCTGCTCGGCGGCGACCCGGGACGGCCCGGAGCGGGCGCGGCCGGCGGCGCCGCCCACGGTCTGACGGCCGCCTGGGGCGCCACCGTCACCCCGGGCGCGGCGGCCGTCGCCGACCTGTTCGGCCTGGACGCCGCACTGGCCGGGGCCGACCTGGTGGTCACCGGCGAGGGCAGGTTCGACGCCACCAGCCTGCGCGGCAAGGTCGTCGGCGAGGTCCTCGCGCGGGCCGGGCGGGCCGGAGTCGCCGCGCGGATCGTCGCCGGGGAGTCACCCGAGGAGGGCATACTGACGCTCACCGGGCTCGCCGGTGACCCGGGTGCGGCCCGGGCCCGCGCGGCCCACTGGCTCCACCGGGCCGGCGCCGCGCTCGCCGCCGAAGTCGGCGTAGCGGACTGAGCGCTGGTGAACCTCGAACGGCGGTACGGATCCCGTGGTCCGTACCGCCGTTTCCGCGCGTCCGCATGACGGACCGTCAGGCTCCGCAGGACCCCCGGACCTTGAGCGCGGGCAGCAGGTCGATCCGGCGGACGGGCAGCTCCGCACCGCCCTCCAGCCGCCGTAGCAGCAGCTCCGCGGCGGCCGTGCCGACCGCGCGCTTGGGCGGGGCGACGGCCGTCAGCGCGGGGGCCGCGAGGGCGGCGTAGACGTCGTCGTACGAGATCAGCGCGAGGTCGCCGGGCACCTTCAGGCCCCGGGTGCGCAGCAGCGGGGGCAGCTGGATCGCGGCGTGGTCGTTGTGGACGAGTGCGGCGCGGACGCCCGCGGCGGCGCGTTCGGCGATCCGGTCGGCCACCGCCTCGACACCGCCGGGGCCCGGGCCCGAGGAGTCCAGGTCGACGGGCGGCTGCGGTGCCAGGCCGAGCAGTCGCACGGCCTCCGCGTAGCCCAGCCGGACCTGGTGCGAGGTCTCGGTGTCGGTGCGGGCGCACAGCGTCACGGCCCGGTGGCCGAGCGAGGCGAGGTGCCGCAGGGCGAGCAGGACGCCGTGGCGGTGGTCGGAGCCGACGGCGTCCAGTCCGGCGCCGGGGCCGCCCAGGGCGGCCCGACGCTCGACCAGCAGCGCGGGCACCGGCAGTTCGTCGAGCCAGCCGAAGTCCCCGTCGCGGCCCTCGGGCCCCCAGTTGGGGGTCAGCAGCAGCCCTTCGACGGGCGACTCCAGCATCCGACCGACCTGGGCGCGGTCGTCCCGGGACTCGTACGGTGCGATGCCCAGCACCAGTCGCGCGCCGGCGGCCCGCGCTCAACGCCGCCCAGCGTGAGCTGCTGGTCCGCCGCGACCGCCTGGAGAC
>NZ_JBEOSA010000086.1:0-34159 GCF_040302625.1 Kitasatospora sp. NPDC097643 | reverse complement strand
CCCCGCCCCGCCCCCCCGGCCGTGGCGGCCGGGGGGCCGGCCCCCCCGCGGCGGCCCCGGGCGCTCCGGTGTCCGGCGGATCCGGCGTCCGGCGGACCCGGTGTCCGGGGCTCCGGCGGCTCCGGTGTCCGAGGGGCCCCGGCGGCCAACGGCCCTCGGGGCTTCGGCGACCGCGGCCCTCACCGGATCCGAGCCGCTCCCCTCCCCCGGACCGCCCGCAGGCCCAGCCACCCGCCGCCCGCCTCGGGCGGACCACCCGAGCGGGCACCCGAGCGGGCACCCGGCCAGGCGACCGGCCGAGCATCCGCTCCGGCCCCCGGCCCAACACCCGACGCCGCCCCCGACCCGGCCCCGGGCCCGGGCCCGGGCCCGGCCCGCAGGGTCAACAGGATCTCCCCGTCGTAGCCCTCGGCCAGCAGCCGCACCACCTCCGCCGCGCCGCCCGGCCGGACGTCGGGGGCGAGCGCGGGCAGCCGGCCCGGCCCGCTGAGGTCCTGCGCCTGCGCCGCCCAGCGCGCCGCGTCCCCGGTCTCCCCCTCGGCCGCGTAGTGCACAGCCAGGCAGTGCACGGCGAGCTGGTCGCCGTACTGGGCGGCGATCCGCCACCAGAACACGCCGTCCGCCGCGCGGCCCGTGCCGTAGAGCAGACAGCCGAGGGTCCGGAACGCCGTCTTCTCGGCGAGCTCCAGGTCCAGCGCCAGCTCGCCCGGTTCCACCGCCCCGGCCACCACGGCACACAGGTGCCGCAGATCGCGCCGGAGCTCGGCCCGCCCGTCGGTCCACCACGCGGCGGGCGGACCGGGGCGGCGCGCCGGACGGGCAGCCGTCGACGGACGGGCGGCCACGGACGGACGGTCGACCGTCGGCGGGCGGGCCGGCCGCTCACGCGGCTCCGGGGCCGACTGGACGGCCGCCAGCCGTTCGGCCAGTCGGCGGGTGAACGCCAGCGGATCGTGGTCGCGGAATTCGCACTCCAGCCCGACGCGGTCCGCACGCAGCAGCTCGGCGGCGCTCACCGCGCGGCCCCGCCGTCCGGCTGGTCCAGCAGGTACTCCAGGTGGCGCCGCCCTAGGCTGTAGTAGGTGCGGGCGGTGGTGTGCGCGATGCCGAGGGTCCGGCCGATGTCGGGGTAGGACAGGCCCGCCTGGCGCAGCCGGACGACGTCGGCCTGGACCGGCGCGGCGCGGGCGAGTTCGTCCATCGCCCAGTCCAGGGCATCGAGTTCGGCGAGCTCCTCCAGCTCGTCCTGACTGGTGTCGGGGCGACGCTGGGCGATCACCCGCAGCCGCTTGCGCTCGGCGCGGCGGCGTTCGCGCAGCACGTCCACCACGGCGTCCTTGAGGACCTTGAACGCGAAGGCCTGCGGGTCCGCGCTGGCCAGGGCCCGGCGCCAGTTCGCGTAGAGCGCGGCGCCGGCGTTCTGGACGGCGTCCTGCGCGTCCTCGCGGTGGCGCAGGCGCTGCTGCGCGTACCGGAGGTAGCCGGGGTTCTCGCGGGTGAAGAAGGCCTCGAAGTCGGCCGGCAGGTCGCCGAGCGGGTCCGCCCGCAGGGCCCGTTCCTCGCCCGGTCCGGGGGTGTTCCGCACACGCGCCCCCTTTCGTGGGTCAGCTGGCCGGCCCACCGGGTGGCACGCCGACGGCCCTTGCGGGCTCGTGGTGTAACCGTCCGGGAGGTGCGGGTTGTTGACCGGATCGGCCGGACAATTGCCGACCGTTTCCGATCGCTTCCGAACACCACCGCTGACCTGCCGGTTCGGCCCCGCCTGCGCCCACCCCCACATCGCCGCGTGACCCACATCACACCCTCCGGGCCGCCGACTTGACCCGGGCCGCCCCGCCACCCCTCGGCGCGACCTACGGAGCCGGCTCCACCGCCGCCGCGTCCAGCGCGGCCGTCACCCGCTCCAGCAGCGCACGCATCGCGGCCAGGTCCTCCACCGGCAGCCCGGTCGCGGTCAGCAGCCGGCGCGGCACCTGTCCGGCCCGCGCCCGCAGCTCCGCGCCCTCCGCGGTGAGACTGACGGTGACGGACCGCTCGTCCTCGGGGCTGCGCTCACGGCGGACGAGTCCGGCCGCCTCCAGGCGCTTGAGCAGCGGCGAGAGCGTGCCGGAGTCCAGCCGCAGCCGCTCGCCGATCCGCTTGACCGGCAGCTCGCCGTCCTCCCAGAGCACCAGCATCACCAGGTACTGGGGGTAGGTGAGCCCGAGGTCCTTGAGCAGGACCCGGTAGACGCCGCCGAAGGCGCGCGAGGCCGCGTTCAGCGAGAAGCAGATCTGCTGGTCGAGGCGGAGCAGTTCCTCGTCCGCCATGCCGGGAAGCGTCGTCATGAAGCCCATGGTACCGATCACACTCACACCATTGAGTTGTGCCCAATTGAATTGCGTGCTCTACTTGTCACCGGAAGGCGGCCCGCACGAGCCGCCGCAGGACTCGAAGGGAACGGACCATGGACGCGCTCTACACCGCCGCCGCCACCGCCAACGGCCGCGAGGGCCGCGCCGTCAGCTCCGACGGCCAGCTGGACCTCGCGCTGGCGATGCCGCCCGCCCTCGGCGGCAACGGCCAGGGCACCAACCCCGAGCAGCTGTTCGCGGCCGGCTACGCGGCCTGCTTCGCGAGCGCCCTCGGCGTGGTGGGCCGCCAGGCCCGGGTGGACACCAGCGACGTCTCGGTCACCGCCGAGGTCACCATCGGCAAGGACGACGCGGGCTTCGGCCTCGCCGTCGTGCTGCGGGTCGAGCTGCCCGAGGCGCTCGCCGGCGAGAACGGCGCACTGCTGGTGAAGCAGGCGCACGAGGTCTGCCCGTACTCCCGCGCGACCCGCGGCAACATCCCGGTCGAGCTGATCGTCGAGTAGTCACCGACGCGACGGTCGGGGGTGGGTGGCCGCCGACCCGATGGTCGCAGGCGGGTAGTCGCCGACCCAACGTCCGCAGGCGAGCAGCCGCCGTCGAGAGGTCGGACGAGCGGCACGCCACGACCGGCACGCGGGGCCCGTCGCACCGGAAGGTGCGGCGGGCCCTCACCCCTACCCCGGGTCAGCCGCCCGGCCCGTTCGCCGAGCGCAGCGTGTCCAGCCGGTGCCGGTACTCCTCCGCGTCGATCTCCCCGCGCGCGAAACGCTCCGCCAACAGCTGCTCGGGTGTCGGCCCGGGCGCCCACCCGGGCGGCCCGCCCTTGCCCGCGGGCGTGCCGCCACCCGGAGTCACGCCCGGAGCCACGCCCGGAGCCGCCGGGCCGTGCTGCACCTGTCGCGGCGTCCGCGACACGTACCGGAACAGCGCGACGGCGGCGAGCACCAGCACCGCCAGGACCAGCAGCATCGCGATCGCCATCAGACCGATGCCCCAGCCACTCATCCCGTGGCCGGGCCCGTGCCAATGCCTCATCGGGACCTCCTCCTCCGACCCCGCCCGGGGCCCGCCGAGGTGATGAGCGCCTTATCACCATCCTGCGCCCGTCAGCAGGCGAAGCGACCTGAAGAAAGCCTGAGAAAACGTTCCGGCGCTCGGCTGCCGATTCGCCGAGGTAGCGTTTCCGCCCATGAACCACCACCCGCCGGCCGACGACCGCTCCCCCGAGCAGCTCGTCGCCGCCGGGGCGCTGCGACGCCACACGGACCCGCGCCCCCACCCGGCGCTCGGCCACAGCCCGATCGCCTACGTCTCCACGGCGCTCTGGGCCGAGCTCACCTCCCTCGCGATCGCGCCCGCCGCCGCCGAGGCCACCGCCGTAGCCCTGCTGCACACGATCGCCGCCGAGGCCGTGGACGCGGCCCTCGCCCCCGGCAACGAAAGCGCCCCGCACAACGACCTGTACGTGACCCACCCGGCGCACATCGGCGCCAACCGGCGGACCGTCTGGTTCCAGCGCTCCGGTCCGCACGGCCCGATCACCGCCTCGTTCGCCCCCTGAACCGCCCGGGAACCTGCCCGGGAACCCGCCCGGGGAACCCGCCCGGCCGGTCGCGGGCCACGCTCGGCATCCACCGCCGAGCGCTCAACCGCCCAGCACCCACCGCCGAGCGCTCAACCGCCCAGCACCCACCGCCCAGCGCCCAGCGCTCAGCGCTCCACCCGCAGGCTGTGGCAGACCCAGCTCAGCCGGTCCGGCCCGTCCAGCGGCGGCCGGTCGTGGTACGTCCCGTCCGCGACCGACAGGTTGACGATCAGGTACGCGTGCCAGCCGGCCCCGACCCCGTGCAGGTCGGCGTAGACCAGCTCGTCCTGGACGTACCAGTCGACCGAGTGCGCGCCGAGCACGACCCGCAGGCCGAAGGTCGCCCCGGGCGCGATCCCGGAGCCGCCGCCGTGCCAGTACCGGAACCCGCCCCGGACGTGGTTGGAGATCTCCAGCAGGTCCGGGTTGTCGGGGTGGTACTCGAAGACGTCCACCTCGTTGCCGCCGTCCCGCCAGGTCCAGATCGCCGGCCAGGCCCCGAGCTCGACCGGCAGGGTCACCCGCGCCGACAGCACGTCCCCGGTGCGGACCTGGAAGCCGTCCAGGCTGCCCTCGGTGGTCAGCAGGTTGCAGGTCCAGAGCCCGCCCGTGTGCCGCCGGGTGGCGGCGAACACACCCCCGGGGCAGTAGGCGCGGCTCAGGTAGTCGAGCTTGTGGTCGCTCCGGTTGGTCGGCCCCATCCGGGGGTAGGCGCTGGTGCGCCCGGCGATCCACTGCCTGGTCGAAGTGAAGTCCGCGTCGAACACGACTGCCACGGCCGCCTCCCCAATGCTCCGGTGCCCCGGCCGTCCGAGCCGTCAGGCACACACAGTGAGTTACCCGATACGCTCGGCAATATGCGAACCGGATCGTCCGGGTCCGACGCGGAGTTTCAGGGTGGACGCCCGGGGAGCCCGAATAGCCCGCAACGTCCAGCGGCTCGCCCTGCTCCTCGCCGCCGTGGTGCTGCTCGCCGCGCTGTGCGCCGGCCCGTCCTCCTCGCGCCGGCGGACCGTCGCCCTGCTGGCCGCGTTCGCTGCCACGGCGTACTGGACGATCGACGGCAACGTCCACCTGCCCGCCCCCACCCCGGCCGGGCAGGCGGACGCCCTCGTCCGGCAGCTCCAGTTGCGGCACGCGGAGGCGGGTCGGGTGGAGGCGGTCCCGATGCTCAACCACTGGGAGGCCTGGGGGCTGGCCTCCGCCGTCGAACTGGCCCGGGGCTGGAACCGCCAGCTGGACGTGCAGCGCAACCCGCTCTTCCACGACGGCACCCTCACCGCGGCGAGCTACCACTCCTGGTTGCAGCGCTGGTCCGTGGGCTACGTCGTGCTGCCCGAGGCCGCCGTCGAGCCCAGCTCCACCGCCGAAGCGGCACTCGTCCGAAGCTCCCCCTCCTGGCCGGAGGAGGTCTGGCACGACGGGCACTGGCGGCTGTTCCGGGTCGTCGACGCCCAGCCGCTCGCCGAGCCGCCCGCGACCGTCGAACACGCCGACGCCGCCCGACTGCTCCTCACCGTCCGCACCCCCGGCCCGGTCCTCGTCCGCATCCTCTGGTCCCCCTGGCTCGCCGCCAACGGCCCGCACGGCGCCTGTCTCACCCGGGCCGGCAACTGGACCCTCCTCAGCGCACCCGCTCCCGGCACGTACCGCATCGACGCGCCCTACGCCGTGCCCCGCGGGACGCCCTGCTGAGCACGGGGCACAGCTGACACTGGCACGGCTGAGCACCGGCACGGCGAACCGGTGAGGCTCGGTGGGCGCAGCGCCGGGCCGCCCGAACACCGCCCGGTCCCGTCACCGGCGAACCCGGTGGCAGGCTCGGGGATCGAACGGTCCCGCCGGTCTTCCCGGCCGGGAGCCCGGACGTGAGACTCCGTCCGAGCGGCACGCAGCGCCCGCAAGCTCCGCCGTCCGTCGGAAAACCGTGCGACTACGGGGGCCGCGGGCCTGTTGAATGGCCCGCATGTCCAGCGCACCGCAGAGTCCCGCCGAAGCCGTCGACCATCTCCTCGCCGAGCTCGATCCGCTCGCCTACCCGAACCGGATGAGGCGGCTCGCCGCCTGGACGAAGGGGCTGCTGCGCCAGGGCGGCGGATCGGAGCAGCTCAGGCCGCTGCTGGCGGAGCTGGACACGCGCGGGGCTTACGGCCGAGGGCTGGCCGGGGTCGCCGCGACGATCGCCGAGGACGTCGAGTTCGTCGCCGCGCGGCTGACCGATCCCGACCCGGCCGTCAGCCGCCAGGCCTTGAAGGCGGCGATCCATCTGCCCGTCGCGGACGAGGTGCTGGCGGCGGCGCTGGTCGATGCGCCCGCCGTCCTGCGCCACCGGCTCACCGCCTTGGTCGTGGCCCGCGGGCGCACCGCGCTGGCGGAGCGGCTGCTGCTCTCCGTCCGGCAGTCGTGGGGGGACGCGGCGGCCGCCCGGCTGCTGTCCGCGTGCGGGCCCGAGACCGTGGCCGAGTTCCTGCCCGAGCTGTTCCTGGCCGTGGCGCAATGGCGCCACCTGGCCCGCCGCTACCCCGACCTGGTGCTGGACGAGGTGACCCGGCAGCTCGACGAGTTGCCCGAGCCGGTCCGGGTCGCCTGGTGGGGGCGCAACGGCGCCGCCTTGGCGGCCGTTGCCGGGCAACGGCCGGAGCGGGTGCTGGACCTGCTGGAACGCCACTGCCCCACGCGTTTGCCGCTGCCGGTGCAGCAGTGCCTGGGCCGGCTGCTGACCGCCGCGCCCGGCCGGACCATCCGGCTGATCACGCCGCCCGAACGTGCCGCCACCGCGTCGATCTCCCGCAGCGCGCTGACCCGGGCCGCCCGGCTCGACCCGCCCGAGCTGTCGGACCTCGGCCGGGCCTGGAGCACCGCCCCGCTGTGGCTCGCGCGGCTGCTGCGCGCCCTGCCGCCGTCCCGGCGCGAGGCGTTCTACGACCACGCCACCGCCGGACGGGACCTGAGCCGCAGTGAGCTGTCCGAGGCCGTGCTCGACGCGTTGCCCCGCCGACGGGCGCAGGCCGAGGCCCGGCGGATGGCCGCGCAGGCCGTCGAGCGCGGCGCCGGGTGGTCGGTCGTGCTGGCCCACGTCGCCCATCTGCCGGTGGCCGAGGCCTGGCCCCGGCTGCTCGCCGCCACCCGCCGGCCGGCCGCGGAGGACCGGGCGCTGGCGTACCCGCTGCTGGTCCGCAACGCGGCCCGGTCGGGGCGGGCGGACGCGGTCGGCGAGCTGCTCGACGAGCTGGTGCGGTTGCGCAACGAGCAGGATCCGGTCCGCGCCCCCGCGCTGGTCGCGTTGGCGGCGGTCCCGCCCGCGCTCTTCACCGGGGCGGCGGCCACCGCCCTCGGCCGGATCGCCACCGACGCCGTCGAGGCCCGGGACACCTCCTGGACCGCCCGGGAGGCGCTCTCCCGGCTGGCCCTCGGGGTGCTGCGGGAGCATGCGGTGAGCGGCGAACAGGCGCTGGTGGGCTGGGCCTTGGACACCCTGCGGCAGCTCTCCGGGACGCTGGGCAGCGTGCCGCTGGGCCGGCTGGACACCGTGCTGCGGCGCGGTCAGGAGGTCCAGGTCTTCGAGGCGCTGCGACCGTGGCTGGCGGCCGGCGCGGACAAGGTCGACCACACGCTGACCTTCGCCCTGGCCGGGGCCCTGGGCCGGCGCGCCCGCCACCTGCCCGAGTTGCAGGAACTCCTCTGGGAGGCCATCCAGTTCGGCAACAACGCGACCGTCATCCAGGCCGTCCCGTACTGGCTCGCCGACCCGGCGACCCGGGACGAGCGGGTGGCACGGGTGCTGGAGCTGGAGCCGTCGGCAGCCGTCCTGCGGCCGGTGCTCGACGTGCTGGCCCGCCGGCGCACCGACCTGCTGGACACCGTGCTCGCCGACACCCCGCCGTACGGGCGCTTCCTGGTGAAGGGGGCGCGCTGGCTGCCGCCGGTCGACGGGATCGAGTGCTGGGTGCCCAGGCAGCGCGCGGCCGCCGCCCGTCTGCTGGCCGGGGCGGCGGGGGACGCCTCGCTGCCCGTGCACGTGCGGGCCGGGCACCTGCGCACCCTGGTGGCGGTCCCCGAGCTCGGCTTGGCCACCGTCCGCCGCTACGTCGAGTCCCTGGACACCGTGCTCGCCGAGGCCGCGCTCTGGGCCCTGGTCTGGACGGACCGGCCCGCCGAGGCGCTGCCGTTGCTGCTCGCCCAGGCGGGGAACGACCGGGCGCGGGTGGCGCTCTACGCGGCCGGGCGAGCCGCCGGATTCGTCGCGCCGTCCCGGCTGGCGCCCATGCTGCGGGCGGCGCTGCTGCCGGCAGCGGACGGCCCGGACCGGGCGGCCGGCGGGGCGACGGCAGCCGCCGCCGTCGGAGCGAAGGTCACCAGCCGGAAGGAACTGGTCCGGCTGGTCGCCCGCCTGCTGCCGGTGGACACCGCCGGCGCGCTCCTCGCCGAGGTGCACGACCTGCCCGGGCAGCACCGCGACGTACGGGCGGCCGCGGTGGCCGCGGTCGTCGGCCTGCTCCCGGCGCCCGCGGCCTGGCGGCTGCTCGAAGGTGGCGCGGCGGGCGCACCCGTGGCCCGGTCCGCGGTGCTGCGCACCCGGCCGCTGGACCTGCCCACCACCGACCGCGCCCGCTACGCCGCCCTGGTCGGCCGGGTGGCGAGCGGCGACGACCCGGAGACGGCCCACGCCGCGCTCGACCTGCTGTCCGCCTGGGCGCCCTGGTACCCGGAAGCGGAACAGCTGTTGCTGGCGGGCACCGTCGACCTCGCCAACCGCTCCTCCTGGCGGGCCTCGGCGACTGGCCTGGCGACGCTGTCCACCGGCGGCACGGGTCGTCGGCTGACCGAGGCACTGGCGCAACTGCTGGCCGGCGAGGCGCAGTTCGCGGGCGGCGAGCAGTACGGGGAGGACGCCGGGCTGGACGCGGCGGCCGACCGGGACCGGCCGGCCCGGCAGCGGATCGACCACCTGGTCGCCCGGCTCGGTGCGGGCGTCGCCGACCGCCCGTCGGCCGCGGCCGTGGCGACGGCCGGTGCGGCGGCCGAACTCCTCTCCACCGCACCCGACTTCGCGCCCCAGGCCATCCAACTGTGGACCGCCGCCCTGGACTTCGACGCGACGCACGACCACCTGCTCGCCGAACTCGACCGGTTGGCCGCCCTGCACGCCGACCGCCCGGTGCTGGCCGCCCGCACGGCGGAGGCCCTGCGGAGCAGGCTCAACACCCCGCGCCGTCCGGGCGACCCGACGGTGCTGCGCGGTGTGGCCGAACGGCTGGCGGCCCACGGCGGCTGCGCGCACGGCCTGTTCGCGGTCGGCCTCGCCCACGCCCTGGGCTCGCGCACCGGGTGGCCACCGCACTGGCGCGCCGCGCTCCGCACGCTGCGGAGGCACCCGCAGGCCGACGTCCGGGAGGCGGCACTGACGGTGCGGACGGCGGTGGAGTAGGTGGAGTAGCGCCGCGGCGGGGCGCCCCTCGGGCCGGCCGCACCCGGGACACCCCCTCAGGAGCCCACGGCCCGGGCCCAAACCGGGCGGTGGGCTCCTGAGGGGGGCGTTGCTAGCCTGTTCCGCACGATCGGGAAGAGCGCCGAACAGCGGATGTCCAGCGTGCCGGCGCCGAACGGTCCGCAGCGTGCCCTCATCGCCGCGAGCTTCGTCAGCCGGGTGGGCAACGGGCTGTTCAACACCGCCGCGGTGCTCTACTTCACGCTGGTGGTGCACCTGCCCGCCGCCCGGGTCGGTGTCGGCCTGACGATCGCCGGGCTGGTCGGGCTGCTGGCCGGGATCCCGGCCGGGAACCTGGCCGACCGGTACGGCCCGCGCACGGTGTGGTTGACGGCCCTCATGATGCAGGCCGCGACGATGGCCTCGTTCGTCCTCAGCGACGACTGGGCCACGTTCACGCTCATCGCCACCCTGGACCGGCTCGCGGCAACGGCGGGCGGCGCCGCAGGCGGCGCGCTGATCGCCCGGGCCGGCGATGAACGCCCGGCGGCCTTCCGGGCGAAGCTCCGTACCTTCGTCAACCTCGGCGTGATCCTGGGCACCCTCGGCGCCGCCTTCGCCGTCTCGGTCGGCACCCGCCCGGCGTACACCGCGCTCATCCTCGCCAATGCCGCCGGCTTCGCCTGCGCCGGCCTGATCGCCCTGGGCGGCGTCCCGAACTACCCGCCCCCGCCCCGGCCCGAGGAGCACCACCGCTGGGCCGTCCTGTCCGACCGGCCGTTCGTGTCCTTCGTCGCGCTCTACGGCGCGATGGGCCTGCAGTACCAGACCGTCTCCCTGCTGCTGCCGATCTGGCTGTCCGCCCACACCGACGCGCCCCGCTGGACCGTGGCGGCGGTCTACGCGGTCAACAGCGGGGTGTGTGTCCTGCTCCGGAGCAGGATCGGCTCCCGGGTGAAAACCCCGTGCGAGGGCGGCCGGGCGTTCCGCCTCGCGGGGCTGCTCTTCCTGGTCAGCTACCCCTTGATGGCCCTGACGGCGGACGTTCCGGCCTGGATCGCGCCGGCGCTCGCCGTCCTCGCCGTCCTCGCCGTCCTCGCCGTCGTCGTGCTCGGCGCGTTCTTCGCGGCGCTGGGTGCGGCGGGCCCGCCGGTGGCCGCGTGGGCGGAACGCACCCGCCGCACGAGCCCCGACCCGGCCGACGCAACACCTGGCCGGCCCGACGAGGCCCCGCTGCCCGACACCGCCCAGCTCCCCTGCCGGCGCGGCGGACCGGAGCCCGGCGGACCAGAGCGCGCCGGACGCGGGGATCAGCCCACCGGCGCCGGGGTTCCACCGGTGTCCAGCCGGTCGGTGACCGATACCACGCCGTCCACCGAGCGGCAGAGGTTCAGCACGATCGACACCAGGTGCGGCTCGGGCACCGTGCCGCTGAGCACCACCCGGCCCTGGTCGACCTCCACGCCGATCTCGGCCGGGCTGACCCCCTCGATCCGGCCGAGCACCTCCTCGACGATCTCGCGCCGGATCACCCGGTCCTCCCGCAGGAACACCCGCAGCAGGTCGCCGCGGCTGACCATGGCGATCACCCGCCCGTCCTCGTCCAGCACCGGCAGCCGCTTCAGCCCGTGCCGGCTCATCAGCCGGGCCGCCGCGACCACGCTGGTGTCGGGCGTGGTGCAGACCGGCTGCGTGGTCATCAGGTCGGCGGCCGTCACCGCGCCGCCCGCCCCGGCGCCCGCCGACTCGGGGGCCGGCAACAGGCTGCCCGGATCGTCCTGCGCGGCCAGGGTGCGCAGCAGATCTGCCTCGGAGATCACGCCGAGCGGCCGACCCTCGCCGTCCACCACCGGTACACCGGTGATGTCGTACTCGGTCAGCAAGGTGACGATCTCCCGGAAGCCGGTCTCGGGCGCGACCCGGACCACGGGGCTGGTCATCACTGATTCGACGGTGGCATGCCGCACGCCGGTTCACCTCGTCCACGACGCTGGTTCGTCCGGGTGGATCGTCCCGGCCGGTACCGGCAGCATCCCGCCCGGCGGCTCGAACCGCCAGGGGCCATGGGGCCGAACGGGTGGGACCAACGGCCCGGTACCCGGCCGCCGACTGCTGCGCCCGCGCCCGCCCCGCACCCGCCCCGCACCCGGCGCCCCGGACGGCGCAACCATCACATGATCGACTCGTTGGACCGTCCACCACACGACAGCACGCACACCTTTGGGGAGGGCCCGTTGGCAGGACGGACAGGGGGCGCGGCGGTACCGCCCCAGGGCGCCGGGGCACGGCCGGTGGCGCAGGCCGAGGCCGCGCTGGTGCGCCACTACCGGAGGCTGGTCCGGCTGGCCTACCTGGCGCTGCCCGCCGACCGGGACCGCCACAGCCGGGTGCTCGCCGCACACGCCGCCGTCCAGCGCGCCCTTCCCAGCCGCTGGTCCCGGCAGCCCGAACCGCCGGACGGCGACGAAGGCCCGGTGTACGCGGCGCTGCGCCTGCGGGTGCTGCGCGCCGCCCTGCACCCGGCGCCGGCCCGGCGGCTGCTGGCGCCCCGGGTCTGGGGCCTGCGCCTGTTCACCCCGCACGGCGGCGAGGAGGACGCGGCGCTGGACCGCGCGTTGGGGGCGCTCGACGCACCCGCCCGGGCCGCGTTCGCGCTGCGCGCCGTCGAGGGGCTGAACGCGGAACGGACCGCCGAGACGCTGCGCGCCGCCGGCGTCGCACAGGCCGAGGAGGCGGTCACGGCGGCGGCCGGGCTGTCCGGCCCCGCGGAGCCCGAGCCCCCGGCCTTCGACCCGTGCGCCGTCCGGGTCCAGCCCACCGACCTGCTGCGCCGCCGTCGCACCCGCACCGCCGCCCTGCTGGTCGGCGCGCTCGGGCTGACCAGCACGGCGGCCGTGCTCGGCGGCGCCGGCACCGCGGTGCCCGCCGCCCGTCCGCTGCCCGCCCCGCCCGCGGGCGCCGCCACCGATCCGGCCCGCCTGGTCCGGGTGCCGCCGGAGCTGTGGCAGCACACCTCGCGGATCGACTTCACCGCCTGGCCCACCCGGGGCGACCGGCGCGAGGACGGCGCGCTGCTCGGCCGCGCGCTGGCGGCGTGGGAGCGGCCCGGCCCGCAGAGCCGCGCCGAACCGGGCGTGGACACCGCTCCGCCCGCCACCCCGCCACGGCTGCTGTTCGCCGGCACGGTCGACGGCACCGCCGTCGTCCTGCTCTTCGACGGGCAGCGGCTCGCCCGGTTCACCGACGGGCCCGGCGGCGGCCTGGACCTCGCCCGGGCCGACGACGGCGACCCGACGACGGCGGGCGCGGTGGTGCTGCGCCGCCAGGGCACCGCCGTCCGCTATCTGCTGGCGCCCTGGGTGGACGCTGCCGAGACCCGCCGGATCGACCAACCCGACGCCCCGAGCCGGCCGTTGGACCACCCCGACGGCGTGACCGCGGCCGCCCCGGCCGGTCTGCTGACGGACTGCCAGGGCGCCTCCGTGCTCCAACTGCGTTCCTCCCCGGCGATCTCCCCGGCCGCCGAGAAGCAGGCCTTCCTGCTGGCCGACCTGGGCGGGCTGCTCCCCGCGCACCTCACCTTCACCCCGCCCCCGGACCGCGCCCCGACCGCCGACCGCACCCCACCCCCCGACCGTTCCCAGCCCGACCGCGAGCCGCGCGAGGCGACCGGCCCGGACGCCTTGCAGGCCTGGGCCCGCGCGGGCTGCGCCGTCCCGGACGCCACCCCCGGCGTCCGGCAGCTCACCGTGTGGGCGTTCGCGGTGCAGCCGCTGCCGCAGAACGCGGGCACCGCCGCCTGGTTCTGTCTGCGCGCCGACCGCTGGAACGGGGAGGGCAGCGCCGCCACCGCCGTGCTGCTGCCGTCCGCCCGTGGCCCGCAGCGCACTGGCGGCGGCCCTGGCCGGACCTGCGGCCGCTTCGAGCCGGACACCGTCGGCTGGACGTGGTGGCGCTCCCCGCAGGGGACGGAGTTCCTGCTCGCGGCGGGCAGTCGGCGGGTCGCCCGGCTCACCGTCAAGGGCCCGGACTGGTCCGCCGACAAGCCCGTCCCGGACCACACGCTCGCGGTGGACCGCCCAGCGCGGACGAGCGTCCAGCTGGAGGCGGTGCTGGAGAGCGGCTCGCGGATCGTCCCGTTGCCGCGCTGAGCCCTCGGCCACGCCCACCGAGGCCACGCCCACCGAGGCCACACCCACTGAGCCCGCGCCCACTGAGCCCGCGATCACGCGGCGAACTCCCGGCTGTAGTCCGGCAGTTCCACGCTGCTGACCTCCTTGCCGAGCTCCAGCATCTTGTTCAGCACCCACCGCCGGTTCAGCAGTCCGCTGCGCACCCGCAGACCGGTGGCGGTGCGCGGCGCCAGGAACGGCCCGGTCCGGTCGCCGCCCTTCTGGCAGCCCTGGGCGTAGCCGCGCAGCAGCTGCTCGTACCGGGCGAAGGCGGCCCGGTGGTCGCCGCGGGCCCGGACCAGCTCGCCGGCCAGGACGTACGCGGCCACCACGGCGGTGCCGGTGCCCATGCCGCCGATGGTGGCGCCGCAGGCGGCGTCGCCGAGCAGGGCGATCCGGCCGTTCGACCAGCTCGGCACGTCGGCCCGGCCGATCGAGTCGAAGTACAGCTCGGGGGCGGCCTCCAGGCTCTCCAGCAGGCGGGGCACCTCCCAGCCGAGGCCCGCGAAGGCGTCCCGGAGCAGCGCCTTCTGCTGCGCCGGGTCGTGCCGGTCGTAGCGCAGTTCGGGCGAGGCGAAGAGGCAGAAGGCCCCCGCCCGGGTCGGGTCCCGGTGGTCGGCGCCGACCGAGACGAAGCGGCCGGGCGCGTTCAGGCCGACCGAACCGGGCGGCAGGCCCAGGTAGTTGGGCAGTGCCCAGGTGGCCGCGTAGTAGCCGAGGTGGCGGACGAACCGCTCCTCGGGGCCGAAGGCCAGCCGGCGGACGTTGGAGTGCAGCCCGTCCGCGCCGATCACCAGGTCGAACTCGCGCGGCGCGGCGTGCCGGAACGCGACCCGCACGCCGCTGGGCGTCTCCTCCAGGGCGGTGATCGAGTCACCGAAGAGGTACTCGGCCCGGTCCCGGCTGTGCCGGTGGAGCAGCTGGGCGAGTTCACCGCGCGGGATCTCCACCTCGCCGCCCGCGAACTCGGCGGGCAGGTGGAGGAGTTGGCGGCCGTCCGGGCCGAGGAAGGTCATCGGGCTGCCGCCGGTGTCGAGCGAGCGCAACTCGTCGAGCACGCCCATCCGCTCCAGCACGGTCAGGTGGGTGCGGCCGCGGAAGTCGACGTTCTGGCCGCCGTCGCGCAGCGCCGGGGCGAGCTCGACGACGGTGACGTCGAAGCCGTACCGGCCGAGCCAGTGAGCCAGGGCGGGGCCGGCGATACTCGCGCCCGAGATCAGGACCTTGGTGCTCATCACAACCACTCCGTTCAGGGAGGCCAGGAAACTGTGTCTGGTGGACACTGTTCGTTGCTGTGTACGGTAGACACAGTTAGGTCGGAGCACAAGCCCCCAGGAAATCCACGGACAGGAGCGGGAAGTGAGCGAGATGGAGAACGACACGGTGCGGCTGCTCTGGGGGCCCCCGGCCAAACCGACCCGGGGGCCGAAACCGGCCCTCAGCCTGGAGCGGATCGCCGCGGCCGGAGTCGAGATCGCGGACGCCGAAGGGCTCGGCGCGGTCTCGATGCAGAAGGTGGCCGGGCTGCTCGACTACACGAAGATGTCGCTCTACCGCTATGTGCCGGGCAAGGCCGAACTGGTCGCCCTGATGGTCGAGTCCGCCGTCGGTGAACCCCCCGAGGCCGGCACGCCCCTCGACTGGCGGGAGCAACTCACCGCCTGGGCCGGATACTTGACCGAATCCTTCACCCGGCATCCCTGGCTGCTGGACGCCACCGTCGGCCCCCGCGTGCTCGGCCCCAGGGAACTCACCTGGCTGGAACGGGTGGTGGCCGCCCTGGACGGCCACGGGCTGACCGGCCCCGAACGGATGGACGCCGCCGTCCTGCTCGCCGGACACGTCCGCAGCATCGCCGAACAGTCCCGGGCCACCGGGCCGGGCGGCTCCCCCGAGGCCGAACTCCTCACCATCCTGGGCACCCTGGTGCACCGGAACGCCGAGCGTTACCCCGCCCTGGCCGCCGCCATCACCGAGGAGGGCGGCCGCGACAACGCCCTCGACTTCGGCCTGGACCGGATCCTCGACGGCCTCGCCGCGCTGATCGCCCGCCGCACCGGCACGGCGTAGCCGCCGGGCGGCGCCACTCGCACGGGACCGCGCCCGCCCCGGACCGCCACCGGGCGGGCGCGGTCAGGCGGCCCTGAGCGCCGCCGGCACCGGCGCCGCCGGCCGCGCCAGCAACCCGGCCACCGACAGCGCGCCCCACCCCACCGACACCACCACCGCCATCACCCGGTGCCGCCGCTGCGGCAGCACCGTCCCGAGCAGGGCGGCGTCCCCCAGATCGGAGGCGATCCGCACCAGCGCCGCCGTCCGCAGCGCGGACTCACCCGGCGCCAGCGCCATCGCCAGCCCGCTCGCCGCGTCCCGGAAGGCCAGCGGCCGCAGACAGGCCGCGACCTCCGGCGCCACCGCGCCGTCCGCCCCGGCCAGTCCGGACGGCCGCGCCAGCAGCCCCGGCCAGCGGGCGACGGCCAGCCCGTAGGCGGCGGTGGCGGCACCGGTCAGCCGCAGCAGGCGCTGGTTCATCCCCGCTCCTCCTCGCTCGCGGCGGCACTCCCGCCGGCGTCCCCGCCAGCATTCCCGACCGGACCGCCGCCCGCACCCCGGCCGACCGCGCCCCCAACGTCCGTGCCCCCGCCGAGCACACCCCCCACGTCCACGCCCTCAACCGCCGCCAGCCGCCGCTCCAGCTCCGCCCGCTCCACCTCGTTGCCGGTCAGCGCGATCGCCTCCCGGTACGCCGCCGCGGCCTCCGTCGTCCGGTCCGCGCAGCGCAGCAGGTCGGCGTGGGCGGCGTGCAGCGGCTGGTAGCGGGCGAGGCGGGGGTCGTCGAGCAGCGGGGCGAGCAGGGTGAGCCCGGCCTGGGGCCGGGTGGCCCGGGCGACGGCGACGGCCCGGTTGATCTCGATCACCGGGGACGGGTCCAGCCGCCCGAGCAGCCGGTACAGCTCGGCGATCGCGGCCCAGTCCGTCCGCTCCGGTCGCCCGGCCCGGACGTGCTGGGCGGCGATGGCCGCCTGCAACTGGTACGGCCCGATCCGGCGCAGCGCGAACGCCGACTCCAGCACGGTCAGCCCCTCGCGGATCCGCCCGCCGTCCCAGCGGCCGCGGTCCTGCTCGTCGAGCGGCACGTACCGGCCCTCGGCGTCGAGCCGGGCGGGGCGGCGGGCGTCGTGCAGCAGTATCAGCGCGAGCAGCCCGCGCGCCTCGGCGTCCTCGGGTAGCAGGGCGCAGAGCAGCCGGGCGAGCCGGATGGCCTCCGCGCAGAGCTCGGCCCGGACCAGCCGGTCACCCTCGGCGGCGCCGTAGCCCTCGTTGAAGATCAGGTAGAGCACGGCCAGCACGGCGTCGACCCGCTCGGGCAGGGCGTCGGCGCCCGGCACCCGGTAGGGGATGCGCGCCTCGGCGATCTTGCGCTTCGCCCGCGCGAGCCGCTGGGCCATCGTGGTCTCGGTGACCAGGAAGGCGCGGGCGATCTCGGCGGTGCTGAGGCCGCCGAGGGTCTTCAGGGTGAGCGCGACCCGGGCGGGCACCGCCAGGGCCGGATGGCAGCAGGTGAAGACGAGCCGCAGCCGGTCGTCCTCGGGCGCGCCGTCGGGGTCGTCCTCGGCGGGGTGGGTCTGGGCGTCGAGGCGGGCGAGCTCGGCGAGCCGGGCGGCCCGGTCGGCGACGGAGCGTTCGCGGCGCAGGCGGTCGATCGCCTTGCGGCGGGCCGCGACGGTGATCCAGGCGGCCGGGTTGGCGGGCACCCCGTCGCGGGCCCAGGACTCGACGGCCGAGGCGAGGGCGTCCTGAAGGGCGTCCTCGGCGAGCTGGAAGTCACCGACGTAGCGGATCAGGGTCGCGAGGACGGCGCCGTGCTCCGCGCGGAAGACCCGCTCGACGGCGGCCGCCGGGCCGTCGTCGAGCAGGTCCACGTCCCACCCGGGGCCGTCGGTCACGCCTCGCCCTGGCGGTCGGCCCAGTCGCCGGCGCTCCGAGTGGCGGCCCACACCGGGCGGACCTCCACCGAGCCGTAGCCGCTGGCGGGCATCCGGGCGGCCCAGTCGAGCGCGGCGTCCAGGTCGGGCACGTCGATCACGAAGTACCCGGCCAGGTACTCCTTGGTCTCGGCGAACGGCCCGTCGACGATCTCCCGCTTTCCGCCGCGCACCCGCACGGTGGTGGCGACCTCGGGCCGGCCGAGACCCTCGTTGGCGACGAACACGCCGGCCTCCTTGAGGGCCCGGTCGTAGGCCGACCACAGCTCGTGCTGCTCGCCCCACTCCTCGGGCCCGGGGCCGCCGTCGACGGGCTGGTAGTTCAGCAGCAGGTACCTGGTGGTCATCGGTCTCTCCTCGTCGAGCGTGGCCGCGGCTCTCGCGCCCTCATGATCCCCGACGCGGCACACCGGGCCGATTCGACACCTGTGCGGAAAAATTCCGCCGGCTGGTCCTCGCGCTGCCGCTAACATCCCGCCCCATGGCGATGTTCGTTCATCTGACGTCGGCGGCGAACGCGCCGCGGGTCCGCCGCTCCGGTGTCCGGGCCGACAGCCGGGGGCAGGGCGGTCGGCGTGGCGTGTACTGCTTCCCGGTGCTGCCCTCGTACACGCTGACCCACCAGTGGCTGCGCGAGCTGGCCCGGTTCGGTCCCCGGGGTTCGCTGGTCGCGGTGCACGTCCGGCTGGACGACGCGCAGCCGGTGCTGGCCGGGCACTACCGGGACCGGGCACGGGACGCCCAGCAGGAGCTGTCCGCCGCCGAGGCGGTGCGCCGGATCGGCGCGCTGCCGGACCCGCGCGGCTGGGAGGTGTTCGTCCCCCGCGCGGTGGACGCCCGCGAGGTGCACCGGATCCGGGCCGTCCCGCAGGTCGCCGGCTGGCGCTACAAGCCGGACGCGCACGGGACCCGGCCCTGCACCTGCGCGGGCTGCCAGATCCGCGGCGAGTACGGCGGACGCCGCCTGCGCGAGCGCCATTCCGATCCGCTGGACGGCCCGCCGCCGCCCGTCCCGGTGCTGCTGGCCCGGATCGAGGCAGCGGGTGATCCGGGCGATCCGGCCGAGCTGCGCAAAGTGCTGGACCTACTGGGCCGGCGCCGCCGGGGCCCGGTGGACGCCGTCGCCCGGCTGGCCGCGCACCCCGACCCTGCGGTCCGGGAGGAGCTGGTCTGGGCCGTCTCCTGCTGGCGGACGCCCGGCGCGCGGGAGCTGGTGGGCGGCCTCGCGGACGACCCGCACCCGGACGTCCGCGAGGCCGTGGAGGCCGTCCTGGAGCCCTGACCGGGCCCCGGCCCCAGCGCGCCCGCAGCGTCAAGCGACGCGCTTCAGCTGCCAGGAGTTGTTGTTGAAGCTCGGCACGGCCGAGTAGTTGCAACCCGAGCTGTAGTAGCTGCTGACCTGGACCCAGCCCGCCGGCGGGTAGGTGGAGGCACAGGCGTTGACGACGGTGCCGACCGGGTAGCCGGTGAGCTGCATGACCTTCTTGATGTTCGGGTTGAACGTGGAGCCGCAGCTGAAGCTGTTCCACCACTGGACATCGACGTAGCCGCCCGGGGTCAGCGAGGAGCCGCACATCGTGGTGGTGTCGCCGGGCGCGGCTTGCGCCGTGCCCATGGTCAGGGTGAGGGCGGCGGCGGTACAGCCCAGGGTCAGCACGGCGGCGCGAAGTCGGGTCACGGGGCGGCTCCTCTCAACGACGCGGCGCGTCCACGTCATCTCCCATTCCTATCCGCGCCACCTCCCGGACGGACAGAGGGTTTCCGGCCTGCCCGACGGCGCCTTTTCGCCGCCCGCCCCCACACCTTCGGCGGCGCCGTGGCCTGCGGCGACGCCGGTCGACGTGCCCGTTTGGCCCAACCGGGCGATCCTGGGACCAACCGCGAAAGGTGGACCGCGATGTTCCAGCTCCTGTGGATTCTGATGATCGGCCTCGTGCTGGGCCTGATCGCCAGACTGCTCCTGCGCGGACCGCAGTCGATCCCCTGGTGGCTGACGATGCTGCTGGGCGCCGCCGGTGCCTGGCTCGGCAACGCCGTCTCCGGCTGGCTCGGCGTCCGTCACACCACCGGCATCGACTGGACCCGCCACCTGCTCCAGCTCGGCTTCGCCATCGCCCTGGTCGCCCTCGCCGCGCCCGCCTGGAGCAGGTCCCACCCGAGACGCTGAGCCGGAGTTGACCCTGGTCTCCCCCGACGGCCCGGTCGCCGGGTTCCTGCTGCACATCCAGGGCGACCGGGCGGATTTCCGCTGGTCCGACGAGCCGTTCGGGGACGACTCCGAGGACTCCGGGGCCTGAGCCGGGCGGCGGCTGCGGTTGCGGTTGCGGCTCCCGGATCCGCCCGCAGCTACGGTCAGCCCACGTGGACGGCCGGGCGGCGGCTGCGGTCGGGTTCGGCCTCGCGCAGCACCTCGCGGGTGACCGGGGCGATCTCGCCCTGTCCGAACAGGAAGAACCGCAGGAACTGCGCGAAGGGGTTGCCCTCGGTCCACTCGAAGTAGATGTGCGGCTGCTGCCCGGTCAGGTCGCGGACCTGGAGCAGCAGGGCAGCCAGCGCGTTCGGCACGCTGGAGCTCTGCAGCGACAGGACGCGGAAGCGCTCGTGCAGCACCTCGCCGTGGACGTTCAGCTCGGCCTCGAAGTCGGACGGGTCCAGCACGGTGACCTCGACGAACACCAGGTCGTCCTCGGCCGGGATGTCGTTGTCGGTGCGGATCTGGCGGATCTTCTCGCGGTACTCGACCAGGTCCCGGCTGTTCGGCTCGTTGGCGATCAGCCGCAGCGGTCGGTGCATGTAGTCCCGGACGAACCGTTCGGCGACGTCGTCCAGCACCACGTCGGTGACGCGCAGTTCGAAGGCGCGCTTGAGCCGGGAGAGGAGGGAGACCAGCACGATGCCCGCGATGAAGCAGGCGCCGATCTTGACGCCGTCGGGCCGCTCGGCGATGTTGACGGCCGTGGTGTAGAGGAACACGCCGGCGATCACCGCGAAGCCGACGGTCCAGCGGCGCTGCTCCGCCTTGTGGGAGGCGATGGTCACGGCGATCGCCGCCGAACTGATCAGCACCAGCACACCGGTGGCGTAGGCACCGCCCTGGGCGTCCACACTGGCGTCGAAGATCCAGGTGACCAGGAAGGCGATCAGGGTCAGCACGATCACCAGCGGCCGCACCGCCCGGGCCCAGTGCGGCGCCATGCCGTAGCGGGGCAGGTAGCGCGGCATCAGATTGAGCATGCCCGCCATCGCCGAGGCGCCGGCGAACCAGAGGATGGCGATGGTGGAGAGGTCGTAGATGGTGCCGAAGGTGCTGCCCAGGTACTCGTGGGCGAGGTAGGCGAGCGCCCGGCCGTTCGCCTCACCGCCGGGCTTGAAGGCCTCCGGGGGGATCAGCACGGTGGTGATGAAGCTGGTCGTGATCAGGAAGACGCTCATGATCACGGCCGCCGTGGTGAGCAGCTTGCGGGCGCCGCGGATCCGGCCGGTCGGGCGCTCCTCGGTGTCGTCCGGGTCGCCCAGGATGTGCGGCATCACGGCGACGCCGGTCTCGAAGCCGGAGAGGCCGAGCGCGAGCTTGGGGAAGACGGTCAGCGCCACGCCGACCATCGCGATCACGTTGCCGTGTTCGGCGGTCAGCGCCTCCGTCCAGTCACTGACCACGTGCGGCGACTTCAACACCTCCCAGAGGCCGTCGACCACCACGACCACGTTGAGCGCGAGGTAGACGGCGACCAGGACGACGGCGACCCCGATCGCCTCCCCGAAGCCCCGCAGGAACACCGCCCCGAGCAGGGCCACCAGCAGCAGCGTGACCAGCATCTGCTTGCCGCCCAGCACGCTGCTCACGTGCGGGTTCTCGACCAGGTGCGCGGCGCCGTCGGCGGCCGACAGGGTGATGGTGATCATGAAGTCGGTGGCCGCGAACCCGAGCAGCGTCAGCACGAACAGCTTGCCCTGCCAGAACGAGAGCAGCCGCTCCAGCATCGCGATCGAGCCCTCCCCGTGCGGGCTCTCCTTCGCCACCCGCCGGTAGACCGGCAGGGCGCCGAGCAGGGTGACGATCACCAGAACGACGGTCGCCACCGGGGAGAGCAGTCCGGCGGCCAGGGCGGCGATGCCGGGCTGGTAGCCGAGGGTCGAGAAGTAGTCCACGCCGGTCAGACACATGACCCGCCACCAGCTCTGGCCCTCGTGCTGGGGCGCCTGGGCGTGCGGTCCGGGGTGCTGCTTGGCCATGTCCGACAGGCCTTCCAGCATCCACGCCCGGAACCTCGCGCCGCGCGTCGCCGGCGCCACCCCCGGTTCGCCCGAACCCGACGAAACCACGTGCACCCCTGTCCACGAGTCGGCCGGGCTCACTCGGCGCCGGACCCCCTGGCCGCCGGACGGCGGGCCCGGTCAGGCTAGGTGACCGGACCGCCACCGCCGGGCAGCGCGGCTCCGGACACGCCCGGGTGCCCCCGGACGGCCCTCCCCGGTGGCGGTCGGTGCTCCGGGATGCTGACGGCTCCGGCGCGGCGGCCCGGCCGGGCCTCCCGAAAGGGTGAGGATGTCCGCGCACATTGACGCAGCTGGTTGACGCACCCACACGGAGGCCACGGTGGCGGAACCGACCCGACGGGGCGTGCTCGGCCTGGGCCTGATCGCGGCCGCCGCCACGTCCTGCGGCACCCACCGCCCGAACCCGGCCCCCGGCCCGCGCCCCTCCGCCGGCTCACCCGGCGCGCCCGACGGCGCCTCCCCCGCCGCCGGGCCAGCCGACCCGGCCGCGGAGCAGTCCCGCCCCGGCAACGCCGACTGGGAGATCACCGACCCCGGCCCGTCCGGCGCGATCGAGGGCTTCGCCGACCAGGTCAGCGTGCTGCCCGGCGACGTGCTCGGCCTGCACGTCTCCACCCCCGCCGCCGCCTTCACCGTCTCCGCCTACCGGATGGGCTGGTACGACGGCGCCCGCGCCCGCCTGGTCTGGCGCCGCGAGCACGTACCCGGCACCCGGCAGCCGGCCCCGCACGTCGAACCCGCGACCCGCACCGTGCAGACCGGCTGGCAGCGCACCCTCGCGGTCGACACCACCGGCTGGCCCGAGGGTGCGTACCTGCTGCGCCTCGACGCCGAGGACGGCTCCGGCCGGCGCTACGTCCCGCTCACCGTCCGCTCCGCCGCCACCGCCGGGAAGACCGTGATCATGAGCGCCCCCGCCACCTGGCAGGCCTACAACGAGTGGGGCGGCCACAGCCTCTACAACGGGCCCACCGGCGGCCTGGCCACCCGCTCGCTGCGGGTCGTCTTCGACCGGCCGTACGACTACGACCACGGCGCCGGGCTGTTCCTGGTGTACGAGGCGCCGCTGGTCGCGCTCGCCGAACGGCTCGGGCTGCCGCTCGCGTACACCACCGGCGTCGACGTGGCGCGCGAGCCGGATCTGCTGCGCGGGGCGAGCGCCGTCCTGTCGCTCGGCCACGACGAGTACTGGTCCCCCGAGCAGCGCGCCCATGTGGTCGCGGCCCGGGACGCGGGGACCAACCTGGCCGTCCTGGGCGCCAACTGCTGCTTCCGCCGGGTCCGTTTCGAGCCCTCGGAGCTCGGCCCGGACCGGACGGTGGTCTGCTACAAGGACGCCTGGGCGCAGGACCCGGGCCACCAGGCCGGTGCACCGGCGACCACCGACTTCCGCGCCGGGCCGGGCGCCGACCCGGAGAGCACCATGCTCGGGGTCCTCTACGACGGCTACCCGGTGGACGCGCCCTACGTGGTCGGCGCGCCGGACCACTGGGTGTTCGAGGGCACCGGCGTCACCGCCGGGGCGTCCTTCCCGCACCTGGTCGGCGTCGAGTACGACCGGGTGGACACCGCCTTCCCCACCCCGCGCCCGATCGAGGTGGTCGCCCACTCCCCCGTCGTCTGCGAGGGCCGCCGCTCGCACGCCGACACCGCGTACTACACGGTGCCGGGCGGCGCCGGGGTGTTCGCCACCGGGACGATGCGCTGGGTGGAGGCCCTGGACGCGCGCGGGCCCGGCGGCACCAGCGCCGACCACGGGATCGACGCCCGGGCCGGCGACCTGGTCCGCCGGGTCACCGAGAACGTTCTGCGGGTCTTCGCGGCCGGCCCGGCCGGGCTGACCCGCCCCGCCCGGGACAACCTGGCGGCCGTCTACGGCGGGGCGTAGTCGACGTCGGTCGGCGCCGGTCAGCCCGTGACGGCGGGGGCGGTGAAGGTCTCCTTGGGGCCGAACTCCGAGTAGGAGATCTTCAGAACCGTCGTCATGCCCTTGACGTCGCCCGACTGCTCGGCGCGGATCGTGCGGCCCAGCCGGTCGATCCACACCTGGTAGGACATCGCCTTGGCGCCCTTCGCCTTCATCGTCGCGCCGTTCTTCGGGTCGACCGAGGCGATCTGGTCGATCGTGAGCTGGCCCGCCAGGTGGTACACCGGAATGCCGCCCTCGGTCTCCATCCCCTTGCGGACCGACGGGCCGCCCGCCAGCAGCAGCTTGGCGTAGCGGGTGAAGTCGGTCCGGGTGCTGTCGTCCGACTGGCCGGTCGGCAGCTCCGCCCAGGTGTCGTCGGGCTTCGACTTGTCGCGCAGGTAGGACTTGTCGCCGACGGCGATCGTCTCCAGCCAGAGCAGCGGCTCATCGGCCCCGACGAGGGTGGTCTTCATCTCCATCCGGCCCTCGTAGGTCGGGGCGTTCAGGTTGACCCGGCCGTTGGCGGTGATGAGGGCCTTCTTGTCGCCCTCGCCGGCCTCCGTGGTCATCTTCATGGTCGCCGCGTACGGGGTGGTGTCCGGGTGGGTCAGGGCGACCTCGGGGTCGAAGGCACCGGAGGCGTCGGCGGGCGCGCCGCCCGCGGCGGCAGCCGGCGGGGCGGCCGGCGTCCTGGCCGCCGTGGTGGCCGTGGCGGCGGTCGGCGTCGCGCCGGCGCTCGGCGCACCGGCGGCCGTCGGGCTCGACGCGGTGCTCGCGCTCGCCGTGGCGGAGGCCGTGGGCGCGGCTGAGTCGGCGCCCTTGTCGTCGCAGCCCGCGACCGTCAGCAGGGTCAGGGCCGCGGCGGCGACGGACAGGGCGGGGGTACGGCGGATCGTCAAAGAAGGTCTCCGGATCGATGGATCGAGCGGGCAGCAGCCTGGCACGGATTTCCGTCGCAGTCGAACGGATTGTCGGACGGCGTTTCGGGCGGCTTCCGATGCCCGGTCAGTCCCGCCCCGCGGGGCGCCCCCGGCGAGACCTCGTCCGGTACCCGGATACACTCACACGGTCTAATGCAGAGCAGGTCGTCCGGCACAACCGTCCGGCGGGGCACGGGTGCCGGCCGGAGAGGGCACGAGGGAAACAGAACATGGTCGAGGCCTCCCCCAAGGTCGTTGTCGTCGTCCCCACGTACAACGAGCGGGAGAACCTTCCGGTCCTCGCCGGCCTGCTCGCGGACCTGCCGGTGCCGAACCTGCACCTGCTGGTGGTCGACGACAGCTCGCCGGACGGCACCGGCGAGGTCGCGGAGAAGCTCGCGGCCGACTCCGGCGGCACCGTCGGCGTGCTGCACCGCACCGAGAAGGACGGCCTCGGCCGGGCCTACCTCGCCGGCATGGCCCGGGCCCTCGACGAGGGCGCCGACGTGGTCGTCCAGATGGACGCCGACCTCTCCCACCCGGCCTCGGCGATACCCGAGATGATCCGGACCCTGCTCGCCGACGACACCGCCGTCGTCCTCGGCTCCCGCTACGTGCCCGGCGGTTCGACCGCCGCCGAGTGGCCCTGGCACCGCAAGGCGCTCTCCGCCTGGGCCAACCTCTACGTCAACACGATCCTCGGTCTGGGCGTCCGGGACGCCACCGCCGGCTTCAAGGCCTGGCGGGCGAGCACCCTGCGGGCCATCGACCTGCCGACCGTGCAGAGCAACGGGTACTCGTTCCAGGTCGAGATGAACTACCGGGTGGTCCGGCAGGGCCTGACGATCCGCGAGGTGCCGATCCGCTTCGAGGAGCGGATCGAGGGCATGTCGAAGATGAGCCTCGGAGTGCAGGTCGAGTCGGCGCTGGCACCCTGGAAGCTGCGCTTCGGCGGCCACCGCACCCGGTAACCCGGCCCACGGCGCCTTTCACACGTCGCACGGCACCTTTCGCACTGCACACGGCATACGGGTGCCGGTCGGACCGATCCGCGGTGGGAACGCCGTCGGCGGGGAAGGAAGGGCGACATGGCCCTTCTCCCGGAGTCACTCACGGCCGCGGTCCGCCGTGGCGCCCGAGAACCCTTCGTCGTCCAAACCGTCCGGGCGACGGTGGCCGCCACCCTCTCCTACGCGGTGGCGACCCGGCTCAGCAGCGAACCGGCCCCGCTGACGGCGCCGCTCACCGCGCTGCTGGTGGTGCAGGTGACCGTCTACTCGACGCTGAAGACCAGCATCCGCCGGGTCAACTCGGTGGTGGTCGGCGTGCTGATCGCGATCGGGTTCAGCGCGGTGGTCGGGCTCTCCTGGTGGAGCCTGGGGCTGATCATCCTGGCCTCGCTGGTCATCGGCCGGTTCGTCCGGGTCGAGGAGTTCGTCCAGGAGGTCGCGATCAGCGCGATGCTGATCCTGGGCGTCACCAAACTGGCCTCGCAGGCCTGGGACCGGGTGCTGGAGACGCTGATCGGCGCCGCCGTCGGCCTGCTGTTCAACCTGCTGTTCGCCCCGCCGGTGTGGGTGGACACCGCCGGTGAGTCGATCGAGGACCTGGCCCGGCGGGCCCGCCACCTGCTGCTGGACATCGCCGAGGAGCTGGGCCGCCCCACCCCGGTCGCCCGGGCCGCCGAACGGTTGCACGAGGCCCGCCGCCTCGACCAGGCCATCGCCGACGTGGACGCGGCCCTGCGCCAGGCCGAGGACAGCCTGCGGCTCAACCCCCGGATCAGCGAGGGGCTGCTGTCCCGGCTGGTGCTGCGCACCGGGCTGGACACGCTGGAGATCTGCGTGGTGGTGATCCGGGTGCTGGCCCGTTCGCTGACCGACCTGGCCAAGCGGCGCGCGCCCGGTGAGCGGCTGTTCGCGCCGGACGTCGCGGTGGGCCTGGAGGAGCTGCTGGGGCACGTCGGCGGGGCGATGGTCAGCTTCGCGGTGCTGGTGACCACCCAGGTCAGCCGCAACGCGGAGGAGGCGGAGCGACGGCTGACGGCCGAACTGGCCGCCGCCTGGGCCTGCCGGGAGAACGTCGCCCAGGTGCTGCTGCGCAAGGTCCAGGAGCACCCGGAGGCCTGGCAGCTGCACGGCGCGCTGCTGGCGGAGGTGGACCGGATCCTGGACGAGCTGGACCTGGAGCACCGGGGCCGGCGGCTGATGGAGGAGCTGGACCGGGCCTCGGTGGCGAGCCGGGAGCGGTTCTCCCGGTTCGCCGGGCTGCGGCGGCTGGTGCGCGGTGAGCGGTGGCGCTCCGGGCGCGGCCGTGGCGGTGGTGGAGGCGGAGGCGGAGGCGGGCGGGGGCGCCCGGCGGTGGAGGCCGGGCGCTGACCGCGCGTCGGGCTAGGGCGTGTCCTGCGGCATCGACCACGGCTCCTGCGGAAGCGGGTGGCCGGTCTCCAGGTAGGTCTTCAGGTTGGACAGGACCGCCGACCAGCCCTGTTTGGCCTCCGCCCGCTCGGTCTCGTCGGCGAGGTTCTCGTGGATGACGGTGAGCCGGGTGAGGTCCCGCCAGCCCTGGAGGTCGAAGGTGACCCGGGACGGGCCGCCCGGGCGCCGTTCCTCCGGCCCGGCCCAGGTGGTGACCAGACGGTGCGGGCGGTCGGCCGACTCGACGGTGCCGATGACGTCGGCGATGCCCGAGTCGTCGTTGCGCTGGTGCTCCCAGGGCGCTCCGGGCAGCCAGGTCGAGACGTTGCGGTGTCCCCAGTAGAGGCCGGACTCGTCGGCGTTGGTGAGGGCGTGCCAGACCCGCTCGGGGGTGGCGTGCAGGTAGAGCGTGGTGCGGTGGGTGGACGCGGCCATGGCCTCAGCCCCTGGCCGCGTCGAGCAGCGGCTGGATCTCCAGCTTCTGCATGCGCATCATCGCGCCCATCACGCGGCCGGCCTTGGCCCGGTCCTCGTCGGCGATCAGGTCGATCAGGACGCGCGGTGTGATCTGCCAGGAGAGGCCGAAGCGGTCCTTGAGCCAGCCGCACTCGCTCTCCCGGCCACCGTCGGCGGTGAGCTTGGCCCAGAGGTCGTCGACCTCCTGCTGGTCGTCGCACTCCACCTGGAGCGAGATCGCCTCGGTGAAGGGGAACAGGGGGCCGGCGTTGAGGGCCACGTACTCACGGCCGGCGAGTTCGAAGGCCACGGTCATGACCGAGCCCGCCTCGCCCCCGCCGCCCTCGGGGTAGTGGGTGACCTGCGTGATGCGGGAGTTGGGGAAGAGCGAGGTGTAGAAGGTGGCGGCCTCTTCGGCCTGGCCGTCGTACCAGAGGAAGGTGGTGATTCTTTGCATGGGCCCGACGGTAGCCCCGGGGCGTGGGCCGGTGGCCGAGCCACGGCCGGGGGTCACCGGTTCGGCGCCCCCGGCCTCCCTGCGGTGGGTCAGTGCACCCAGCCCGCGTAGCGCTGGCTGAAGCGGCGGCCGGTGTGGGCGGTGACGATCACGTCGTAGCGGCCCTGCCGGTCCAGCGGCCAGGCCAGGTTGACCTGCTTGCCGGGCCGGACCCAGACGGTCTGCGCCGTCCCGGCGAAGTCGTTGGGGGCGGCGGTGTAGGCGAGGTCGGTCAGACCGTCGTTGACGAGCTGGAGGGTGAGCCGGGTGGCGCGCAGGTCTGCGGTGACGATCGGCACGGCGACGTCGTTCTGGCCGTCCTTCCCGTCCCGGACGACGGTGCCGGCGAAGCGGCGGACGAAGCCGTCGGGGCCGTGGACGGTGAAGTCGTAGCGGCCGTTGGTGGCGGCCGCGTCCCAGGTGTGGGTGGCCGTGGCGCCGGGGGCGACGGTGTACGGGGTGCCCGCGAACGGGAACGCGATGTTCGGGTAGACGGTGTACGGGAAGGCCACCGAGCCGTCGTTGCTCAGCGTGCAGACGACCTTGCCGGTCCGCCGGTCGACCTCCACGTCCGCCCACGGCTGGTAGGGCAGCGGGCGGTGCGGGCGCTCGCCGCGCTCCTGGACCGGCATCGCCTGGGCGCCGACGGCGGGCAGGGCCACGCCGGGCAGCTTGGCGCCCGCGTCGGCCCTGGCCATCAGGGCGGTGGTGTCGGGCAGTCGGGGGATCGAGTGGTCGGGTGCGGCGAAGTCGAAGCAGCTGGTGAGGTCGCCGCAGACCGCGCGGCGCCAGGCCGAGATGTTGGGCTCCTGGACCCCGGTGACCTGCTCCATGAAGCGCAGCACGGACGTGTGGTCGAAGACCTGGGAGTTGACCCAACCACCGCGCGACCAGGGGGAGATGACCCACAGGGGCACACGGTTGCCGAGGCCGATCGCCCGCCCGTGGGTGAACTCCTCCGGCGTCCCGGGCTCGGGGCTGGGCGGGACCATGTGGTCGAAGTAGCCGTCGTTCTCGTCGTACATGACGAGGAAGACGGTGTGCCGCCAGACGTCGGGGTTGGACATCAGCGACTGCAGCGCGGTGTTCACCCAGTGCGCGCCGTACGCCGGGCCGGCCTCCGGGTGCTCGGAGAACAGGTAGGGCGCGACCAGCCAGGAGACGGTCGGCAGGGTGCCGTCCTTGCAGTGCCGGTCGAAGTCGGCGGGGTCGAACCTCGTCATCGCGTTGATGTAACGCGGGTCGGTGGCCGGGAAGTTGTGGAACTGCTTGAAGTAGGAGAGCGCGTTGTCGTCGTAGTCGCCGGTGCGCTCGTCCTTGCTGGGGTTGTGGTAGACGCGCCAGCTGACGCCGGCCGCGTGGAGGCGCTCGGCGTAGGTGGTCCAGTCGGCGACGGGGTTGTCGGTGACCGGGGTGTTGTCGATCCAGGGGCCGGTGGTGCCGTCCCGGCCGGGGCCGGCCGTGCCCGTCCACAGGTAGAGGCGGTTGGGGTCGGTGGGGCCGGCGAGTGAGGTGAAGTAGGCGTCGCAGAGGGTGAACGCGTCGGCCAGGGCGTACTGGTAGGGGATGTCGTCGCGGGTGAAGTACCCCATGGTGCGTTCGCCCTTGGCGGCGATCCACTTGTTCATCGCGCCGTTGTTGATGGCCTGGTGGCCGGTGGCCCAGTCGTGGGCGAGGCCGCCGGCGTTCTGCGCGTTGTACTTGGTGGTGTCCATCCGGTACGGGAGCATCACCCCGCCGTCGCTGCGGCGGTTGTCCGGCTGGCGGAACACGTCGGCGCCGTCCGGGAATTGGAGGGCCTGGCGGTCGCCGAAGCCGCGCACGCCGTTGAGCGTGCCGAAGTAGTGGTCGAAGCTGCGGTTCTCCTGCATCAGCACCACGACGTGCTTGACGTCCTTGATGGTGCCGGTGGCGGACGCGGCCGCGGCTTCCGCGGGGGTGGCCTCGGCGGGGGTGGCGGACAGGCCGGTCAGGGCGGCGGCGCCGGCGGCCGCGGTGGCGCCGACGAAGGTGCGACGGGAAAGCTCGGACATCACGAACTCGCCTCTCAGAGCTGGAAGGTGGCGACGGCGGCGGCGCAGTCCGAGGGCCACTCGTTGCCGGCGGCGTCGGGCTCCGGTCGCGGCCAGTCGGCGACCAGGGTGTGCGCCTCGACCAGCTTCAGCGGGCCGGCGTACTGGACCTGGTCGATGCGGTCCTGCGGTTCGGGCTTGCCGCCGCGCTGCTTGCGGGTGGGCGACCAGGTGGCGCCCGGGGCCTTGACCGGGTCCGGGTTCTCCTCGCGGAAGGCGTCGGTCAGTCCGGCGGCCTGGAGCTCCATCGTGACGGGCCAGTTGAGCGGGCCGGCACCGTCGTGGACGGCGGCGGTGGCGGCCGTCCAGTCGAGGTGGGAGGGCGAGGAGAGTGCGCCCGCGAGGACCACGGGGGCGTGCCGGGCGATGTCCGCCCGGAGGGCGGCGGCCAGCGCCCGGGCCTGCGTCATCCGGCGCGAGGCGTTCTCAACCGCCGTCACCTGGGCGACGGTTCGGCCGTCCTGGATCGCGTACGGGCCGTAGTCCGCCTCGTCCAGGTGGGCCGCCCAGAACCGGACCCCGCGGCCGCCGGGCAGCTGGAGGGTGGCCCCGGCGGCGGGCAGCTCGACGGTGACCGGGGTGACGTCGGCCAGCGGGTAGCGACTGAGGATGCCGACGCTGCCCGGGCTCTGGTAGGCGTACCAGCCGAGGGAGTTCGCCAGGGCCTGGGCGGCGGATCCGGCGGTCTCCTGGAGCGCGAGCACGTCCAGGCCCTGGGTCAGCACCACCCGCAGCTGCTTCTCCAGCGCGTCCGAGTAGCCGGCGCCCGCATCGTGCAGGTTCCAGCTGGCGGTCTTCAGGCGCAGCGGCCCGGCCGGGTCGGCGACCGGGAGCAGGACGGTAACGGTGTCGGTGGCACCGGCGCTGTCCTTGACGCCGACGACGACCACCTCGGGGGTCCGGCCGGCCGTCGCCGGGGCTGCTCCGCCGAGCGTGCCGTCGGGGCTGACGGAGGCCCAGGCCGGGCCGGCGACCTTGCGGAAGGCGGCGGATCCGGCCGGGTTGCCGGCCGGGCGGCACCAGAGCCCGCCGAGCTGGACGGACACCGCCGCACCGGGAGCGACGGGGGTGGCGGTGAGCGCGTCCACGGCGCTGTGCGGGCGGACGACGGCGGGCTTGGGGCGGAAGCCGAACGGCTCGGACGTGGCGAGGACGCCGTAGCCGTCCTTGGCGAGCAGGTAGGCGGTGTACGGGCCGCCGGTCAGCGCGGAGGTGTCGAGCTGGACGTCGCCGGAGGCGCCCGGGGTGTACTTCCACAGCAGGGAGGCACCGTCGCCCGGCCGGCGGGTGCCGTCGTACACGCCGACCCAGTTCTTGGTGTCGGGGGCGTCGGTGGTCCAGTGGAAGGTGAGCCGGTCACCTTCGGTGGGATTGGCGGATGAGCTGAGGGTCAGGGCGCTGCCTGCGGCCACGGTTGTCCTGTCCGCCGCCCGCACGCCCGGCCCGCCGGGCAGGGCGGCACCGGGCCCGCGCGCGGCTGGTCACGGAGGCTGAGGGACGCCCGACAGTTGGCTGTACAACTGCGGGCGGGCCTCATTCATCCGAAGACCGGCGACCAGGGCGTGAACGACACATGACGGCGCATCGGGCGCTGCGGGAACTCCCGGACGGCGACACCGCTCCCCGTCCGCGGCACGGTCAGGCCAGGGCGAGGAACAGCTTCTCCAGCTCGGCCTCGCTCATCGGCGGGGCGCCCTCGTCGGCGGCGGCCATGCACTGGCGCATACCACTCGCAACGATCTTGAACCCGGCACGGTCGAGGGCCCGGGAGACCGCGGCGAGCTGGGTGACGACATCCTTGCAGTCACGGCCGGCCTCGATCATCGCGATCACGCCGGCCAGCTGGCCCTGGGCGCGACGCAGCCGGTTCAGGATCGCACCCACCGACTCCTCGTCCACCTGCATGTCCGCGCCGCCTTTCCCGTCGACTTCTGGCGTTCCAGTGTACCCGGTGGGGTATCGGACCGGGCGCGCCCGACGTCGGCAGGCGGTCCGGGGCGGTCCAGGACGGTCCAGGCGGGCTCAGCGACGGGCGAGGCGGCGCTCACCGCCGGCGCCGGTCGCGTACGGGAGGTCGTAGTGGGCGAACACGGCGGGCTCGTCCCCGGCGGGCAACACGTCGTCCGTGCCGATCGAGGGCGCCTGCTTCACCTGGCTCTTCGGAAACGCCACCCGGACGTAACCCGGCCCGACCACCGCCCCGTCCAGCGGGACGAACACCAGCCGCCGCCTGGTCGCCAGGCCCACCGTCACGGTGGCGAAGAACGGCTGGTCACTCGCCGTCTCGACGTACACGGACTCCAGCGAGCCGATGCGGCGCCCCTTGTCGTCGACCACGGCATGCGTGCGCCACTCCCGGATGTCTGCCATTGCGATCACCACGGCCGCACACCTCCCGTCTCCCGGCACCCGTGCACCACCGGGACCTCCATCCTCCGCCGCCGGCCGCCCCGCCGCGCGCCGGACCGGAGCCGCAGGTCAAGGGGCACACGGCAGGCCCTACCCCTGCTCGAAGTGGAAGGAGCGGATGAAGCAGTCCCGCGGTTGGCCGATCGCGAAGAGGACACAGTCGAGCACGGACTGGGCGCTCAGCGGGTCGTCCGCGCTGCGGGGGGCGTGCTCCCAGGTGGGGTGCAGCGGGTCGCCGTCCGTGAAATCCGGCGGGTAGAGCGAGATGACCCGGATGCCCTCGGGGCGGAGCCGATGGGAGAGGACGTCCGCGAAGCCGGCCTGGGCGGCCTTGGCCGCGTAGAACGCGGGATGCGCCGCAGAGCGGTGGTTCCGGGCCTCGGCGGCCGAGGAGACCAGGTTGACCACATCTGCTCCCCCAGCGGCGCGCAGCAGAGGCAGGAAGTGCTTGACCGTCAGCACGGTGCCGGTGGCTCCGGAGGCGATGGTGTCGGTGATCGCGTCGTCCTCGGCGTCCCACAGGTCGGGGCCCGGCAAGTAGCGGGCGCCATTGTTGACCAGCACATCCACCCGGTCGGCGTGGGCGGCCACCCCTTCCGCGAAGGCCCGCACGGTGGCCGGAGCAGCCAGATCACAGGCGAACGCGTCGACTTCCGCACCGCTGTCGGCCGCCACTTCGTCGGCCACTCGCTGAGCGGCAGCCGTCGTGCGCGCGGACACGAACACTCGCGCGCCCAGGCGGCCCGCTTTCAGGGCAACCGCCCTTCCGAACCCGCGCCCGGCCCCGGTGACCACCACGGTCTTTCCGACGAGATCCATCCGCGCCCCTCCCTCTGCCCAGTGTTGATCACCGTGAGCCTAGCCGCGGCGTCGGATGCGCTTCCTCGGCAGCCGGGCGAAGGCAGCCGCTCACGGTAGGGCGCCGCGGTAGACGGGTGATCAACGCGGTCGGCCGTCCATCGCCCGTCTACCGCCCCCGGGCATCGTCCTCACCAAGCGCCGGCAGGGAGTCGGCGTGCGGGAAATCCAGCGAGAGGATGGTCGGCCATGGGAAGTCGGGTACGCAGGAGCCACGTGTGGGGTGCCCTGGCGGCGGCCGCGATCGCGGTCGCGACCCTTCCGGGGACGGCGAGCGCCGCTTCGACGGGCGCTTGGGTGACCGGGATCGGGGGCAAGTGCCTGGACGTCCGCGGCGGGAACACCGCCAACGGCACGCCGGTGCAGATCTACTCCTGCAACTCCACCGCCTCGCAGTGGTGGACGGCGACCGACAAGCCGGACATGACCGGGGTCACCCTGTCGGCGCTCGGGAAGTGCCTGGACGTCAGTGCCGGTGGCACCGCGAACGGCACGCCGGTGCAGCTGTGGGACTGCAACGGTTCGGAGGCCCAGCGGTGGGTCCGGTACCTCGGCGACGTGGTGATCAACCCGCAGTCCGGCAAGTGCCTGGACGTGCCCGGCAGCAGCACGCAGGACGGCACCCAGTTGCAGATCTACACCTGCAACTACACGCCCGCCCAGACCTGGAACTTCAGGCAGCCGAACAGTCCGCTGGACGCGCGGTAGCCCGGTAGGCCGTGCGCATTCGAGGGATGCCAAACTCGACCAGCCGGGCGAAATCTGACGGCCGTTCAGTGACGTAGCGGATCCCTCGGCCCCCGGCTCCGGCCGTCCCCG
>NZ_JBEOSA010000085.1:0-34709 GCF_040302625.1 Kitasatospora sp. NPDC097643 | reverse complement strand
GCCACCACGCCCCCAACCCGTTGGATGTCCGCCACATCCAACCTGTTCCGGCCTGCCATCACCAACCCGGCGAACGTATGCGGTCAGAGCACTAGAGAAGATCACGGAACAGCTGCGCGAGCTGGCCAACTGGCATCCGGCGGGCCAGGATTCCTGGTACACGAGCGGATCCCGGCGCTGGTGGCGCATCGCCCGTGACCTCCAGGACAAGGCCGAGGCCGCCCGCCGTCACGACACGCCATGACCGTTCATCGCTACCACTCCGCACCAGCCCGAGCACCCGAGAGCACCCCACGCATGGACCTCACGCCCTCCACTGCCACCTCGCCGCACGCCGCTGGCCCGCGCCTGCTCGTCCGGCTCACCGCACCGCTGAGGCGGGCGGGCTGGGCAGACGGCGAGATCTGGGGCGAGAGTGACGAGGCCGACGAAGACCCCAAGACCGTGCCGGCCACGATGGAGCTGTCCCGCTCGAACTTCCACATCAGCGTCCACTGGGACCCCGAAACGGCCCTACTCACCGTGGACGACCCGACCGACGGGTGGGGCTGGGGCGGGGACGAGAGCCTACCGCCCTTGTTCCCGCTCGACGACGACCTCGTCATCGACCTCAGCGGACACCCGACCCAGGCCGCGAAGGCGGAAACCGCACGCCGGGCCTTCGCCGAGGCGGGACTCCTCGACGCCACCCGCATCCACCTGCCCGACATCGCCAGAGGTCTGCGCCACGACCTGGTCACGCTGCTGTGGGCCGACCACATCAGCGACGCGATCAGTCGCCACCGGGGCGGCGACGACGGATCCGCGGCGATCGCGGCGCTCGGGGAGGAGTTCTCCTGGCGGGCGGGTGCCGGCCTGCGCGCCTACCCGCTGATCGTCCCGGACCCCGTCCCCTCCGCGGCCGCCCGCGGTATCGCCGAATGGTGCTGGCGTCGCGAGAGCGACGTCGAGGAATGGCACTTCAAGATCCGCGACATCACGATGGCCCGCGCCAACATCGCCGCCACCCGCGCCGTCCTGCCCCACGTCCACCCCGAAGGCGTCGACTGGCCGGCCGTCCGCCTCGCCCTCACCACACCCGCCCGCCGACTCGCAGACGGCAGCGTGCTCAGCGACATCTTCGAAGAAGGCTGGGCACCGATCCTCGCCTCCATCCACCGCCAGATCGACTTCTGGCAGACCGCCGACGAAACCCTCGGACCGGACACCGTCCTGCGGCTGCTCACCCTGCACGGCTCCCGTACCGAATCCGTCGGCGAATGGTGGGGATCCGGCTGGTACGAGACCGCTGCCCGCCGCGCTGTCGCCCGCGCTGCGAACAGCGGCGGCCTCCCGCCCGCCTTCCCCGACGCCGAGCGGCTCGCGGACACCGCAGCCTGCCACCCCGACCTGCTCGACGACGACACGTTCGCCTGGCTCACCGAGGCCGTCTGGAAGGAGGAATCCCTCCGACGTGACGCCCTGCTGCCGGTTCCCGTCGCGCTCACCCTGCCGGACTGGGCAGCACAGGACTTGCTCGCTCTCCTCCAGCCGGGCACCGACGAAGAGGAACCCGACCGCGCCAAGACCAGTGGCTCGTACCCGGCCGATCGGCGGCCGGGTACGAAGGCCTGACTCTAGGCGCTCACGCCGCCTTGCCGAAGTGGTGGCCGACTGATGAACCGGGCGGGCCGGCGATCGACTTCCCGGAGTCATCACCTGTGCCGCGGGGCGACTCCCGCCAGACGGCCTTGGTTTTTACAAACCGAGGCGTTTCCGGAACATTGGCTGACTGCCAGTCAGGATGGTGAAGCGCCGCATAGTGCGGTTGCAGTGTCAGTAGCAGCCGCAATCGTTGCTCCGGTAGGGCGCGCGACGAACCGCAGCAGTTCAAGCCAGCTTCCCGAATTCGGTTCAGTGCTAGAGGAGTTGGTCGATGTCGAAGACGGCTGTCACCGGTGCGTGGTCGCTCCAGCGTTCGGCATGGGAGGCGGGGCGTTCGACGTAGGCCTCGATGGCGGTGTCCGCAAGTTTCTGACTGGCCATCAGATAGTCGATCCTCCAGCGGATGGACGCCTTTTCTAAAAGAGTCCACTCGTTCGAGTGTGGGCTGTTCGAGGGTGTCTGCTGGCCTGGGCGGTAGGGGACCTCCTGTGAGCATCATGACGGCTTCGGTGCCGGTTCGGGCGGTGGTGGGTTCGCGTGTGTCGGACACGCACGGGGACGAGGGCAAGGTCTCGCACCTGGTGCAGGCGGAGTCGGCGACCCGGCACGCGGTCTCGAAGGAGTGGGAGATCGTCGGGTCGTTCGAGGACCTGGACGTCTCTGCTCAGATCACGCCGTGGGAGCGTCCTGACCTGGGCCCATGGCTGACCGAGCGGCAGGGCGAGTGGGACGCCTTGGTGTGGGCGAAGGTCGACCGGGCGTTCCGCTCGGCGAAGGACTGCGCGGATGTCGCCCACTGGGCGGAGGAGAACCACAAGGTCCTGGTGTTCACCGACGACGGCGTCACCCTGGACTACCGGGAGGGCCGCGAGTCGTCGTTCGGAAACGAGCTGGCCAAGACCTTCCTGATGCTGGCGTCGATCTTCGCGGAGATGGAGCTCAAGCGGATCAAGGCACGCGTCACGGCTGCGCACAAGCACCTGCGCAAGACGGACCGGTGGGCCGGTGGGCAGCCGCCGTACGGGTACCGGATCGTGGACCGTCCAGGTGGTGGGCGCACCCTCGAGCCGGACCCGGTGACGTCCGAAGCGGTCCGGTACATGGGCAAGCTCCTGCTGGAGGGGCAGAGCCAGTGGATGATCGCCACGGCCCTTGAATCAGCCAGCTTCGACACACCCGCCACACACGCGTACAAGAACCAGGGCGACACGTACACGAGCAAGCGCAAGACGCCGCCGTCGAATCACTGGAACCCGACCAGTGTGGGCAAGATCCTGCGTTCCCCGGCGACGATGGGCTTGAAGCTGACCGGCCGCTCCGTCAAGGCGCGCAAGATCGCCCGGGACGCGAAGGGCCTGCCGATCCGGATGGCCAAGCCTCTGTTCACGGAGGAGGAGTGGGCTGCCATCCAGGCGGTGATGGACGATCGGTCCATCACGAAGGAACGCTCGAACGGCGCCTCACCCTGGCTGGGCGTTGCGCTCTGCGACCGATGCGGGGACCGGCTCTACCGGCAGGTGAACCTCGCCAAGAACGGAAAGATCTACGAGTACTACCGGTGCGCGAAGACGGCCGGGAAACCCGCCTGCAAAGGCCAGTCCATCAAGGGCGAGCGCGTCACCGCCGCGATCACCGCCCTGGTCGAGCGCCTGGCCAGCCTGCCGATGACGATACGCAGGTTCATCCCAGGTGAGGACCACACCGAACAGCTCAACCACGTCACCCAGGCCATGCGCGACCTGCGCGAGGAGAAACGCCGCAACCTCTTCGACTACCCCGGCGGCGACGACGAGTACGCCGAAGCCCTCGAAGTCCTCGTCGACGAACGCCGCCGCCTCGCAGCCCTCCCACAACGCCCCTCCGCCTGGGTCGAGGTCGAGACCGGGCGGACCTTCGCCGACGCCTGGACCCAAGCCGACCAGGAGCATCGCCGCCAGCTCCTGCTCGGCCTCAAGGCCCGCCTCTACATGACACCCACCACCGAAGGCTGGCACCTGCCCGCCGAACTCGAAGTACGCGTATCGAAGCTGGACCGCGCTGGCAGTTTCGCGTAGGTCGGTTGCCCCGGAATCGCTGTTGGACCCGAAACCTCCGTCCAGGCGGAGCTGGCTGACGGCCGGCGTGGTGCTCCTGGACGCCACCTGGTCGAGCCAGGTCGCCTGCCAGAGTGCCCTGTGCACTCTGGCAGGCGGACGCGCACAGCCGGCTCAACGCCTGCTGCTTCACCCTGCGGTTCACCGGAATCGCCGTCGGCTCCACCCTCGGCTCCCTCGCCTGGGCCTATGGCGGCTGGCCGACCGTGATTGCCGTGGGCGCGCCGGCGACGCCCTCTCTGTCAGCCTTGGGTGAGACATCCCGCTTTGTCGGGTTAGCCTGAGAGGGCCCGAGTAGGAGTTCCACCCCTGATGACCAGCACCGATCCGTCCGCCGCCGACCCGGCTCCCAGGCCGAAGCGCCGCACGTTCAGCCCCGAGTACAAGCTGCGGATCGTCGCCGAGTACGACGCCGCGCCCGAGGGCGAGAAGGGCGCGGTCCTGCGCCGCGAGCGCCTGTACCACTCCCACGTCACCGAGTGGCGGGCCGCGCGCGACGCCGGGGCCCTGGAGAACCTGGTCGACCGGCGTCGGACGTGGCCTCGCCTTCGAAATCGGCGGAAACACTCGACGACGTACTCGTGACTTCAGTGTAGGGGGCGGACCAGCATTCTGCGTCGACACCAATCATGAGCGAGTGGACGGGAGTTGGCCAAAAGTCAGTTGGCTGCGGCGAGGATGACGCCCTGTTCGACGGGCGGACGGGTTCGGGCCGGGATTTGGCCTCGTCCACATTGACTTCGAGACACGGGAGCGGACTACGAGGGCCTCGTACGCCAGGAAATTCGGTCTGATCGCCGCCCACCGGTTCTGGAGCGGCCGGTAGTTGGCGTTGTGTGGGCGGCATCGCACTCTGGAATGGCGCACAAAGGCGTGCAAGAGGCCGGACACGGTCATTCGCCGAAGCGGGACGCGGCCGGCCCGGCTCCTTGGCTCCGCTCTGGAGCCAAGGAGCCGGGCCGTTTGAGGGGCCAGGAGGTCAGGGCCTGGACTCGGGGTTCAGGATCCACAGCTGGTTGGACTGGAGACCCGGGCAGTCCCAGATGCCGAGGCGAGTGCCCTGGTCGGGGTTCCAGCCGGGACGTTCGAGGCAGCGGCCGGTGGGGGCGCTGGCCGTTACCGTCGCCGGAAGGTAGATCTTGCCGTCCGCCGTCATCGCCCACTTCTGGGTCGGCTGGTTGTCACAGGAGGCCATGACGACCTTGGTGCCGTTTCTGAACGTCGCGTCCTGGGCGGTCAGGCAGTAGCCCGAGGCCCGGATGGTGCCGTCGATGCCCAGGGTGAACCGCTGGTTGTAGGTCTCCCAGCAGGCGTAGACGGCCACTTCGGCGCCGTTGCGGGGGCCTCCGATGGCGTCGAGGCACTGCCAGGGGACCTGGTTGGAGTGCAGCGAGACGCTGGTGTTGTTGTAGCCCAGTAGCTGCCATCCGTCGAAGCCGTCGACCCTTCCCTTGGTGCCGCTGGTGCTCTTGCCGGGGAAGACGGTGATGGCGTTGTAGTTGTTGATCGCCCACAGATCGGGGTAGCCGTCGCCGTTGAGGTCGGCGGCGCCGACCCGCGGCTGGGCTGCGGTGGTCCAGTTGGCACCGGTGAGGATCGGGGTGCCGCCGTCAGGCCGGGTGAGTGCACTGAAGTCGGTCTGGCCATCAGCACTGCGGGTGATCGGGTAGGCGTAGATGTTGCCGTTGGTTCGGTGTCGGGCCCAGAGGGTGGCCTGCCGGGCGTCGGGCTGGTTGGGCGTAACGGTGGTGCCGTTCGCCGGTCCGGGGTTGAGCAGCTCGTAGTCGTCCCAGGTGCCGCCGTTGGGTGCGGTGGGGATGAGTAGAGCTGTGGCGTCGACCTGGTTCCACTTGGCGCCGCTCACGTTGTGCAGCCAGAGCCGGCCGCCCTCGACGGTGAGCAGGGAGGTCTGGCTGATGATCGAGGTCTTCGCCGGGTCGGTCGGCGTGGCCGGGTTCGTGCTGGTCAGCTCGCCCTCGGGGGTGCCGAGCGAGAGGACCTGGCTGACCTCGGACCAGTCGCCGGCGAACGGCCGGTTGGCCGGGCAGGCCAGGCCTGAGGTGGGGACGGCGGCGCAGCCGGTGCCGGTTGGGCGGTCCAGCGAGATCTTCTTGTAGACGTCGTATCGGCCGGTGCCGTCGTTGTCGATCAGGTAGAGGTACTTCTTGAGGTTGGAGTCCTTGGTGTTGTGGGCGAAGATCTGGTCGAGCGCTCCGGACTCGTTCAGTGTGCCGCGGTGGCTGATCTGGTAGTCCGCCCAGGTCGTGGTGGTGTCGTTGACGCCGTTGCGCGGAGCGCTGGCGGCGCTCGCGGTGATTGCGCGCATCGGGTCGGCATTGCCACCGATGGTCCGGAGGTTGCCGATGGCGTCCGGGACGACGATGTCGGCGAGCTGGTCGCCGTCGGTGTCGCCGAACGTGGGGACGAAGCCGGGCTTCCACGGTGCGTAGAAGGTGTAGTCGGCACGCTGGCTGTAGTTGCCGGCATTGTCCATGGCCCAGGCGTAGACGGTGTTGGTGCCCCACCTGGTGGGCCGGAACTTGACGGGGGCGCCGGCGGCGTAGGAGCCGGGCTGGTTGCACTGCCAGCCGGTGACGGGCGTCGGATCAGTGCTGAAGCGCACGCACGCGATGCCGGAGGCGCGCAGGCCGGGGCCGGGCGCCGGGTCCTCGGCGTTGATGAGGAAGGTGCCGGGCTCGGTGTCGTTGGCGTACCGGGTCGGGTGGTCGTTGGGCGTGCCGGACGGCGGGAAGTCGGGGGAACTGATGCTGAGCCGCGGATTGGTGCGGTCTACCCGGAAGTAGCACCAGGCGCTGCCGGGGGAGGAGAGCAGGCCGTCGTCGGCCTGCGCGTACCAGCCGTACTGGTGGCCGTCGGAAAGTGAGCCGACTGCGAGGGTGTAGGGACTGTTGTAGCTGCCGCCCCAACCGCCGTTGACGACGCCGAAGTTGCCGTCGTTGTCGTCCCAGAGGTGGAAGGTGGTGCGGACCGACTGACCGGCGGGGGAGTAGCTGTTGGCGTTCAGGTAGATGTTCTGGTTGCTGCTGATCCAGCCGGGGTTGTCCCAGGGGTGCGCGCCGCCGGTGTTGCACTCGGCGGTGCTGTTGTTCCATGCGAAGCCGGGGGCGGGGTAGGTGCGCGGGTACCAGACGGTCGGGGCGATGTCGTAGGTGGTGGTGATGTACGGGTTGTTGGCGATGTGGTGCCGGTACTCCTTCTTCCATTCATTGCCCTCGGGGGCGATGCCGACCGTCCACCACGGCCACTGACCGGCGACGGCCTGCTTCATCATGTCGGTGACGTCGATGGCCAGGGGGCCGGTGCCCTTGATCGACTGACCGTTGACCTTCGGGCAGTTCTCCATGACGAGGTTGCCGTTGTCACCGCAGGGCTGGTCGGCCCAGCTGGTGTGCTCGTGGATCAGCTTGGACGCCGAGTACACGGCCAACGGCGTCTCGGTGTCGGGGCTGGCGGCGCTGGTGACCTGGGCGTTGAGGGTGGAGGTGAAGATGGTCGGCGGGCTCTCGGCTCCGCCCGGCTTGGTGTAGAGCGTCGGGTTGATGCCGAACTGGAAGTAGGCGCGCTGGCGGCCCTCGATGCCGCAGTCCAGGCTCGGGTCGCTGCTGTGGTAGCCGCAGTAGCCGGTGCCCAGGTTGCTCTTCTTGTTGAAGTTCTCGGCGGTCCTGTGGTTCTCCTGGACCTCCACCGAGCCCTGGGCCGAGCTCGTCGCGACCAGGGACGGGTCCAGGTACCACGGGCCGGTGCCCGAACCGAGCGCGCTCTGGTTCGGCGTCAGCTCGATCGCCGAGGACGTGACCTTCGTGCCGATGGCCGCCACGTTCGCGCCGTCGCCCGGCTCCTCGGCGGACGACGGAGTGCCGGTCGGCGCCGTCGCGGGCGCGGGTTCGGCGGCAGGGGCAGCCGCTGCCGGGGCGGACTTGGCGGCATTGGGCGCGGCGGTGGCGGTCGCCGGGGGCGTGGAGGAGTCCCACTGCAGGGGCGAGGGCGAGCGGAACCGCAGAGCGCCCTTGTCGTCCTTGACGTCGATGCGCCCCTGGTCGTCGGAAGTGGCCGTCAGACCCTGCGCGGTGATCGGGAACCGCAGGGTTTTCAGTGCCGGGTTGGCGGCCGCCTCCGGGGTACGGACCACGATCACGTCACGCCAGCCGCCGATGGGCAGCGCGGTCAGCTGCAGGTCGACGCCGGGCAGCACGTTCGGGTAGGTGGCGGTGGACCCGTTCACAGCCGGCTTCGGCAGCGTGAACGGGGCCCCGACCGACAGCTTCTTGCCGTCGGAGGTGGACACCGTGGCCATCGGACCACTACCGCCGCCGGAGAACGTCAGGGCGGTGCTCGCGACGGCGGGGCTGACGGAGCCGTCTGCGTTCGACCGCAGGGTCGAGTCGAGGTCGGCCCACGCACCGTCACGCTTCGTCCGCACGGGCTGGGCGTTGTCCGTGGTGGTGAGCGTGCCGTTCGGGTTCGCGAGGGTCTTCGACACCTCGGTCGTCATGGTCTCGACTACGACCGGCTTCCCCGTTTTCCTCGCCTCGGTGAGCGCGTCGTACAGCACCTTCTGCTCGGGGGTGCGTGCCGGTGCCGGGCCGCCCGGAAGGGGAGTGGCTGAGGTGCCTGCGGCAGGGCCGGGCGCGGCCACTGCGGAGGGGCCACCGAGCAGGCCGAGACCGAGCGCGAACGTCGTGCCGATCGCGGCGAGTGCGCGGTTCTGTGCTCGCCGTCGACGTGTCTGGCCTGTCTGGATCGGTGGTGATTGTGTGGCTCTGATGGGCAAGTCGATCCCCTCCCGTGAAGCCCGTCCGGTCGGGCGGGCGCGTGCGGGAACGAACGATGCTTGCTGGCTATGCGGTTGGTCAAACCGGAGGCGGCTTTGTCTCAGCACGTCCCATTGGTGACTTGGGATCACATAACAAAGACATAAACCAATGTCGGTTCGTCCGATTCGCCATGGTGCAAACAGTTGACCATCAGTAGGGTCCGTGCGCGATCGGTGTACGGAGAGGCGCGCGTGATTGACGTTGCGTCACTTCGCTTGAGGGAGGGGACTGAGCGTGAAGCCTTGGCATGCCCTGGGGCGGACCCGGAGAGCGAGGAGGGGCAGCCGCTGGTCTCCGGGCCTGGCGGCCATGCTCGCGCTGACACTGACAGGGGTGGCGGTCCCGCCATCCGTGGCCTGGGCCGCGCCCGTGTCGGAGGACCAGATCTGGTCCCCGCCGCAGACGCCGCTCGGCGCCGACACCCCGTCGGTGCCAGGCCGGCAGTTCGTGCCGGGCGGCAAGAACGGATCGCCCTCGCCTTCGGCGAAGCCGACCTGGACGCCGGTTGTGGCGCCTCCCGTGGCACCCGGCAAAGCCACCGTTGGGCTCGGCGCAGACGGTCCGGAGGCCAAGGCGGCTCGTGCCGCGACCGGCGGGGCCTCCCCCGCCTCGGGCGGCGCGACGCCCAGCCGGGCCGGGCGGCTGCCCGTCCTGCTGGCGCCCGCCTCAGACAGCACGGCGCCCGCGACGTCGGTGTCCGTCGAGGTAACGGACGCCGGCAAGGGCCGGGCGGCCGGTGCGGGCACCGCTCTGGTCGCGCTGACCGACGCAGACCCGACGCCCACTGCCGACGGCCGACGGGCACAGGTGGTCCTGGACCTGAAGGGCCTTCAGGCTGGCGGCTGGGCGGACCGGGCACGCCTGGTTGCGCTGCCGGCCTGCGCACTGACCACCCCCGAGCGGGCGGAGTGCCGGACCAAGACCCCGGTGGCCTCCACCGTGGACGCGGGCGGCCGGGTCACCGCTGAGGTCACCCTGCCGTCTGCCAGCACGGCAAGGTCTGCGAAGTCGCCCTCCGAGCAGTCGGCCCTGGCCGACGGTGCACCGGGCGCTCAGAGCGCCCCGGCTACCAGAGGCGCCGCGCTCGCGCCGATGGTTCTCGCTGCCGAACCGACCCCGTCGGGGGCCGGCGGAAGCTACGCGGCAACGCCGCTGGCGCCGTCGATGGAATGGAGCGGCGGCTCGAACGTCGGCAGTTTCACGTACAACTACACGATCCAGATCCCGCCGACGCTGGGCGGCCTCGCTCCGTCGGTCGTTCTGGACTACAACTCCTCGGCCGTCGACGGCAGGACGTCCGCGACCAACTCCCAGTCCTCCTGGATCGGTGACGGCTGGACGTACGAGCCGGGCTTCATCGAGCGCACCTACCGTACCTGCGACAAGGCGGGCGACTCAGGCATCAAGGGCTCGGGCGACCGCTGCTGGGGCGGGCAGAACGCAACGCTCTCGCTCGCCGGCCGCTCCGGCACCCTGGTGCGTGATGACGCCACCGGTATTTGGCACCTGCAGACCGACGACGGCTCCAAGGTCGAGCAGCTGACCGGAGCCCCCCGAGGAGCTGGCGAGCAGGAATACCGGGACACCGAGTACTGGCGGATCACCACCCCGGACGGTACCGAGTACTACTTCGGCAGCAACCACCTGCCTGGCGGCGACGGCACCGATCCGGCTGCCAAGTCTGTGCTCACCAGTCCGGTCTACTCGCCCAACCCCGGAGACCCGTGCTACAACGCGGCCGTGGGCAAGGGCTCGTGGTGCCAGATGGCCTGGCGCTGGCAGCTCGACTACGTCGTCGATGCACACAAGAACCTGATCAGCTACCGCTACGCTCCCGAGACCAACTACTACAGCCGGGGCGGCGGCCAGAACAACGGCAACGGCACCCTCACCTCCTACGAGCGGGCCGTCACCCTCGCGCAGATCGGCTACAACCAGCGCTACGACGAGCAGAAGGCCGCGAAGGGCTCGCTCACACCGGGCGCACTGGTGCTCTTCGACGCGACGGCCGAGCGCTGCAATCCTGGTGGGAGCGTCACCTGTGACGAGAGCCAGCGCACCGCCGCGAACGCGGACGCCTGGCCCGACGTGCCGATCGACCAGCTCTGTGCCTCCTCGGGTAGTTGCACCAACTACGCGCCTGCCTTCTTCTCCACCAAGCGGCTCACCTCGATCACGACCCAGGTGACGACCGGCACCGGGCCGGTCACCGTGGACACCTGGGCGCTCGGCCAGTCCCTGGTCGACCCGGGTGACGGCACCAAGCGGACGCTCTGGCTGGACTCCATCAAGCGGACCGGGAGCAACGGCCGACCCGAGGTGGCTCTTCCGCCCGCCACTTTCGCCTACAAGATGATCCCGAACCGGGTCGACGGCCTGGTGCCGGCCTCGCCGATGTTCATGCGCCCGCGTATTCGGGAGATCACCACCGAGACCGGCGGCCGGATCAACGTCGTCTACAGCGACGGCGAGTGCTCGCGCGTCAACAGTCACATGCCGGCTTCCGCCGACACCAACACCATGGCCTGCATGCCGGTCAACTGGTACCTGCCGGGCCAGTCCTCTCCGGACCCGGTCAGCGACTGGTTCAACAAGCCGCTGGTCCGCACGGTGACCGAGCAGGACCTGGTCACCAGCCCGTCCGTCACCCGGACCACCGAGTACACCTACAACGGCGCCGCGGCCTGGCACCGCGACGACGCCGAGTTCACCGACCCCAAGACCCGAACCTGGGACTACTTCCGCGGCTACGAGTCGGTCACCACCACGACCGGCAGCGCCTTCCCCGGCGAGGCGCCAAAGACCCAGAAGAAGGTCACCTACCTGCGCGGGATGGACGGCGACTACAAGGCCGACGGCACCCAGCGTGGCATTGACGTCACCAGCCCGCTCGGCGGCACCGTCAAGGACAGCGACTGGCTCGCCGGCAGCGCGGTGGCCACCGAGGTCTTCGATCAGGCCGGCGGCACCGTCCAGTCCGTCTCCGGCAACGTGCGCAGCGGCCAGAAGGAGACCGCCACCCATACCCAGAGCGCGGGCGCACCGGAGATCTACGCCCGCTACCTGGACTCTCAGATCACCGAGATTCACAAGGCCAAGCTGTCCGACGGCAGTTGGCGCACCACCACGTCCGTCACCACGACCGATCCGGCGCACGGCAACCGGGTGCTGCAGACCACCGACAAGGGCGACGGGAGCGCCGCCACCCCCGAGCTCTGCACCACGATCGAGTACGCCACCAGCGACAACCCGGCGCTGCTGATCCTGCCCTCCGGCAAGACCACCGTCCAGGGCCCCTGCGGCACGACGGCGACCGCCACCACCACCGTCGGCGGCAACCGAACCCTGTACGACGGACGCCCGGTCGGCCAGGCCGGCTCCACCGGCGATGCCACCAGCGTGCAGGTGCTCGACCACTACGACCCGGCCGGCAAACCGGTCTACGTCCACGGCGGCAGCACCACCTTCGACGCCTACGGTCGCACCGTCACCATCTCCACTCCGGACGGGTCGACGTACGACGCCAACGGCGGCCTGCTAGGCGCGGCGACTCTCGTCCCGGCCACCACTCGCACCACGCGCAGCCCGGCCACCGGCGCCTTCCCGACCACGGTGACCACCACCGGCCCGATGGGCGCCGACTGGACGGTCGTGGTGAACCAGGAGCCCGGCCGCGGCCTGCCGCTCAACGAGACCGATGCCAACCAGCGGACCACCACCCAGGAGTACGACGGCCTGGGCCGCCGCACAGCTGTGTGGGTACCGGGCCGGGGCACCGACAAGCTGCCCAACCAGCGCTTCAGCTACGCCGTCAACGGTACGGCGGGACCCTCGGTGATCACCAGCGAGTGGCTCGAACGCAGCGGCGGCACCTACTCCGGTCGGCGCGAACTCTTCGACGGCCTGGGCCGCCCGCGCCAGACCCAGCAGACCAGCGACGCCCGGTCCACGGGCCGACTGATCACCGACACCGTGTACGACTCGCACGGCTGGGCGATCAAGACCTCCGCGCCCTACTACGAGGCCACTACCGCGCCCAGCACCACGCTCTACCTGCCGCAGGACTCGCAGGTACCGGCGCAGACCTGGACGACGTACGACGGACTCGGCCGCCCGGTGCGCTCCGAGTTCCGCTCCAACGCCAACCTGCAGTGGGCCACCATGACGGCCTACCCCGGCGCTGACCGGGTCGACGTGACCCCGCCGCCTGGCAGCTCGCCGAGCACCACCATCACCGACGCCCGCGGCCGCACCGTCGCCGCCTGGCAGTACCGCACGGGGACGCCGACCGGCAACCCGGCCGATGCTGACATCACCACCTACACCTACACCGCGCTCGGCCAGCAGGCCTCGCACACCGACGCCGCCGGAAACATCTGGACGTACGGGTACGACCTGCTGGGGCGACAGACCTCGCTCACCGACCCGGACACCGGCACGAGTCGGACCTTCTACGACGCCAACTCCCGGGTCGACCACGCCGTTGACGCCAAGGGCGGGACGCTCGCCTACACCTACGACCTGATCGGCCGCAAGACCGGCCAGTACAACGGCAGCGTTGCCCCGGCGAACCTGCTCGCCTCCTGGAAGTACGACACGCTCGCCAAGGGCAGGCCCACATCCTCGACCCGCTATGCGGGTGGTGCGAACGGTGCGGCCTACACCAGCGCCGTCACCGGCTACGACGTCGGCTACCGGCCGACCGGCAGCTCCGTGACCATCCCGTCCGTCGAGGGGGCACTGGCGGGAACGTACACCACGGCGACCACCTACGAGCCCGTCCTCGGACTGGTGGACACGGTGACGCTGCCGGCCGCCGGCGGGCTCCCGTCGGAGACCATCGGCTACACCTACAACGACGCCGGGCTGCTGATCTCCAGCAAGAGCCAGAAGAAGTCCGTGGTCGCCGCGGTCGAGTACGACGCCGCCGCGCGGCCCGTGCGCACCACCGTCGGCTCGTACGGCCTCCAGGTGGTCGCCACCCAGCAGTACGACTGGGCCACCGGACGGGTCGTCAACTCCTTCGTCGACCGGCAGAGCGGCACCGTCTCGGCGGACCAGAGCACGTACACCTATACAGCCTCCGGCCGGATCACCTCGGTCACTGACCTGCAGGACGCCCGAAACAGGGACCTGCAGTGCTTCACCTACGACCACCTCGGCCGGCTGACCAGCACCTGGACCGACACTGGGAACACCCACACGACCGCGGACTGGACGGACAGTTCCGGCGTCAAGCACGGCACCGGAAGCTCCACCACCGTGCCCGGCGTGGGCGGCTGCGACAACGCCGACGGCCCGGCCGTTGGCAGCCCGGGCGGGCGCACCGTGGGCGGCCCGGCGCCGTACTGGAACACCTACAGCTATGACGTCGTCGGCAACCGCACCGGCATGGTCCAGCACGACATCACCGGCAACAGCCTCAACGACGTCACCACCACCCAGACCTTCGGAGCCACCAGGAGCGTCAACACCCCCACCAATGCGCCCAACACCGGCGGAGGCACCGGCGGCCCGCACGCCCTGCTGAGCTCCACCACCACCTCGCCGTCGGGTACCAAGACCAGCCGTTACCAGTACGACGCGGTCGGCAACACCACCGCGATCACCGACACCTCCGGCACCACCAATCTGAGCTGGAACACCGAGGGCAAGCCCGCCACCGTCACCAAGACCGGGACGGCCGGCAGCACCACCTACGTCTACGACGCCGACGGTAACCAGCTCGTCCGGCGCAGCCCCGGCAAGACCACCATCTCGGTCGGCACCGACGAGCTCACCCTCGACACGGCCACCGGCTCCACCACCAACACCCGCTCCCTCGCCGCCCCCGGCGGCCTGACCTTCACCCGCGTCACCGCCCCCATCGGCGGCGGCACCGTCCTCATCCAGGCCGCCGACCCGCACGGCACCAACGGCGTCCAGATCAACACCGACACCGCCATGACCGTCACCCGACGGCTCACCGACCCCTTCGGCAACCCCCGCGGCAGCCAACCTGCGGCCTCCACCTGGGCCGGCACCAAGGGCTTCGTCGGCGGCCTCAAGGACGACACCACCGGCCTCACCTCACTCGGCGCTCGCCAGTACGACCCCGCCACCGGCCGCTTCATCAGCCCAGACCCCATCCTCGACCCGGCTGACCCACAACAGTGGAACGCGTACGCCTACAGCAACAACGATCCGGTCAACCTCAGCGACCCCAGCGGCCTGATCGTCAGCGACTGCTGGGAAGGCCACTGCGGCGGCCACCGCGACCCCCAGGCCGCCGATACCGGTACCGGGACTGGTGGTAGCAGTGGGACCGGAACCGGCACGGGCACAGGTGGCACGGGAACCGGCGGCGATCCGGACGATTACCAGACCCCGACCGGCAACCGGGTCTACGTGGCTATCACCATGGCGGTTGCGATTGAGGACGACGGGTCTGGCCTGGTCCAAAAGTTCGCGAAGGCGTACGAGCAGCAGGTCAGCAAGATTCCGCATCCGGAGTTCATGACGGCCCGCGACGAAGTGGCAGCGCTGGCAGCAGCCTGCAAGGCGATTGGCCCTGCCTGCACGGACGAGGTGCATGAGGCCATTGAGAATCTTTGGACGGTTGATGTCGTCGCCCCCGCGGGTCTGAACGCACCGCCTGGCAACAACGCCGGCGTCATGATCAACTCCTGTGCCTTCAAGAGCTCGTGCGGCAGCGGAGTCAACGCCGTCTACTACGATGAAGCCGGCTTCTTCGGAGACAAGAAGGGAGCGGAAGTCCCGGCCTCCTTCTCGATCAACTACAGTCAGCCCGGTTTGGCCTGCAACAGCTTCCTGGGCAGCACGCGCGTCCTCACCGCGGCGGGTGAACTGCTGCCCATAGAGCGGATCAGGCCTGGAGACCAGGTCCTGGCCACCGATCCACAGACCGGCGAGACCGGGCGCAGGCTCGTAACAGCCGCGATTGTGACGGACGACGACGAGGAGTTCACGGACCTCGGGGTCGAGCCGACGGCCGGACAGCCGGTGGAACAATTCCTGACCACGACCTGGCATCACCCGTTCTGGGTTGTAAACCGGGAGATGTGGGTCGAGGCCAATGAGTTGCAGACCGGAGATCAACTGCTTCGGCCGGACGGGGCTGACGCACACGTCACGACGGTCCGTAATTACATTCAGCAGGCCCGTACCTACAACCTGACGGTTGACGGACTGCACACCTACTACGTGCTCGCCGGCGACCTGCCGCTGCTGACCCACAATGACAGCCGACCGCAGCCGCCGACATGCTTCCGGGGCGCGCCGGGGAACGACGCGCCGAATTTCGTGCCGAGCCAGACGGATTTCAAGGTTGATCCGAAGACAGGCCTGGTCAAGGAGACCCACGGGATTTCTGTCTGGGACAGTCCAGAGAGGATGGCTGGTACCAGGTTCACACCGCACGAGGTGGACATGGACAGCGTCCCGAGTACACTCCGCGTGATCCGGCGGGGAAATAGTCCGGGGCACTACGAAATTGTCCCCGCCCAAGGAGCCAAGCTGACACCGGGCCAGTACCGCATCGAGCTTTCCAAGATCCGTCCGCTCGGGCGCTGACAGATAGCAGGAGAATCAGTTGTGACATATCATCTGGAGTTTCCGGACGGCTTCGAAGAAGTAGAGTTTGAAGTCGAGTGCAAGGGCTACTTGGATGGCGTCGTGGTTGTCACTGAGGCCTCTTCGTATGATGTCGTCGTCTATGAGCCGACCCGGTTGGCCGAGGATACGGCCGATGAGGTTTCCTCCGACGGCTACTTTGCGGTACCCAACCTGCTAGTGGTTCCGGTGGTGACGCGAGATGCGATCACACGCGCTGTCGAACGACTGGCAGTTGCCGGCTTTGCGGAGCTGGTTCCCCGATGCCGTTAGCGCCGGCCGGTCACGGGCTGATGTGACATGGACGCTTGCCGTATCTACTTCTGGGAGGCAGGCCTGGCAAGCGTCCGTCGGACTGCAGCATGGTTCGATTGAGCCGTTCTGAGAACTACCGGCACGGGCCGGGACCCTCGAGTTCCGGCCCGTGCCGTTCCAAATCTGGCGGTTGCCGCTCGGCCTTGCGTCGCTCGGCCGCCTCCAACTGCTTGGTGAAGCTCCTCGCGTCGCTGGCGTCGAGGGGCCTCCAGAGTCCGTAGCTCTTGCGACCCGATACAATGACCCCTGTTCGACGGGCCGAGGGCTACCACCAGCGCTTCGGCCTGGTCCACGTCGACTTCACCACCCAGAGCCGCACTCCGAGGGCCTGCTACACCCAGGTCTGGATGCCCGACGGCTCACCGGTGAACCTGCTCGCCCTCGCGGCCCAGCTCGAACAGCTCCGCCTGGCCCTGAAGACCGAGGCGGTCACCCTGGAGCACGACACCGCTGTGGGCGCCGTCGCCCAGGCTGAGGTCGCCACCCAGCAGGGCGACGAGACCGGTGCCCTCGCCCACCTGAAGGCCGCCGGAGCCTGGGCCCTGGGGATCGCCCGCAAGATCGGCGTCGAGGTCGCCGCCCTCGCCATCGCCCACGCGATCGCCGGCGGCTGACCGACCTCTGGGCCGGAGCGGGAAGTCGGACTGGCCGACTTCCCGCTCCGGACGGGGCCGGGGACCTCCGCGTCCTCGCGGCAGCCGTGCCGGGGGATCTGAGGCCTGCCCATGTGTCGTCATGCGCCGCCGGCGACGACTCCGGTGGCTCCGCTACACGGGGGTGACCGGCGGGAGCAAGCCGTGATCCGGGGTGCGAGCTCCCCGTAGTCGACGGGCTCGCCGCAGCGCCGGCGTACGGCGGACAGGCCGAGCGGCCCTGGTGCTGCTTTACTCCCGGTGTGATTCTCCGAGGCGTGGACGGAGGTCGCGGGCTTGGTCGCTCGCCCGCTCGACGTGGGAGCCGCCACTCGATGTGGGCCTATTGGCCTGGCGGCGATGTCGAGAGTTGCAGAAAGCAGGTCGATTCGTTCATTGCCCCGTCGAGCCGGTTGGACGAATGCTGGGCCGCGTGAACCGATGTGAGCGGGCCTTGGGCTGGTGTCATGTGGTCAGCCCAGGGCCCGTGCCTGCATGTTCGTCAACTGCGGGAATTTGATGGCTAGTTAATGTCGAAATCGAACTCGGCGGTGACGGGTGAGTGGTCGCTCCACCGCTCCGCGTGGGAGGCTGCGCGTTCGACGTAGGCGCGGGTGCAGGTGTCCGCGAGCGTCTGACTGGCCGTCAGAAGGTCAATCCTCCAGCCGGAGTCGTTGTCGAAGGCGCGGCCGCGGTAGGACCACCAGGAGTAGGGGCCGGTGCGGTCGGGGTGGAGGGCGCGGACGACGTCGACGTAGCCGGCCTCGTCGTAGACGCGGGAGAGCCAGGCGCGTTCCTCGGGGAGGAAGCCGGCGGACTTCTGGTTAGCCTTCCAGTTCTTGAGGTCCTCGGGGCGGTGGGCGATGTTCCAGTCGCCGCAGACGACGACCTCGCGGCCGTCGGCGGCGGCGCGGGCGCGGAGGTCGGTGAGGTGGACGAGGAATTCCGCCATGAAGCGTTCCTTTTCGTCCTGGCGCTCGGTGCCGACTTCGCCGGAGGGGAGGTAGAGGCTGGCGACGGTCAGGCCGGGCAGGTCGATTTCGAGATATCTGCCCGAATTGTCGAATTCCGCGGAGCCGAAGCCGATGGTGGTCCGTTCGGGCTGCCGGCGGGACAGGACGGCGACGCCGGCCCGGCCCTTGGTGGCGGCGGGGGCCCACGCCGCGTGCCAGCCTTCGAGGTCGCGCAGTTCGACGGGCAGCTGCTCGGGCTCGGAGCGCACCTCCTGTAGGCAGATGACGTCCGCCTCGGTGGCGGCCAGCCACTCGATGAAGCCCTTCTTGGCCGCCGCCCGGATTCCGTTCACGTTCACACTCGTCACCACGATCACCCGGGAAGCCTACCGAGTGTGCCCGTCCGGTCGGTGGCGTGACGCGCACCGGGCATAGTCTGACGTGAACGCGGCATAAATTCCGGTGACAGTCGCACCAAGCCCTGTCATTGGTCTTGACCATCTCCGGAGGATGCCCCTAGGGTCGCTTACTGCAAAGACCTTTAATAAAGAAGGACGGATAAAGGCCCGCTCTCCCACCTGCCGCAACAGCGGACAGCGGGCCCGCGATCCGCCCTCCTTTCGCAGGGCGGCCAGAACAGGGTGGAGGACACGGTGGGAACGACAGGACAGCTCTCGGCGGTGCCGGAACCGAAGTACTGGCACCTGCGCACGGTGCTGCTGCGCGCCATCGACACGGAGTTCTCCACCGGTCAGGTCCTCCCCAACGAGCGTGAGCTCGCCGCCCGCTTCGGCGTCGCCCGGGCGACCCTTCGGCAGGCCCTCGACCAGCTGGAGCTGGAGGGCCGCCTGGTCCGCCGGCGCGGCATCGGCACCCTGATCGCCGCCCCGCGCGTCGGCGTCCCAGTGAACCGGCAGGAGGAGGGCTGGCCCGGCGCCGTCCGCAGCCAGGCCTGGCGCACGGTGGACTGCACCACCGCCCCGGCCCCGGCGCAGCTCGCCAAGGGCCTCGGCGTCGCCGAGGGTGCGACCGTCCACACCGTCCGCCGGGTCCGCCTGGTGGAGGGCCGGACGGTGGCCTCCGAGTCGCTGCACGTGCCGGCCGCCGCGCTGCCGCACCTGCCGGGCTTCCGCGCCGAGAGCGACCGCGCCCGTTCGGTGCTGCGTCAGCTGGAGCGCCTGGAGGTGGACGGCGAGTCCCGTGCGGTCGAGCTCGGTGTGGCCGAGGCCGAGGAGGCCGCGCTGCTGGAGCGTCCGCCCGGCACGCCGGTGCTGGTGATGACCACCCAGTACGCCTCCGCCGGCCGCCTGGTGGCGCTGGCCGTCTCCACCTACCGGGCCGACACCTGCAAGCTGACCTTCGGCGAGGCCGGTCTGGTCGAGGTCACCCCGGTCGGTGCGACGGCCGAGGTCCGCACCGCCTCCTGAACCACCTTTCGAATCCCTCCGGCTGAGGCCCGGACGCCCAAGTGGCGTCCGGGCCTCAGCTGTTGGGAAGCAAGCGTCAGGCCCGGCCGTTGCCGGTGCTCGGCGGGTCGACGGCGAAGAGCTGGTCCTCGACCTGGTCGAGCGCGACCCGCAGCGCGCCCATCGCCACCACCTCGGAGCCGAGCGCCGCGAGGGCCACCTCGGGGGCGCGCAGGGTGAACTGGGCGAGCCGCTCGCGCAGTGGCCCCAGCACGCCGTCCAGGCCGGCCGCCCAGCCGCCGATCACCACCAGCTGCGGGTCGATGGCGAGGACGAGCGCGGCGACGCCCTGGACCAGGCGGGTCAGGAAGCGGTCCATCGCGACCTTCGCCACCTCGTCGCCCTCCCGGGCGAGCCGCAGGACGCGGGCCACCGCGGCCTCGTCCAGCGGGTTGAGCGGCTTGCCGGTGGTGGAGAGCAGCCGCTCCGGGGTGACCTCCTGGCCGAGCAGGTGGAGCGCGCCGATCTCGCCGGCCGCGCCGCCGTAGCCGCGGTGCAGCTTGCCGTTGATGAGGGAGCCGGCGCCGGGGCTGAGGCCGGCCATCACGAAGACGACGTCGTCGGCGCCGACCGCCGCGCCCTGCCAGTGCTCGGCGATCGCGGCGAGGTTGGCGTCGTTCTCGATGAGGACGGGGCAGCGGAAGGAGCGGCGCAGCCGGGCGCCGAGGTCGAGGCCGGTCCAGCCGGGCATCGCGGTGCCGAGCCGAATGGTGCCGTCGCGGTCGACGATGCCGGGCGTGCCGATGCCGACCGCCCACAGGTTGTCCCGGGAGATGCCGGCCTTGCGCAGCACCTCGGCGACGGCCGTCCGCACGGCGGCGAGCCGGTCCTCGGCCTCCAGGGTCTCGTCGACCGGCTTGAAGTGACTGCCCACCACCTCGCCGGTGAGGTCGGCGAGGATGACCCGGACGTCGTGGACGCCGATCTCGACGCCGAGGATGTGCCCGGCCTCGGCGCGGAAGCGGAACCAGCGGGCCGGCCGGCCGCGGCGCCCGGCGCCCGGCTGGCCGTCCTCCTTGGGCTGCTCGACCTCGGCGACCAGCCCGGTCTCGACCAGACCCTCGATGACGCCCTCGACGGTCGGCCGGGAGAGCCCGGTCTCGCCGACGAGCTGAGTGAGGGTCACGGAGTGGCCGGTCCGCAGCGCCCGAAGCGTGACCGCCGCGTTGATCCGCCGCAGCAGTGAGGAGTCTCCTCCGGTGAGCCGATCCGCCAATGCGATGCCCTTCGCCGGTCGCGCGACTGCCCTGGCGCGCGGTGTCGAGTGCGCGGTGACCACCGGGGGTCCCGCGTGAGTCCGCCGTCCGGTTCGCGGCACGGCGGCGCGCGGCCGCCCGCGCCAGGGCCGGAGGACAAGCGGAGCCTACCCGGGGGCGGGCCCGGCGGGCGAGGATCCCCGCAGCTCATCCAGGCTTCGGTATCGAAATGGTACGCACCGGGTGGCGGTGCGTGAGGCGGGCTTCACCAGCCGCGCACCGACGGCCCGTACGGACTGGTGGCCGCCGCTACGCCCGTGGCCCCCGGGACCGGACGGACCAGCGGGAACGTGCCGAGTGCAGCGATCCGAGGCTGCGCCAGGAGCCGGCCGACAACGCGGAGACGGCGGAGCCGACCGAGCCGAGGGAGAGCACGGAGCCGACCGAGCCGAGGGAGAGCACGGAGCCGACCGAGCCCAGGGAGAGCACGGAGCCGACCGAGCCCACGGACAGGATCGAGCCCACCGAGCCGATCGAGAGGATCGAGCCGACGGAGGCGAGCGACGCGATCGAGCCGATCGAGGCGACGGAGGCGAGCGAGGCCGACGAGTTGGCGACGGCGGCGCGGGAGGTCCGCGGGGCAGGGGACATGGCCCCGATCGTAGCGGCGGGTCAGGGCATGCGGGCGGCGAGCAGCCGCTGGCCCAGCAGCTCCATCGGGTGCCCGTCCTCGGGCAGCGCCAGGACGGTCGGGCAGCCCGCCGCGGCGAGCGCCGCGCGCCAGTGCCCGGCGGGGGCGGCGGGTGGCGGGGCCGCGGGCCCGCCGGTGATCAGCAGGTCGAGCTGTTCCCCGGTGGGGGCGAGCAGCAGCAGCCGCCCGCCGGGCGCGAGCAGGCGCAGCAGCGGCCGGACGGCGGTCTCCGGACGGGCGGTCGCGGTGGCGACGAGCACGTCGTAGCGGTGGCCGTCGGGTATCCGGTGGTGGTCGACGGACGGCCGGGGGCGGGCGGCGAGGGCGCGGGCGATCGCGGTGTCGGCGCCCTCGCGGTCCTCGCCGCCGCTGTCGAGTTCGAGCAGGCGCAGCGGCGCGGGCCCGTCGTGGGCCTCGGCCATGCCGCGGACCAGGCTGCCGAGCGCGGCCCCGAGGTACCCGCGGGCGGCGGCCGAGCGGACCGGCGCGGCGGCCGCGGTGGCAACCGGGGTGGCGATCGGAGCGTCGGCCGGGGTGGTCGGCTCCTCGCCGGTGAGCAGCTCGGGCAGCCGGCCGGCGGCGCGGCGGACCCGGTCGAGGGCGGCGGCCGGGCCGAGCCCGTCGGCCCAGGCCTCGGCGGCCAGCCGCCAGGCCTCCCGGACCTCGGCGGCGGTGCGTTCGGGCGCGCCGTGGTAGGCGTCGCCGTGACGGGCGATCAGGCCGTGCCGGGCGAGCGCGTCGAGCCAGCGGCGGACCCGGGGCCGCTGGGCGGGGGCGATCCGGGCGGCGGCGAGGATCCGCGCCGGGGTCCGGCCGTGTCCGGGGTCGGTGAGCGCGCCGCGCTGCTGGAGGGTCAGCAGCAGGGCGGAGAGCACGGCGTGGTCGAGCCGCTCGCCGAAGGCCTGCACCTGGTCGGCGGTGACGCCGATGGCGTGTTTCCAGGCGGCGGCGCGGGCGGTGTCGACGGCGGCGCGCAGCCGGTGGTCGGCGGCCTCGGCGTGGCTGTGCGGGGCGCGGACGTGGGCGAGGACGGCGCCGAGCGCGTCGACGGCGGCGTACACGTCGTCCTGCCGGGGTTCGGGGCCGACGTGCAGGACCAGCCGCAGGGTGCCGAGGTCGTGCCCGGTGAGGGCGGGGTCGCGGCTGAGCCGCCAGAGCAGCTCGGAGGGCAGGCTGAGGTGGGTGGTGGCGGTGGCGGCGAGGCCGGCGAGCTGGTGGTCGGGCAGCTGCTCGGGGTCGCCGCAGTGGACGGTGCCGCCGGCGAGGAGGGTGGCGAGGGCGAGGTCGACGGCGAGTTCGGTGGCGGGGTGCAGCACGGTGTGCCGGATCGGCGGCGGGCCGAGCACGCCGGCCCAGTGCCGCAGCCGCTGTTCGGCGGTGCGGGCGGCGGCCGGCGGCAGCGTGGTGTGCACGGCGATCCGGTCGGCGAGAGCCCGGGGCAGGCCGCCGGGCGGGGTGATGCCGAGCAGCAGGCCGATGCCGCTGATCGCGCGCCCGTCGGCGACGACGGCGGGTCGGTCGCCGATCTCGCGCAGGGCGCCGACCAGGGCAGAGGGCGTGGGCACGGTGAATCACTCCGGGGTGCGGGGGAGAAGCCGCACTACTGAACCATGCAGGGGGCCCGGTGGCGGCCGCTCGCGGGTCAAGATTCCGTAATGATTTTCATATCAGGCAGGCCGGTCGGTGGGGCGATCTCCCCTCAATCAGCTGGAATCTGGCATTCCGGAACGCCCTGCGGGGTCCCTTGACAGCTGATCCGGGCGCTGGATTACTTGGCTCCGAGGTGATCCGGACCGAACGATCGGTAGGCATCCGACCCGCGAAGGAGCGACGATGACCGGCAGCGCCCCCGCCCCGCGACGACGCCTCGGGGAGCCGCTCCCGCCGGAGCTGCTCGACGCCGGTGAGCGGATGAGCCCCGGGGAGCTGCGCGCCCACCAGCTCACCCACCTCCAGGCCACCCTGCGGCACGCCTACGACAACGTCGAGCTGTACCGCCGCAAGTTCGACGCGGCCGGCGTCCGGCCCGAGGACTGCCGCACCCTCGCCGACCTCGCCCGCTTCCCCTTCACCACCAAGGCCGACCTGCGCGAGGGCTACCCCTTCGGCATGTTCGCCGTTCCGATGGAGCAGGTCCGCCGGATCCACGCCTCCAGCGGCACCACCGGCCGCCCGACCGTGGTCGGCTACACCGAGCGCGACCTGTCGATGTGGGCCGACGTGGTCGCCCGCTCGATCCGCGCGGCCGGCGGCCGCCCCGGGCACAAGGTGCACATCGCCTACGGCTACGGGCTGTTCACCGGCGGCCTGGGCGCCCACTACGGCGCCGAACGGGCCGGCTGCACCGTCATCCCGGCCTCCGGCGGCATGACGGCCCGGCAGGTGCAGCTCATCCAGGACTTCCGGCCCGAGATCATCATGGTCACCCCGTCCTACCTGCTCACCCTGCTGGACGAGTTCGAGCGGCAGGGCATCGACCCGCGTGCCACCTCGCTGCGGATCGGCGTCTTCGGCGCCGAGCCCTGGACGGAGGAGATGCGGCGCGAGATCGAGGAGCGGTTCGACCTGCACGCCGTCGACATCTACGGCCTCTCCGAGGTGATCGGCCCCGGTGTCGCGCAGGAGTGCGTCGAGACCAAGGACGGGCTGCACGTCTGGGAGGACCACTTCTACCCGGAGATCGTCGACCCGTTCACCGACGAGGTGCTGCCGGACGGCGAGGGCGGCGAACTGGTCTTCACCTCGCTCACCAAGGAGGCCATGCCGGTCGTCCGCTACCGCACCCGCGACCTCAGCCGCCTGCTGCCGGGCACCGCGCGGCCGGCGTTCCGGCGGATGGAGAAGGTCACCGGGCGCAGCGACGACATGATCATCCTGCGCGGGGTGAACGTCTTCCCGACCCAGATCGAGGAGATCCTGCTGCGCACCCCGGGTGTCGCGCCGCACTTCCAGCTGCGGCTCACCCGGCAGGGGCGGCTGGACCACCTGACCGTACGGGTCGAGGCGCGGCCGGACGCGCCGGCGGAACTGCGGGCAGCGGCCGGGGCGGCGATCGTCCGGGCGGTGAAGGACGGCGTGGGCGTCACCGTCGCGGCCGAGGTGGTCGAGCCGTACACGCTGGAGCGCTCGGTCGGGAAGATCAAGCGGGTGGTCGACGAGCGCGCCTGAAACGGCGTGAGCGCTCCTGAAGCAGCGTGAGCGGGCCGATCCGGTGACGGGGCGACCCGTTCGGCGCAACCGGGATCGTGGCGACGGCCGGAGGTTCCCAGACTCGGAGCAAGGGGGTGGACTCAAACCGGAGAGGCATCCTCATGAGCAACGGGCTTCGCCGCGTCCTCGCGGTGACCGCAGTGGTTTCCCTCGGCCTGGGCGCGGCGTCCTGCGGCAGTGCCAAGCAGTCGACCGGCGGCGGCACCTCGGGCGGTGCGAGCGGCAGTGCGAGCGCGGTGGGAGCCGTGCGGATCGGCCTGCTGCTGCCGGAGACCAAGACCACCCGCTACGAGCAGTTCGACCGCCCGCTGATCGAGCAGAAGATCAAGGAGCTGGCGCCGGACGCGCAGATCGACTACTACAACGCCAACCAGGACGCCACGCTCCAGCAGACCCAGGTGGACACCGCCCTGACCAAGGGCGACAAGGTGCTGATCCTGGACGCGGTGGACTCCAAGGCGATCCAGTCCTCCGTCCAGAAGGCCCACGACGCCGGCGTCAAGGTGCTCGCCTACGACCGCCTCGCCCAGGGGCCCGCCGACGCGTACGTGTCCTTCGACAACCACAAGGTCGGTGAGCTCCAGGGTCAGGCCCTGGTGGCGGCGGTGGGCGACAAGGCCGGCTCCGGCCAGATCTTCATGATCAACGGTTCGCCGACCGACCCCAACGCGGCCGACTTCAAGGCCGGCGCGCACAGCGCCATCGACGGCAAGCTGAAGGTCGGCAAGGAGTACGACACGCCGCAGTGGGACCCGAACACCGCCAACCAGGAGGCGGCCGCCGCGATCACCGCGATCGGCGCGGGCAACGTGGTCGGCGCCTACTCCGCCAACGACGGCATGGCCGCCGGTGTCGCCACCGCCCTCAAGGCGGCCGGCATCAGTGGTGTCCCGCTCACCGGCCAGGACGCCCAGCTCGACGCCATCCAGCGGATCCTGATCAACACCCAGACGATGACGATCTACAAGCCGTTCAAGCCGGAGACCGACGCGGCCGGCCAGATGGCGGTCGCGCTGGCGAGCGGCAAGCCGCTGGACTCCACCCTCGTGCCCGTCACCGTGACCAACGGCAGCGGCAACAAGGTGCCGGCCAACCTGCTCACGCCGATCGTGGTCGTCAAGGACAACATCAAGGACACCGTGGTCAAGGACGGCCTCTACACCGTCGCCCAGATCTGCACGCCGGACTACGCCGCCGCGTGCCAGGCCGCCGGTCTCCAGTAGCCGACGGCGCCCCCGGGCTCGTCCGACCAGCCCGGGGCGTGTCCGACGAGCCCGAAGCCGAACAGGCCCCGCCCCCAGTCCGGGGGCGGGGCAAGGGAGTTGGTCACTGTGGCAGGTGAGACCGTACTGGCCCTGCGCGGGGTCTCCAAACGGTTCGGCGCCGTCCAGGCGCTCACCGACATCGAACTGGAGGTACACGCCGGCGAGGTGCTCGCCCTGGTCGGCGACAACGGCGCCGGCAAGTCCACCCTGGTGAAGGCGATCGCCGGGGTGCACCAGCCGGACGACGGCGTCATCGAGTGGCACGGCAAGCCGGTCGGCATCCACCGGCCGCAGGACGCCCAGCAGTTGGGCATCGCCACCGTCTACCAGGACCTGGCGCTGTGCGACAACCTCGACGTGGTCGGGAACCTCTTCCTCGGCCGCGAGATCCGGCGCTTCACCATCCTCGACGAGGTCGCGATGGAGAAGCGCTCCCGGGCGCTGCTGGACACCCTGTCCATCCGCATCCCCAGTGTCCGCATCCCGGTCGCCTCGCTCTCCGGCGGTCAGCGCCAGGTGGTGGCCATCGCCCGCGCGCTGATCGGCTCGCCCCAGGTCGTGATGCTGGACGAGCCCACCGCCGCCCTCGGCGTCGAGCAGACCGCCCAGGTGCTCGACCTGGTGGAGCGGCTGCGCGAGCAGGACCACGGCGTGATCCTGATCAGCCACAACATGGCCGACGTGATGGCCGTCGCGGACACCGTCGCGGTGCTGCGCCTCGGCCGCAACAACGGCGTCTTCGACAAGCGCTACACCAACCAGGAAGAGATCATCTCCGCCATCACCGGTGCCACGGACAACGCCGTGACCCGGCGGAAGGCGCGTGGCCAGGAGGGTTCCGAGTGAGCGAGAACATCCCCGGGAGCCCCCCGGGCGGTGAGCCCGAACGCCACCACGTCCCGCTGCCCGAGGACAGCATGCCCAGGGGCGGCGTCAACGCGCCCGTCCCGGTCGCCCCCGAGGCGACCCCGGCGGTGGACCCGCGGCTGATCGTCCGCCAGGAGGGCATCAAGGGCTACGTCGTCGAGTTCCGCCGCCGCCTCAGCAGCGGCGAACTCGGCTCGCTGCCGGTGGTGCTGGCCCTGATCGTGATCTGGGCCGTGTTCGGCAGCCTGAACAGCAGCTTCCTGTCCGCGCAGAACCTCTCCAACCTGTCCCAGCAGATCGTCGGCACCGGCATGATCGCGATCGGCGTGGTCTTCGTGCTGCTGCTCGGCGAGATCGACCTCTCGGTCGGCTCGGTCAGCGGACTGTGCGCGGCGATCTACGCCGTCCTGAACGTCACCAACGGCGTCAACGAATGGGTCGCGCTGCTCGCCGCCCTGGTCAGCGGCGCGGTGGTCGGTGTGATCCAGGGCGTCTTCTTCGCCAAGGTCGGCGTCCCCGCCTTCGTCGTCACCCTCGCCGGTAATCTCGGCTGGAACGGCCTGATGCTGCAGATCCTCGGCGCCACCGGCACCGTCAACCTCTCCGGCCACGACATCGTCTCCCGGCTGTACAGCACCATCTACGGGCAGCAGATCGCCGCGTACGGCGCGGCGGCGATCGGCGTGGCGCTGTTCGTGGTGGCCTCGCTGGTCGACGCCCGCCGCCGCCAGCGCGCGGGCGTGCCGTTCCGGCCGATGTCGGACATCGTGCTGCGCACCGTCCTGCTGGCGATCGTCGCCTTCCTGGCCGCCTACACGCTCAACCAGTACAAGGGCCTGCCGCTGGCGCTGCTGATCTTCCTGATCTTCATCGTGGTGCTGGACTTCGTGCTGCGGCGCACCGGCTACGGCCGCCAGGTGTTCGCGCTCGGCGGCAACATCGAGGGCGCCCGGCGCGCCGGCATCAACGTGTCCTGGATCCGGATCAGCGTGTTCAGCATCTGCTCCACCATGGCGGCGGTCGGCGGTCTGTTCCTCGCCGCGCAGATCCAGTCCGCCAGCCAGACCTCCGGCGGCGGCAACCTGCTGATGAACGCCATCGCGGCGGCCGTCATCGGCGGCACCAGCCTGTTCGGCGGGCGCGGCTCGACCTGGTCGGCGCTGCTCGGTGCGCTGGTGATCGGCTCGATCCAGTCCGGGATGAACATCCAGGGCCTCAGCAACGCCATCCAGTTCATGGTCACCGGTGCGGTGCTGCTCGCCGCCGTCGTGGTCGACTCGCTGGCGCGGCGCACCCAGAAGGCCGCCGGGCGCGCGTGACCACCGGCCGGGCCCGCCGGGTACGAGCGACCACCGGCCGCCGTGCCCGTCGGGTGCGCGTGGTCACCTGCGCGTGGTCACCTGCGCGTGGTCACCTGCGCGTCGTCACCGGCCGCGGGGCCCTATGCTGCGGGCATGCCGACTGAGCTGCGAACTCCTCAGCCTCCCGGGTTGGAAGCCGACCTCGCCTTCATCCGGAGCGAGACCGGGCTGGCGCCCGTCCCGTCCGTCCCCGAGATCGGCCTGCACATGGCCGAGGACGCCATCACCCTCTGGGAGACCACCGAGCGGGCCCGTGGGAAGGCCGGACTGCCGCCGCCGTTCTGGGCGTTCGCCTGGGCCGGCGGCGTCGCCGTCAGCCGCTACGTGCTCGACCACCCCGAACTGGTCGCCGGGCGGACGGTGCTCGACGTCGCCGCCGGATCCGGGGTGGTCGGCATCGCCGCCGCGCTGAGCGGCGCCCGGTCCGTCAGCGCCGCCGAGATCGACGCCTACGCGGTGGCCGCCATCGGCCTCAACGCCGAGGCCAACGGCGTCCGGGTGACGGCCGCCCTGGTCGACCTCATCGACGGCGACGGCGCCCCGGCCGACGTCGTGCTCGCCGGCGACGTCTTCTACGAACGGGAGATGGCCGCCCGGTTCCTGCCGTTCCTCGAACGGGCCGCCGCCCGCGGCGCCACCGTCGTCGTCGGCGACCCGGGCCGCGCCTACCTGCCCCGGGAGCGCTTCACCGCGCTCGCCGCGTACCAGGTCCCGGTCGTCGCCGACCTGGAGGACACCGCGGTCAAGACCACCACGGTGTGGCGGCTCGGCTGACCCACGCGGCCCTCCCGTCGCGGCCCGTCCCGTACGGTGGAGCGAACAACGTCCGGGACGAAGAGAGGTACAGCGTGAGCGTCTCCGAGGGGTCGGTGCGGGGTGTGCTCGCCGCCAACCTGAAGCGGGTCCGGGGGCAGCGCGGGCTGTCGCTCTCCGAGCTGTCCCGGCGGGCCGGGATCGGCAAGGCGACCCTCTCGCAGCTGGAGTCCGGCACCGGGAACCCCACGCTGGAGACGGTCCTGGCGCTCTCCCGGGTGCTCGGGGTGCCGATCTCGGACCTGGTGGACGGGCGGCCCTCCGGCGAACTCACCGTGGTGCGGGCCGCGGACGTGGAGGCGCTCAGCGGGGAGGGTGTCGACCTGCGGCCGCTGCGCCGGATCGAGTCCGGGGACTCGGTGGTCGAGGTCTACGACCAGCAGTTCCGCACCGGGGGCACGCAGGACTCGACCGGCCACATCGGCACCGAGCACACCATCGTCCAGGTGGGCCGGCTCGGGGTGCGGGTGAACGGCTGCGAGGTCGAGCTGGGGCCCGGCGACTACGTCGGCTTCGACGCCTCCCTGCCGCACGCGTACACCGCGCTGGACGGCGAGGTGGTGCGCTCGGTGCTGCTGCTGCACTACCGCGCGGAGCAGCGCCTGCACGTCACCGACCCGGGCGAGGCGCCCTCCCTGCGGCACGAGCACTGACCGCGCCCGGGATTCGGTAAACCGAACGACCGGGGGCGGGCAGACCGCGCCAGGGCGGTGAAGTCGCGGTCGGTCAGGGGTTGTTGAGGGCGTAGGTGCGGAAGGTTGCCAGCAGCGGGAGGACTTCCGTCTTGCTCGGCTCCTCGGTGACCGCCCGCATGGCGTCGATCACGGCGCGGGCGATGGCCTTCGTCACCGCCAGGTCGTCGTTCGCCGCGGCCGCGCCCCAGGACTTGAGGGTCTGGGTGAGCAGGGCGCTCATCCGGGCGCCGATGTTGGCGCTGACCGCGTCGGAGAGTTCGGCGATCTCCTCGTCGCTCATCGACGACCGGAGGCCGAACGCCAGTGCCATCAGGGTGTCCATGGCGTGTTCGCCGTACGCGGCGACCAGGGCCGGGAGCGGCTGTTCATCGGCGCCGCCCGCCGCGAGGGCGGACAGCGCCTCGTCGTCGTCCTTCCACGCCGCCTCCAGGGCGGCCAAGGCCCGCAGGGCCTCGTCTACGGTCAGGCCGTCTGTCATGGAAGGAACGGTATTGAGCCGGTACTCACCCCGTACACGGTTCGCGTGCCGACATCACACGTTCGGGCGAAGTGCGGCCGGTTTCGGCCAGTTGGCGTCGGTGAACTGCTTCGCGTCCCAGGTGCCGCCCAGCTCCGGGGCGAGCGAGGCCTGGGCGAGGGCGGCGAAGTCGGCGACGGTGCCCGCCCGTTCGGGCAGGGCGCCGAGCAGCGGGGCACCGGCCGAGCGGGGGAGGTCGACCAGGTTGCAGCGTTCGGCGAGGCCGGGGGAGGCGGGCCAGGAGCCGACGAGCACGCCCGCCAGCGGGAGTTCTCGCGCCGCCAGGGCCTCGGCGGTCAGGGCGACGATGTTGAGCGTCCCCAGCCCGGCCGAGGCGATCAGCAGCACCTCGGCCGGCAGCCCGGCGGCCCGCACCGCGCGCGCCTGGTCGGCGAGGGTGCGGCCCTGCTCGTCGTAGCGGACCAGCAGCCCGCCCGCGCCCTCGACCAGCACGAGGTCGTGGGTGGCGGCCAACTCGCCGACGGCGGCGACGACTTCGACGGGCGAGAGGCAGGCAAGGCCGGCCCGCCGGGCCGCCGTGTCCGGGGCCAGCGGCTCCGGGTAGCGGACCAGTTCGCGGATCGTCAACTCGCCCGCCAGGCGCCGGACTTCCTCGACGTCCCCGGGCTCGCCCGGCGCCACGCCGGTCTGCCCGGGCTTGACCACGGCCACCCGCAGGCCACTCCGGAGCGCCGCCGTGGCGACGGCCGCCGTGGCGACGGTCTTGCCGACGTCGGTGTTGGTGCCGGTGACGAACAGGATCCGCGCGCTCATCCGGCCACCGCCGCGGCGGTCACGGCGGCCGCGATGCGGGCCACGTCCTCGTCGGCCGTCACATAGGGCGGCATGGTGTAGATCAGGTCTCGGAAGGGCCGCAGCCAGACGCCCTCCCGGGCGGCCGCCCCGGTGGCCGCCGCGACGTCCACGGGGTGGTCCAACTGCACCACCCCGATGGCACCTTGGACCCGGACGTCCGCGACGCCCGGGATCGTACGGGCGCCCGCCAGGCCGTCGGCCAGCCCGGTCTCGATGCGCTTCACCTCGACCGCCCAGTCCTGCCCGAGCAGCAGTTCCAGCGAGGCGCTCGCGACCGCGCAGGCCAGCGGGTTGCCCATGAAGGTCGGCCCGTGCGCGAGCACCGGCATCTCGCCCCGGCTGATCCCGTCGGCGACCTCGCCGGTGCACAGGGTGGCGGCCAGCGTCAGGTACCCGCCGGTGAGCGCCTTGCCCAGGCACATGACGTCCGGGGAGACGCCCGCGTGGTCGGCGGCGAACAGCGCGCCGCTGCGCCCGAACCCGGTCGCGATCTCGTCGAAGACCAGCAACACCCCGTACCGGTCGCAGAGTTCGCGCAGCATCCGCAGGTAGGCGGGGGAGTGGAACTGCATCCCGCCCGCGCCCTGGACCACCGGCTCGACGATGACCGCGGCCAGCTTATCGGCGTGACGCGCCATCAACTCCTCGAAGCGGGCGGCGTACTCGGCGTCGAGCGGGGCGTCGAACCCGGCCGGCGGCTGCGGTGCGAAGAGCTGCCCGGGCAGCACCCCGCCCCACAGGTGGTGCATGCCACCCTCGGGGTCGCAGACCGACATCGGGTGGAAGGTGTCGCCGTGGTAGCCGCCGCGCCAGGTCAGCAGCCGGCGCTTCTCCGGGCGGCCGACGGACTGCCAGTACTGCAGGCACATCTTCAGCGCCACCTCGACCGCCACCGAGCCGGAGTCGGCGAGGAAGACGTGCCGCAGCGGCTCCGGCGTGATCTCGACCAGCTTCGTCGCGAGCCGGACGGCGGGCTCGTGGGTGAGCCCGCCGAACATCACGTGGCTCATCCGCCCCAGCTGCTCGCGGACGGCCTCGTCCAGCACCGGGTGCCGGTAGCCGTGGATGGCCGCCCACCAGGAGGACATCCCGTCGACCAGCTCCCGCTGCCCGCCCGCGACCGGCTCGGCGAGCCGGAGCCGGACGCCCGACGCGGACTCGACCAGGTACGGGGTGACGGTGCCGGGCATCGGCCCGTACGGGTGCCAGACGTGGGCGCGGTCGAGGGCGAGCAGGGTGTCCGCGGGCAGCGGGGACGACATGGTGAGCGGATCTCCAGGGAGGGGTGACGGTCAGGCGTTGGGCGCGAGTTCGGTCCCGGCGCCGCGACGGCGGACCTTGACGAGGTCGCTGCGCAGCTCGTCGGCCGGAGCCGCCGCCACGGCCTCGGCGGACTCGGTGGCCTCGGGAGCCTCGGCGGGCTCGGTGTGGGCGTGCCCGCCGCACGGGCCGCAGCCGCCCCCGCCGCTGCCGCAGGCCGACGCGGCGGTGCCGCACCCGCCACCGGCGTGGGCGGCCGCGGCGACGTCGGCGCGGTGGCGCGGCAGGGTCGCCTCGCCGGCGCCCTCGACCTCGAAGCCGGCGTCCTTGATCATGTCGAGGTCGGCCTGCCCGGCCTGGCCCTCGCTGGTCAGGTAGTCGCCGAGGAAGATGGAGTTGGCGATGTGCAGGCCGAGCGGCTGCATGGTGCGCAGGTGGACCTCGCGCCCGCCGGCGATCCGCACCTCGGTGTCCGGGTTGACGAAGCGGACCATCGCCAGGATGCGCAGGCAGCGCTGCGGGGTGAGGTTCCACTCCTTGGCGAGCGGGGTGCCCTCGAACGGGATGAGGAAGTTGACCGGGACGGAGTCGGAGCCGAGCTCGCGCAGCGCGAAGACGACGTCGACCAGGTCCTCGTCGCTCTCGCCCATGCCCGCGATCAGGCCGGAGCAGGCGGACAGGCCCGCGCCGTGCGCCTTCTGCACGGTGTCCACCCGGTCCGCGTAGGAGTGGGTGGTGGCGATGTCGCCGTAGGTGTTCTCGGAGGTGTTGAGGTTGTGGTTGTAGGCGTCGGCGCCGGCCGCCTTCAGCCGCTCCGCCTGGTTGTCGGAGAGCAGGCCGAGGCAGACGCAGATCTCGACCGCGGGGTCGGCCTCCTTGATGGCGGCCATGGTGTCGGTGACCCGGTCGATGTCGCGGTCCGTCGGGCCGCGGCCGCTGGCGACCAGGCAGACCCGCTTGGCGCCGCCGGCCACGCCGGCCCGGGCGGCGTCGGCGGCCTGGTCGGGCTTGAGCCAGGTGTACTTGAGGATCTCGGCCTTGGAACCCAGCCGCTGCGAACAGTAGGAGCAGTCCTCGGGGCAGAGCCCGCTCTTCAGGTTCACCAGGTAGTTGAGCTTGACCCGGCGGCCGAACCACCGCCGGCGCACCTTGCCGGCGGCCGCGACCACGTCCAGCAGCTCGTCGTCGGTGGTGGCGAGGACGGCCAGCGCCTCTTCGCGGGTCGGGACTTCGCCGCGCAGGCCCTTGGCGGTGAGGGTATCGAGCAGATCCATGGGGTGATCCTGCCTGGTGGCGCTCGAATGACGCCAGAGGAAACCCGCCAGAAGATCCGGGTGAGGATGTGCCGATTGCCACAGTGTCGAAGCTCACGGCGTCGTGGCTGGTCACGCGCTTGACGGGGTCGGCCGTTCGGGGTTACCGACGGGTAGTCGGTGGGCCCCGCCGACGATGATCGACAACCGCCCACCCCGTGATCTGGACCACCCGCGGGTTGCCTAGAATCTGCGCCATGACCACGCAGGGGGAGCGCACCCCGACTCCGGGAGAGGGCCAGCACGGCCAGGCAGGACCGTACAACCGCGCCCGCCCCGCCCGCGGCAGCCGCCTGACGGCCCGCCGGGCGGTCGGCTGGATGGCCGTGGCGGGTGTGGTGGCGGCCGGCGGCTGGCTCATCACCCGCCCGATGCCCGGTGACTACATACCCGGGCTCGGCCCGTCCACCAAGGACTCCGCCAAGACGCCGCCGGTGGTGGGCAGCCCGCCGCCGCGCACCGACCCCGAGGGCCTGAACGTCGACACCCTCTTCCCGGTCCAGCGGCCGGTCGAGGTCGGCGCCTACAAGGCCAGGCGCAACGGCATCCGCCAGGGCGAGAACTGCACCGAGGTGTTGCAGGACCGCACCCAGGAGCTGCTCAAGGACACCGGCTGCCAGGCCTACCTGACGGTCAGCTTCACCGGTGTCGACCACCCGGTGCTCAGCAGCGTCACCCTGCTGCGCTTCGCCGACCAGAACACCGCCGCCAAGGCCGCCGACGCGCTGCGAGCCAAGCCCGGCGCGGTCGCCTTCATCCTCGCCGACACCAACATCGCGCCCGCGCAGTCCGGCGGCGGCAAGCCGGGCAGCGAGCAGCGGATCGAGGCGGTCGGGCACTACGTGACCGTCACCAGCTCCCGCCCCGGCGACGTCCGCCCGAGCGGTACCGCCTCGACCCCGGCGTCGGCCGCTCCGACGCCGAGCGCCTCGGCCACCGGCGAGTTCAACCTGTACGACGCCACCCGCGCACTGTCGTACGCGGCGGGGCAGCCGTTCGTGTGGATGTGACGAACCGGACGTGACGAACGGGACGTGACGAACCGGACGCGATGAACCAAGGCCAGGGGCCCGGTGCGGATCCGCACCGGAGCGGAACCGCGCCCTGATGGCCGCCCGCGCCGTCCACTTCCGGGCCCGCCTCGCCGCCGCGCCCC
>NZ_JBEOSA010000084.1:0-35762 GCF_040302625.1 Kitasatospora sp. NPDC097643 | reverse complement strand
GTGCGTGCGCACGGCGGGCCCCCTCGCGTGTGCCGCCAGGGCCTGTCCGGCGGACCTTGTCCTAGCCCCGGCGCGAGCCGCGGTCCAGGGCGGCGATCGCGCTGCCCCGGGCGTCGTCGCCGTCCAGCGCCCAGACCATCACCCCGCCCAGGTCGTTCCGGCGGACGTAGCGGGCCTTCTGCCGGATACGCGAAGGAGGCCGGACCGCGGGTGCGGTCCGGCCTCCCTAGAGGCGCTGTGCGGGGACTCAGCCGATCAGCGAGCGCAGCACGTACTGCAGGATGCCGCCGTTGCGGTAGTAGTCCGCCTCACCGGGGGTGTCGATGCGGACGACCGCGTCGAACTCCTTGTCACCGGCGACGACCTTGACGGTCTTCGGGGTGCGGCCCTCGTTGAGCTCGGTCACGCCGGTGATGGAGAAGGTCTCCTCGCCGGTCAGGCCGAGGGAGTCGGCGTTCTCGCCCTCCGGGAACTGCAGCGGCAGGACGCCCATGCCGATCAGGTTCGAGCGGTGGATGCGCTCGTAGGACTCGGCGATGACGGCCTTGACGCCCAGCAGCGCGGTGCCCTTGGCGGCCCAGTCGCGGGACGAGCCGGAGCCGTACTCCTTGCCGGCCAGGACGACCAGCGGGGTGCCGGCGGCCTGGTAGTTCTGCGAGGCGTCGTAGATGAACGACACCGGGCCGTCGGCCTGGGTGAAGTCGCGGGTGTAGCCGCCCTCGGTGCCCGGCGCGATCTGGTTGCGCAGACGGATGTTGGCGAAGGTGCCGCGGATCATGACCTCGTGGTTGCCACGGCGCGAGCCGTAGGAGTTGAAGTCACGCTTCTCGACGCCGTTGGCGGTCAGGTACTGCGCCGCCGGGGTGCCGGGCTTGATGTTGCCGGCCGGGGAGATGTGGTCGGTGGTGACCGAGTCGCCCAGCTTGGCCAGGACGCGGGCGCCGGCGATGTCGGTCACCGGGCTCGGGGTCTTGGCCATGCCCTCGAAGTACGGGGGCTTGCGGACGTAGGTGGACTCGGCGTCCCACTCGAAGGTGTTGCCGGTCGGGACCGGGAGCGACTGCCAGCGGTGGTCACCGGCGAAGACGTCCTGGTAGCCCTTGTCGAACATGGCCTCGTCGATGGAGCCGGCGACGGTGTCGGCGACCTCCTGCTCGGACGGCCAGATGTCGGCGAGGAAGACGTCGTTGCCGTCGGCGTCCTGGCCCAGGGCGTCCTTGGTGATGTCGACGTTCATGTTGCCGGCGAGGGCGTAGGCGACCACCAGCGGCGGGGAGGCCAGGTAGTTCATCTTGACGTCGGGGTTGATCCGGCCCTCGAAGTTGCGGTTGCCGGAGAGCACCGAGACGACCGCGAGGTCCGACTCGTTGACGGCGGCCGAGACCTCCTCGGGCAGCGGGCCCGAGTTGCCGATGCAGGTGACGCAGCCGTAGCCGACCAGGTTGAAGCCCAGCTTCTCCATGTACGGGAGCAGGCCGGCCTTCTCGTAGTAGTCCATGACGACCTTGGAGCCGGGCGCCAGGGTGGTCTTGACCCAGGGCTTGACCGTCAGGCCCTTCTCCACGGCCTTCTTCGCCAGCAGGGCGGCGCCCAGCATGACGGAGGGGTTGGAGGTGTTGGTGCAGGAGGTGATCGAGGCGATCACGACCGCGCCGTTGTCGATGGTGTACGCCGAGCCGTCGGGGGCGGTGACGGTGGTCGGCTTCGAGGCCTCGGCCGAGTAGGTCGGCAGCGCCTCGGCGAACTTCGACGCGGCCTCGGCCAGGATCACGCGGTCCTGCGGGCGCTTCGGGCCGGAGATCGACGGGACGACGGTGGAGACGTCCAGCTCCAGGTACTCGGAGTAGGCCGGCTCGACCGACGGGTCGTGCCAGAGGCCCTGCTCCTTGGCGTACGCCTCGACCAGGGCGAGCTGCTGCTCGTCGCGGCCGGTGAGCTTGAGGTAGTTGATGGTCTCGGCGTCGATCGGGAAGATCGCGCAGGTCGAGCCGAACTCCGGCGACATGTTGCCGATGGTGGCGCGGTTGGCCAGCGGGATGGCGCCGATGCCGTCGCCGTAGAACTCGACGAACTTGCCGACCACACCGTGCTTGCGCAGCATCTCGGTGATGGTGAGCACCAGGTCGGTGGCGGTGGTGCCGGCCGGCAGCTCGCCGGTCAGCTTGAAGCCGACCACGCGCGGGATCAGCATGGAGACCGGCTGGCCCAGCATGGCCGCCTCGGCCTCGATGCCGCCGACGCCCCAGCCCAGCACGCCCAGGCCGTTGACCATGGTGGTGTGCGAGTCGGTGCCGACGCAGGTGTCCGGGTACGCCTGGCCGCCGCGGACCATGACGGTGCGGGCCAGGTGCTCGATGTTCACCTGGTGGACGATGCCGGTGCCCGGCGGGACGACCTTGAACTCGTCGAAGGCGGTCTGGCCCCAGCGCAGGAACTGGTAGCGCTCCTTGTTGCGGCCGTACTCGATCTCGACGTTCTGGACGAAGGCGTCCGGGGTGCCGAACTTGTCGGCGATGACGGAGTGGTCGATGACCAGCTCGGCCGGGGCCAGCGGGTTGATCTTGGCCGGGTCGCCGCCCAGCTCCTTGACGGCCTCACGCATGGTGGCGAGGTCGACCACGCACGGCACACCGGTGAAGTCCTGCATGATCACGCGGGCCGGGGTGAACTGGATCTCCTGGCTCGGCTGGGCGTTCTCGTCCCAGTTGCCGAGGGCCCGGATGTGGTCGGCGGTGATGTTCGCGCCGTCCTCCGTGCGGAGCAGGTTCTCCAGCAGCACCTTGAGGCTGTAGGGCAGCCGCTCGGAACCCTCGACGGCGGAGAGCTTGAAGATCTCGTACGACTCGTCGCCCACCTGCAGCGAGCTGCGGGCGTCGAAGCTGTTCGCGGACACGACTGACTCCTTCTGGGTGCTTCGTGCGATATCCGGCCGCCGCGGTGGTAAGGTCAGCCTTACTTAGGCTGACCTTGCCCGCATCGCCGGCGAGCGCCTCTCGGCAAGTATCTTGATGTCGAGATATATCGTAAGGGGCAGTTATCTCGATGTCGAGATAAACCATAGTGCATGCCGCCGTCTTCACCACCGCAGGCATGCCCTCGGCGGCCCGGTCAGTGGTCGTCCGGGCCGCGCCTGCGGCGCTCCAGCCGGATCAGCCACACCACCCCCGCCACCAGTGCGGCGGCGATCAGCAGTACCACCACCGTCTCACCACCGGAACCGCCCACCGGCGACGGGGCCACATCCGCCAGCAGAGTCCTCGTCGTCATGCTTCCTCCTCGTGTGTCGGGGGTGTCGGGGATGTCGGTGTCACGAGGTGCCGCCCGGCCCCCAGGCCGAGGACCAGCATCAGCAGCACCGGGAACTCCAGATAGGCGTGGTAGCTCGCCACCGCCGCGTACAGCGTGCGGCCCTGCGCGTAGTCCACCGCGAACAGCACCGCCAGCAGACCGCCCACCAGCGCGCCCAGCGCCCACGCCCGGCCGCCCCGCAGCGCCGGCACCCGGGCCTCGAAGCCCTCCGCCGCCTCCGGCGCGTACCGGGGCAGGAACCAGACCCACACCACGTAGTGCATCGTCTGGAGGAAGGCGAACACCGCCAGGAAGCGCAGGCCCACCCCCGGCGTCAGCCAGGCCGGCGGGGTGTAGGCGACCGCCAGCCGGTCCGTCCAGCCGCCGGACCCGCCCGGGCCCGCCCGCAGCCAGCCGTCCAGCGCGCCCGCCAGCAGCAGCGCCGGCACCGCCAGCACCCAGACGCACTGGAGCGCCAGGAACACCGCGCGCCCCCGCACCAGCCGACGCGACCACTCCCACAGGAACAGCAGCGGCACCACGTTGTGCAGATGCGCCAGCACCACGAAGTGGTACGCGGGGAACGCCAGCGAGGCCGCGCCCGCCGCCGTCAGCAGCACCGCGCCGCCCGCCAGCAGCACCGGGCGGCCGCGCAGCCCGTACCGGCAGGCCGCCGCCAGCAGCCCGTACGCCAGCAGGATCTCCGCGGCCCGGGCGCCCGGCGAGGGCGGCAGCAGCCGGCACACCACGATCCCGGACACCAGGACCAGCAGCAGCCGCAGCAGCGGCCCCGCCAGCACCACGGCGAAGCGGCCCGCCACGTAGCGCAGTTCCAGCACGTTGTGCAGCACCCCGAAGGCGGCCAGGCCCAGCACCGCCAGGCCGGTCGGCGCCCGCAGCGCCACCGCCAGCGCCAGCACCGAGGCGAGCGCGAAACCCGCCAGCGGCGCGGCACCCAGCCGCTCCCCCGGGCCCGGCGCGGGCCACGCCCCCGGCACCGGCCCGGGCCCGACGGCCGCCGCCGGCACCACCTCGGTGGCCATGGTCCCCTCCCCGTGGCACGATCCCCGCCGTGCCCTACGCCCTTGCCCTCGCCCTCACCCTGCTGGTCGAGGTGCCCGTGTACACCGCCGCCCTCACCCGGGCCGCCGGCGTCCGGCCGGCCCGCGCGGCGGCCGCCGCCGTCCTGGTCAACCTGGCGACGCACCCGCTGTTCTGGTGGTCCCTGCGGCAGTTCTCCGCCGGGCCCGCCGCAGCGTACTGGACCGCGTTCGGGCTCGGCGAAGCGGGCGTCTGGGCCGTCGAGGCGGCACTGCTCGGGCGGCTCACCGGGCTGCGGCCGGGCCACCCGCTGCCCTGGGCCGCGGCCGGAACCGCCAACGCGGCCTCCGTGCTGGCCGGGATGGTGCTGGCAGGCTGAACCCGCCGGTGCCGGGCAGGGGGGTTGTCGGTACCGTGGCCGGTGAGTTGACGTGCTGGAACACGCCGTACGGACCAGGGGCCGACGAATGATCGTGGTGGACGCATCCGCGCTGGTGCTCGCGCTGGCCGACGAGGGCGAGCGCGGCGCCACCGCCCGGGCCGAACTCGCCGCCGGCGGCGAGTGGTTGGCGCCCGAGCACATCCTGGTCGAGGTGATGCAGTCGCTGCGCGGCCTCTACCTGGCCAAGGAGCTGACCGCCGACCGGGTCGCCGAACTCACCCGGGAGCTCGCCGCGGTGGCGGTCCGCAAGGTCGAGGTGGCGCCGCTGCTCGGCCGGATCTGGGAGCTGAAGGACAACCTCACGCCGGACGACGCCGCGTACGTGGCGGTCGCCGAGCAGTACGGGGTGCCGCTGGTCACCGCCGACCTGCGGCTGATGCGGGCCAGCGGGCCGCGCTGCGAGATCCGGGGGATCCACCGGGCGGGCTGAGCTTTCTCGGGTGACCGTTCGAGGGTGACCGTTCGAGGGTGTCCGGGGCGGCCCGGCCGCGTTGAGCAGGGTGTCCGTCGCCCTGCCCGTGGAGGCCCGCCGATGTCCGCCCCGTTCGCCGCCGCCCTGCTGCCGCTGACCCTGCTCGCCCCCGCCGCCTCGCCGGTGTCCGCCGCCTCGCCGGTGTCCGCCGCTTCGCCGGTGTCCGTCGTCGAGGCCGACTTCGACCCGGCGACGGCCTTCGTCCCGCCCACCGCGATCAGCTACGCGAGCGACCTCGTCCCGTACGGCTCGCACACTCGGGTCGTGGTCGACCGCTCAACGCCCGGGAACACCGTGTTCACCGTGACGGTGGCCGGGCTCGCCCCCGGGCACGCCTTCCCGGCGCACCTGCACACCCGCGACTGCGGCGCCGACCCGGCCGCGTCCGGGCCGCACTACCAGCACGTCCCGGACCCGGTGCAGCCGTCCACCGACCCCGCGTACGCCAACGAGCGCAACGAGCTGCGGCTGGTGCTGCGCACCGACGGGCACGGCGACGGCACCGCCTCGGCCGCGGTGGGCTGGCAGCCGCGGCCGGGCGAGGCGCGGTCGCTGGTGCTGCACGCGGGCACCCCGGCCGACCGGCACGCGGCGGGCGACCGGGTGGCCTGCGTCCGGCTGCCGGGGTGACCGCGGAGTCGGTGGTCGGCGGTGCTCAGGAGCCGAGGGCCGACTGTGCTCAGGAGCCGAGGGTGGCGACCAGCACTGCCTTGATGGTGTGCAGGCGGTTCTCCGCCTGGTCGAACACGATGGAGTGCGCCGACTCGAACAGCTCGTCGGTGCACTCCAGTTCGCTCATGCCGGTCGCCTCGTACATCTGCCGCCCGACCACGGTGCCGAGGTCGTGGAAGGCGGGCAGGCAGTGCAGGAACTTCACGGCCGGATTGCCGGTGGCCCGGACGGTGTCCATCGACACCTGGTACGGCCGCAGCTGCTCGATCCGCTCGGCCCAGACCTCCTTGGGCTCGCCCATCGAGACCCAGACGTCGGTGTAGAGGAAGTCCGCGCCGGCCACGCCCTCGGCCACGTCCTCGGTGAGGGTGATCCGGGCGCCGGTGGACCCGGCCAGGTCCTCGGCCGCCTTCTGGACGTCCTCGGCGGGCCAGAGGGCGCGCGGGGCGACGATCCGGATGTCCATGCCGAGCAGGGCGCCGGTGACCAGCAGCGAGTTGCCCATGTTGGAGCGGGCGTCGCCGAGGTAGGCGAGGGCGACCCCGGTGAGCGGCTTGGTGGTGTGCTCGGTGATGGTGAGCACGTCTGCGAGCATCTGGGTCGGGTGCCACTCGTCGGTCAGGCCGTTCCAGACCGGCACACCGGCGTACTCGGCCAGCTCCTCGACGACCTCCTGGCCGTGGCCGCGGTACTCGATGCCGTCGAACATCCGGCCGAGCACCCGGGCGGTGTCCTTGATGGACTCCTTGTGGCCGATCTGCGAGCCGGCCGGGTCCAGGTAGGTGGTGGTGGCGCCCTGGTCGTGCGCGGCGACCTCGAAGGCGCAGCGGGTGCGGGTGGAGGTCTTCTCGAAGATCAGCGCGATGTTCTTGCCGCGCAGCCGGGGCTGCTCGGTGCCCGCGTACTTCGCCGCCTTGAGCCCGGCGGCGAGGTCCACCAGGAAGCGGAACTCCTGGGGCGTGAAGTCGAGCTCCTTGAGGAAGTGCCTGTTCCGGAGGTTGAAGGCCATGCCGGGCTCCTGGGGTGACGGGTGCGGGTGACGGGAGGAAAGGGAAGCGGCAAGTGTATACGATGCTAGGAATTTCTATGCAGGTGCGGGTGCGCAGAAGGGGCGGGCCCTGTGGTGGGCCCGCCCCTCCTGCCCGCCGTCCTACAGGCGCGGGTCCACCGGCTCCGACTCCAGCGCGAGCACCGCGAACACGGGCTCGTGCACCCGCCACAGCGGCTCGCCCGCCGCCAACCGGTCCAGCGCCTCCAGGCCCAGCGCGTACTCGCGCAGCGCCAGCGAGCGCTTGTGGCCCAGGGCGCGCTGCCGCAGCTGGTCCAGGTGCGCGGTGTAGTCGGGACCGTAGATGATCCGCAGGTACTCCCGGCCGCGCACCTTCACGCCGGGCTGCACCAGACCGCCCGGCCGGCCCTCGCCGCGCGCCGTCCGCACCACCGAGGCCAGCGGCTTGACCACCATGCCCTCGCCGCCGGCCGCCGTCAGGCCCTCCCACCAGGCGATCCCGGCCGCCACCGACGCCTCGTCGGCGGTGTCCACCAGGAGACGGCCGGTGCGGTGCAGCACCGGCTCCGCGTGCTCCTCGGCGTCGGCGTTCTCGGCGTCCGCGTTCTTGGCATCCGCGTTCTTGGCGTCGGCGTCCACCAGCCCGTCGATCCAGGCCAGGTGCTCGTCGTGCGGGCGCACCGCGAGGTTCGCCCCCTCGGCGGCCAGCACCTGGAACGGCGCCAACCGGATGCCCGACAGCCCCTCGGTCGGCCAGCAGTACCGCCGGTACGCCTCGGTGAACGCCCCCGCGTCGGCCGCGCGCCGACGCTGCCGGGCGGTCAGCTCCGCCAGGTCCAGCCCGCGCCCGGCCGCCCGCTCCAGCGCGTCCAGCACCTCCGGCAGGGCGGCGCCGGCCGCCGCGCCGACCGCCGCGTACTGGCGGCGCAGCAGCTCGACGGCCTTCAGCGACCAGGGCATCAGCTCGGCGTCCAGCAGCAGCCAGCCGGTGTCCAGCTCGTCGAAGAGCCCCGAGCGCTCGGCGGCCGCCCGTACCCGGTCCAGCACAGCGGCGGTCAGCGCGTCCTCGGCGAGGAACGCCCGGCCCGTCCTGGTCCAGATCGCGCCCGGGCCGGCCAGGCCGAAGCGCCGCTCCAGCGCCGTCTCGTCCCGGGCGACCAGCACCACGGCGCGCGAGCCCATGTGCTTCTCCTCGCACACCACCTCGCGGACACCGTCCGCGCGGTAGCCGGCGAACGCCTCCTCGGGGTGCTCCAGGAAGCCGTCCCGGCGGGAGGTGGCGGTCGGCGCCATCGTCGGCGGCAGGTAGGCGAGCAGCCGCGGGTCCAGCGCGAAGCGGCTCATCACCTCCAGCGCCGCCGCCGCGTTCTCCTCCCGGACGGCGACCCGCCCGTGCAGGGCCGTCTCGACCGTCCGGCGGCCCGCCACGTCGGCGAGGTCCAGCGGACGGCCCTCGCGGGCGCCCGGCGCGTCGGTGATCATCGGGCGCACCGGGGCGTACCACTCCTGCTCGGCCTCGACGCTCACCAGCTCACGCTCCGGGTACCGCAGCGCGGTCAGGCTGCCGCCGAACACGCAACCGGTGTCCAGGCAGATCGTGTTGTTGAGGAAGCTCGCGGTGGGCACCGGCGTGTGGCCGTACACCACCAGTGCCCGCCCCCGGTACTCCTCCGCCCACGGGTAGCGCACCGGCAGGCCGTACTCGTCGGTCTCGCCGGTGGTGTCCCCGTACAGCGCGTGCGAGCGGACCCGGCCGGAGGCGCGGCCGTGGTACCGCTCCGGCAGACCGGCGTGGCAGACCACCAGCGCGCCGCCGTCCAGCAGGTAGTGGCTGACCAGGCCGCGCATGAACGCCCGCACCTCGGCCCGGAACTCCTCGGACTCCCCGGCCAGCTGGTCCAGCGACTCCTGGAGCCCGTGCGAGACGGTGACCTTCCGGCCGTCCAGCGCCCGGCCCAGCTTGTTCTCGTGGTTGCCCGGCACGCAGATGGCGTGCCCGGCCGCCACCATGCCCATCACCAGGCGCAGCACGCCCGGCGTGTCCGGGCCGCGGTCGACCAGGTCGCCGACGAACACGGCGGTACGGCCTTCCGGGTGGGCGGCGTCCACCAGGCGGCCCTCGGCGTCCCGGGTCAGCGAGTAACCGAGGCGGAACAGCAGGGTCTCCAGCTCGGACCGGCAGCCGTGGATGTCGCCGACGATGTCGAACGGGCCGGTGAGGTGGCGCAGGTCGTTGAAGCGCTTCTCCAGCACGACCTCGGCGGCCGCGACCTCGGCCTCGCCGCGCAGCACGTGCACCTTGCGGAAGCCCTCGCGCTCCAGGCCCTTGAGCGAGCGGCGCAGCTCGCGGTTCTGGCGCGGGACGACGTGGGCCGGCAGCTGGCGGTCCGGGCGGGAGCGGTTGCGCTCGGCGCACACGCCCGGCGGGACGTCCAGCACGATCGCGATCGGCAGCACGTCGTGCTCACGGGCGATCCGGACCAGCTGGCGGCGGGCCTCGGGCTGCACGTTGGTGGCGTCCACCACGGTCAGGCGGCCGGCCGCGAGGCGCTTGCCGACGATGTAGTGCAGCACGTCGAAGGCCTCGGCCGAGGCGGACTGGTCGTTCTCGTCGTCGGCGACCAGGCCGCGGCAGAAGTCGGACGAGACCACCTGGGTGGGGAGGAAGTGGCGGCGGGCGAAGGTGGACTTGCCGGCGCCGCTGGTGCCGATCAGGACGACGAGGGAGACGTCGGTGACGGGGAGGCGGCGGGGGGCGGCCGCGGGGGCCATGGGGGCCTTGCGGGTCTCGGCGGCCCTGGGGGTCTCAGGAGCCCCGGCGGCCTCGGGGGTCGGCTCGGGGGTCTCGGCGGCCTCAGGGGTCGGCTCGGGAGTGGTGGGGGTCGCTGCGTCGGTCATCGGGGCTCGCCTCCTTCGGGCGTGGTGGTGGGCATGGGTGCTTCAGCTGGGTCGGCGACCCGGAACAGGGCCAGCTGGGTCGGCGCGCCGACCTCCGGGTCCTCCGGGCCGACCGGGCGCAGCACCACCGAGTACCCGTACGCGGTGGCCACCCGTTCGGCCCAGGCGCGGAACTCCGCCCGGGTCCACTCGAAGCGGTGGTCGGCGTGCCGCACCCGGCCCGCCGGCAGGCTCTCCCAGCGGACGTTGTACTCGACGTTCGGCGTGGTGACGACCACGGCCCCCGGACGGGCCGCGCCGAACACCGCGTACTCCAGGGCGGGCAGCCGCGGCAGGTCCAGGTGCTCGATCACCTCGCACAGCACCGCCGCGTCGAAGCCCTTCAGCCGCGCGTCCGTGTACGTCAGCGCGCCCTGCGCCAGCCGCACCCGGGCCGCCTGTCGCTCCGGCAGCCGTTCCAGACGCAGCTTGCGGTTGGCCGTCTGCAACGCCCGTACCGACACGTCCACGCCGAGGATCTCGGTGAACCGGGCGTCCTTCAGCAGTGCGCCGATCAACTCGCCCTGGCCACAGCCCAGATCGGCGACCCGGGCCGCGCCGGCCTCGTGCAGGGCGGCGAGGATCGCGGCCCGGCGCTGCTCGGCCAGGGACGGGGGCTTGGGGGCCTGGTCCTGGTCCTGGTCCTGCTGCTCCGGCCGGCCGTGGCCCTGCTCGTGCTGCTCGCCGTTTTCGGTGTCCGCCGCCTCGGGCTGGTCCTCGACCGCGTTGTCGATCTCCTCGACCTCGCGGTCGTCCGCCTCGGCGAGCCGGGCCAGCTCCAGGCGCTCCATCGCCGCGCGGGTCAGCGACCAGCGCCGCGACAGGTAGCGGCGGGCGATCAGGCCGCGCTCCGGGTGAGTGGCCAGCCAGCCCTCACCGGCCGCGAGCAGCTTGTCCACCTCGTCCGGGGCCACCCAGTAGTGCTTGGCGCCGTCCAGCACCGGCAGCAGCACGTACAGCTGCTGGAGCGCGTCGGCGAGCCGCACCGAGTCCGAGGCCAGCTCGAGCCGGACGTACCGGGAGTCGCCCCACTCCGGGAACGCCTCGTCCAGCGGGATCGCGGCCGCCTCGACCCGCCAGCCCAGCGGCTCGAACAGCCGGGCCGTCATCGCCACGCCGCCGCCCTCGCCCGCGCCGTTCGCGGGCACGGCGGGCAGCGCGATCCGCAGCGGGCGCGGCCGGTCCGCCAGCCCGGGCCGGGCCGGGCAGGCCCCCTTCATCGCGGACCGGAACACCGTCCGCAGCGCCACCGCGAGCAGCGAGGACGCGGCGTACGGGCGGTCGTTCACGTACTGGGCAAGCGCGAAGTCCGGCGAACCGGCGCGACCCTTGCCCCGGCCCCGGCGGACCAGGGCGATCGGGTCGACGTCCAGCAGCACCGCCGCCGTGCAGACCTCGTCCCCCGCCTCGGGGTAGAAGACGTGCGCCTCGCCGTGCGAGGTGGTGAACCGCTGGACCTTGCCCGGGTGTTTGTGCAGCAGGAACCCGAGATCGGTGGCCGGGCTCTCGGCGCTGCCGGTAGTGGAGATCGACATGAACACCCGCCCGAGTATTGCCCAGCGCGACGCCGCTGAGCACCGGGTTTTCCGGCGCCCGGGCCGCCCGCCAGGGGCCCTCGACGGGCGTGTCCGCACGGTGGGCGTGTTCGGCAGCGGGCCCCCGCATTGGTTAACGTGCACGATGTGACTGCTGAATCCACCCCCCTCCCGAACGGCGCCACCGCCGCAGGTCTGGCCACCATCGCGGCCGACGGCACCATCCTCGACACCTGGTTCCCCGCCCCGGTCCTGGCCGCCGAGCCCGGCCCGGCCGGCACCGTCCGCCTGACCGCCGAGCAGGCCGAGGCCGAGCTCGGCGCCGGTGCGGCCGAGGCCCTGCGCACCGACGCCCGCCGCGGCGTCGAGGTGGTCGCCGTGCGCACCACCATCGCCTCGCTCGACGAGAAGCCGATCGACGCGCACGACGCCTACTTGCGGCTGCACCTGCTCAGCCACCGCCTGGTCAAGCCGCACGGCCAGAACCTGGACGGCATCTTCGGCCTGCTCGCCAACGTGGCGTGGACCAGCATCGGCCCCGTCCCGGTCGACAAGGTCGAGCAGGCCCGCCTCGCGGTGCGCTCCCAGGGCGGGCAGCTCGCCGTGTACGGGATCGACAAGTTCCCGCGGATGACCGACTACGTCGCGCCGTCCGGGGTCCGCATCGCCCACGCCGACCGGGTCCGCCTCGGCGCCCACCTGGCCGTCGGCACCACCGTGATGCACGAGGGCTTCGTCAACTTCAACGCCGGCACCCTCGGCACCTCCATGGTCGAGGGCCGGATCAGCGCGGGCGTCGTGGTCGGCGACCACAGCGACATCGGCGGCGGCGCCTCGATCATGGGCACCCTGTCCGGCGGCGGCAAGCAGGTCGTCTCGGTCGGCGAGCGCTGCCTGCTCGGCGCCAACGCGGGCATCGGCATCTCCCTCGGCAGCGACTGCGTCGTCGAGGCCGGCCTCTACGTCACCGCCGGCACCCGGGTCACCACCCCGGACGGCACGGTGGCCAAGGCCGTCGAACTGTCCGGCCAGGACAACCTGCTCTTCCGCCGCAACTCCCAGACCGGCGCCGTCGAGGTCATCGCCCGCTCCGGCTCCTGGGGCGGCCTCAACGCCGACCTCCACGCCCACAACTAACCTCCGGGCAGCCCCCGTCGGGCCCGGCGCCACCCTCGAGCGGCGCCGGGCCCTCGCACTATCCGGGCCCCTTATCGGTGCTCCCTCTGGGCCCCGGCGCCGCCGTTGGCGGCGTCGGGGCCCAACCCTTTGATCCTTTTTTGCTGCTCCCGTGGGCCCCTCCCCCCTCCCCCTCCCTCGCGCCCCTTGCCCCGCCGCCCAAACCCGCCCTCCTCTGTGTGGCTTGCTCGGTGCTGGGCGTGCCCAGCACCGAGCAGCCGGTGCCCCTGCGGCTGCACGCCCGTGCCACTGGCCGGCACGGGCTCTGCCCTCCCTCCGTCCCTCCTGCCCACGCTTCGCCGCCTAGCCCAGGGTGGTTGACGGCGGCAACCCCGGCTCACCCGGGAGGCTTACCGCCCAACGGAGTTGGACCGCATCGGGTGGTACGCGGTGACCGGCCGCCGGAACGGTTCGTTGGTTGGTGCGGCAGGGGCGCGTGCCTCGGTGGCAAGGCATCAGACACCCCCGCTGCGCGGGCCGAGCCACCGTCGGCCGCTTCACACCGCACTACCGATCCGAAGAGGTCCCGTCATGTCCGAACCCTGGTCCGAGGCATCAGCCACGCCTCAGCTCCCGAGCAGCCCGGCGGGCTCGACCAAGAGCCTGTTGGAGCAGATGCAGGAACTGCTCGCCTCGGTGACCGCGGATCTCGCCGAGTTGCAGTCCGCCGGCGCCCGGGGCGCCGCCCCGGCCGCCTATCCCACCGGCACGGACACCTCCGGCGCACCGGCCGCCCCAGGCACCCGGTAGTCCGGCGCCTCCTCCTCGCCCGTCGGCCCGCCCTCACCCGGCGGGCCGAGCCGCACCACGAGTAAGGGCGAGCTCCGCCCGACCTCCTCTCCCCCGAGCGCGCTGCCCGCCTCCTCCCCGTCGGCCCGGCGGGCCGCCTCCCGCAGCCGCCCGGCCAGGTCCTTGCACTCCGACACCGCGTCGACGCCGTCGATGCACGTCCAGTACAGGCTCTCGGTGTCAGCCCCGCAGGCCAGCACCACCAACGTCTCGCCGACGTCCCGCAGCAGTCCGTCCAACGCGCCCAACGTCGGTTCCAGATCGCCGAGTTCGGTGAGCCGCCCGACCCGACCACTGCTCAGCACGGCCGCCCGGACGTCGGTCCGGTCGAGGCAGACCGCCGCGTGCGCGCCGGCCTCGGACAGCTGCTGACCCAGACCGGTCAGCTCGTCGTCGTCCAGCTCGGCCAGCCTGGCCCCCACCGCCTCGGTGAGCAGCGCGGCCTGCCGCGCCTCCGCCAGGACGTCCGGGACGTGTCTGGCCTCGGCCAGTGCGTGCCGGGCGGTCTTGATCAGTCGCAGCGCCTCCATGGCCGCCACTCCTTTCGCTCGTCGTCGCCGTGGGGACCAGGACCGCCACCAGGGGCGGCCGGGTGGTCACGGCGAAAGCGTGCGTCGGGGAGCGGTGGGTGCGCATCCGGCTTCTCCGAGCCTGTGGACAAGTCGGGGGTTGTGGATAAATCCCGTCCCTCACACGGGTTGGTCGCCCACGTCCGGGTTGACGTCCGTCGACGATCCCGGCACCGGGAAGCGATGTTCGTTGCGCTCGATCTTGGCGGCGAGGGCCTCCAACGGGTCCACCCCGACCACCGTGCAGAACTGCATCAGGTAGGCGAGGACGTCCGCGACCTCGTCCCGCACCCGGTGCGCACGGTCCGGGTCGGACATCACCGCGGCCGCCTGCTCGGGCGTCAGCCACTGGAAGATCTCCAGCAGTTCGCCGGCCTCCACGCTCAGCGCCGCCGCCAGGTTCTTCGGCGTGTGGAAGGGCTCCCACCGCCGGACCGCCGCGAAGTCCACCAGCCGCTGCCGCAGGCTCTCCAGGGTCGGCCCGGCCGGTTCCCCGGGCCCCGTCACTCGTTCGCTCACCCGTCCAGGTCTACCGCATCCGCGCCCGGACCCTCCCCGCCCGCGCCCTCATCGCCGTCCCGGTCCTCGCGCCCGCACTGGGCCGGCACCCGGGCCGCCTCCGGCCACAGCACGGTGTGCCCGGAGTCCGGATCGCGCCGGCACTCGACGAGCGCCACCCCGGCGGAGCCACCGGCGCCACCGGACGCGCCAGAACTGCCGGGCCCGCCGGTCCCACCGCCCCCGCAAGCCCCACCCAGCGCCTCGCGCGCCGCGGCCGGCTCCTGCAAGGCGGCGAGCACCCGCAACTGGTTGCGCCCCGACATCTCCCGAGCCAGCCGCAGCAGTGACGCGGTCTGCTCGGTGGACAGCCCGGCGCCGATGTCCTCGGCGAGCACGGTGAGCTGCCGCTGCGCCCACGGCACCTCGGCGGCCACGTCGAGGTCGAGCACCCCGGCCCCGGTGAGCAGCACGGCCGCGAACGCGAGGTGCCGCAGCATGCCGTCGGAGGCCTGGTCGGCGCCGGTGCGCCCGAGCACGCCCTCGTCGAAGACGGCGAGGACCCGCTGGTCGGGCCCGGTGCCGCGGTGGGCGAGGGTGAGCCCGAGCAGCGGGTGCGGGGCGGCGGACTGGACGACGCGCAGCAGCTGTCCGTAGCGGCGGGCGCACTCGTTGCCGAGCCGGGCGATGACGGCGGAGATGTTGGCGGCGCTGCTGCGCAGCCGGGCCTGCGGGTCGGGCCGGGCCCAACCGCGCATGAGCGCGGGGACGGGGTGGACGGGGAAGACCTCGCGCAGCGCGGTGAGCAGGTGCTCGGTGGCGCCGAGGACGAGCCGTTCGCCCGCCGAGGAGCCGGCGACGCGCAGCGGCAACTGCGCGGTGATCATGGTGCCGCTGGGGAACGGCGCCCGGATGTCACCCTGGCGGGTGTCGTTGTGCCAGCAGACGTTGACGCGCCGCCCGCGGACGTCCTGCTCGCCGGTCTCGACCAGGGTGCGCCCGTCGAGGGTGAGCGACTCGCGGGCGATCCGGACCGGCCCGTCGGTGCGCACGACGACGTCGAGCCGGATCCGGCCCCGGGGGGAACGGACGGTGCAGCCGAGGATGATCGCGTTGCGCCCGTGCGGGACGCACCCGTCGAGGCCGCCGCGGACGGGCTTGGCGAGCGGCCCGGTGCGGCCGGGCATCCCGTCGAGGGAGTCGGCGATCTCCTCCCCGAGCGCGAGCCGGGACAGGACGGCGAGCGCGTCGAGGGCGTTGGACTTGCCGACGCCCGCCGGCCCGTGCAGGACGGTGAGGGGCGCGAGCGGCAGGACGGCGCGCCGGTAGGACTTGAACGAGGTGAGCCGGAGCTCCTCGACGGTGGGAACGGTGGAACGTGGCACGGGTGGCCGATCGGGCCCCGGGGCGCTCGGTCGGGGGTGGGCCGGCACGGCGGGCCGGGTGGCGTCGCGGTTCACCCGTCGGACGTTAGCCGCAGGTCAGGCGGCAGAAACGTGCCTGCTCGGCAGATTCATCCCAACGTGGAACCGGCACTCCGCCCAGGCACCCCGCCCCGGCGCCGCGCAGCACGTCGACGCCTGCGAGCGAACGACGGCCCCCGCACCGCCCGGCGCCACGCCGCACCACCCCCGCCCCGGCCCCGCCCCGGCGAAGCGCCGCTCAGCGCCGGTACGTGGCCACCGTCACCGAGGCGGTGACCTCCACCGGGTCCGGCAGCGCGCCGAGCGCCGCCACGAGCCGCTCCGGGTCGGTGTGCCAGGCGCTGGGCCCCATGCCGACGACGGTCCGCACGTCCTGCGCCCCGAGCCGCAGCGTGAACTCGACCTCCCGCTGCCCGGCGGCCGTCAGGTAGGGCCCGAGCTTCTCGTCGATCCGGCGCTGCTTCTCCTCGTCGACCGACAGCAGCCCCAGCCCGGCGACGAGTTCGCGCAGGTGGCGGGCGGTGGGCGAGACCAGCAGCAGGGTGCCGCCGGGGCGCAGCACGCGGCGGATCTCCGGCCCGTTGCGCGGCGCGAAGACGTTGAGCATCAGGTCGGCGCAGGCGTCGCGCAGCGGCAGCGGGCGCCAGGCGTCGCAGACGACGGCGCCGATCCGGGGGTGGGCCTTGGCGGCGCGGCGCAGCGCGTACTTGGAGATGTCCAGGGCGGCGCCGGGGTGTCCGGGCAGGGCGTCGAGGACGTGGGCCAGGTAGTGGCCGGTGCCGGCGCCGAGGTCCGCGACCAGCCCGTCCGGGTCACCGGGCGCGGAGGCGACCGCGGCGGCCGCCGCCTCGGCGAGGGCGTCGGCGATGGGCCGGTAGTGCCCGGCGGCGAGGAAGTCCGCCCGGGCGGCGACCATCTCGGCGGTGTCGCCGGTGCCGGTGTGGGCGTCCCCGGCGAGGAGGCTGACGTAGCCCTGTTTGGCGAGGTCGAAGCTGTGCCCGGCGGGGCAGCGCAGGGTGCGCTCGTGCCGGGTGAGGGCCTGCGCGCAGTGGGGGCAGGCCAGGTGGCGCTCGATGTCCTGCAACAACGTTCCGTCTTCTCTCGCCGTTCGCCCGGGGATCCCCGGCGCCGGCCGCGCGGCCGGCCGGTCCCCGGACGGCCAGCCTAACGACCCGGCCCGACCGCGACACGCAGCGCGAGGCCCGCGAGCGCCTCGGGCGCGCCGTGCTGTCCGCGGATCCCGGGGAAGGCGTTGACGTCGACGATGACGGGCTCGGCGGCCCCGTCGAGCAGGTCGACGCCGTAGACGTCGAGCCCGAAGACCTCGCCGACGCGCAGTGCCAGCGCGGCCCGGTCGGCGGGCGGCTGCCAGCTCTCGACGGGCCCCGACTTCCCGGTGGCGGAGGCGAGTTCGGAGCGCCGGCGGGCGGCGAAGACCTGCCCGTCGATCACCCACAGCTTCTGGTCCCAGCCGGTCCCGTCGACGAAGGGCTGGGTGACGACGGTCTCGTCGGGCCAGCGCGCGGCGAGTTCGCGCAGCCGGTCCGCGTCGTCGACCCGCGCGACCAGGTCGTGGCGCCGGCTGTGCCGGCTCTTGACGACGAACGGGTAGGCGGGATGGTCCAGTTCGGCGAGGCGGCCGACGGCGCCGGTCGCCGCGAAGGGCAGTCCGGCGGCGCGGGCGAGGTCGGCCATCCGCACCCGGTCCTGGCAGAGTTCGGTCGCCGCGGCCGAGTTGACGACGGGGGCGCCGCGTTCCTCCAGTGTGCGGGCGAGCGCGAGGGCCCGTGGCGTGCGGGCCTTGAGCAGGTAGACGTCGGCGAGCGGACCGGATCCGTCCGCGGTCGCCGGGTCGAGGCTCTCCACCGTGTGCCGACGCGCCAGCAGTTCGGCGGTCGCCGCCAGCACCGGGTGGCCCGGGTCGGCGGTGATCAGGCCGACCCTCATATCGCCCCGCCGAACTCGGCCCCACCGAGGCCGGCGCCGTCGAACTCCGCCCCGCCGAACTCGGCGCCGCCGAAGTCGGACCCGCCGAACTCCGCACCACCGAAGCCCGAACCGCCGAACTCAGCTGCGCTGAAGTCCAGTTGACCGTACGACGCCCCGCCGGCCGGCACCAGGGCGGGCGCGGGCGCCGAGACGGCCGTCCCGCTGCGCGCGAGCCGCAGCACCGCCTGGGCGACCCGGGCGACGGCGTCGGGCACCTGGCGGAAGCTCGGGAAGTCGTTGACGTCCACGACGACCGGCCCGTCCGGCCCGAGCAGCACGTCGACGCCGTACAGGTCGAGCCCGAACACCTCGCCCACCTGGGCCGCGATCCGCGCGACCTCGCCGGCCAGCGGCACCTGCCGCTCGCGGACGCCCTGACCGGGGTGGAGCGGGGAGGAACGTTCCGTCGCGAACAGTTCGCCGTCGACGCAGTACACCTTGAGGTCGGTGCCGGAGTTGGGCACGTAGGGCTGCGCGATCAGCAGCCCCTCGCCGGCCAGTTCCGGCCCGAGGTCGAGCAGGTGGTCGGGGCTGGGCACCAGCCGGACGGCCCGGCCGGAGCTGCCGTCGGCCGGCTTGACCACGAGCGGGTACTCGGAGGCCGGGATCTCGGCGAGCCGTTCCCAGCGGGCGGCGGCGTAGGTGACGGGGACGGGCAGGCCGCGGGTGCGGGCGATGACGGAGGCGAGCGCCTTGTCCCGGACGCCGCGGATGGACCGCACGTCGTTGACGGTGGTGAGGCCGACGGCGGCGGCCGCGTCCAGCAGGGTGAGCCCGGGCCCGCCGGAGACGGTCTTGAGTACCCAGGCGTCGTGGCTGCCGGCCCGGACCGCCTCGGAGATCGCGATCAGCGAGTCCCCGGGGCGCAGCACGTCGACGTGGTGCCCCCACGCGGTGAGCTGGCGCGCCACGTCCAGCGGCATGCCGTCGTGCCGGTAGTGCTCCTCCACCAGAAAGCAGAGCCTCATGGGCCTGTCTTCCCCCTTGCCTCGCCGTGTGCGGACGTCCGCCGTCCGGGTGCGGCAGAGCTAGAGCCGTAAAGGGATCAGCATGCCACGGGCTCTCCGGGCAAGATCGCCGCGAGCCTGTAAGCGTTCGGCAACAATCGGGCGCCCGACATGTACACCTCCCCGTGGAAACCCGCCGGAAGACGGGAGACACGACCGGACCCCCGCCACCGAACCACGACCGGCCCCCCGCCGGGACACACCCGCAAAGCGGTGGCGGCCCGGCGCCGCCCCTGCTTGGATGGCACGCCGTGACATCTGTTGATCATGATCCCGCGCACCCCGCCGACCGCCCGCTGCTCGACGAGATCGAGCGCTATTACGACGCGGTACCGCGCGGCGCCGCCCGCGCCGAGGACTTCGGCCCGCTGACCCTGTTCGTCCGCGAGGGCGCGGGCTGGCCGTACTACGCCCGCCCCACGCTCGGCCACGACGGCCCGGCCGCCACCGTCGAGGACGTCCGCCGGGTGCTGGACCGGCAGCGGGAGCTGGGCGCCCCGGAGGCCTTCGAGTGGGTGGCCGAGCAGAACCCGGAGCTGCGCGCCGCGGTCGAGGCGGCCGGACTGTGGGTGCACGAGCACCCGCTGCTGGTCCTGGCCCCGCAGGACGAACCGCCCGCACCGCCCGCGCTGCCGGAGCGCCTGGCGGTCCGGGTGCTGGCCGCGGACGCGCCGGAGCTGGCGGCCGCGATCGCCGTCCCGCACGTGGCGTTCGGCGCCCCGGGTACCGGGGTGGGCGCCGCCGGTGCGGCCGAAGTCGCCGATACCGTCGAGAAGTTGACCGCGGACGGCACGCCGGAGCGGATCGCGCGGCGGATCACCGACGGCACCACCGTGCTGGCCACCGCCCTGGAGGACGGCGCACCGCTGTGCTCGGGCCAGCACAACCCGGTGGGCCCGGTCACCGAGGTGGCCGGGGTCGGCACGCTGCCGGTCGCGCGGCGGCGCGGGCTGGGCCTGGCGGTCACCGCGGCCCTGGTCGCGCACGCCCGGGCCAACGGCGTGCGGACGGTCTTCCTGTCCGCCGCCGACGAGGACGTGGCCCGGATCTACCGCCGGGCGGGATTCCGCCCGTTCGCGACCGCCCTGATCGCCGAGCCCGCCCCGGACGCGCCGAACGCCCAGGCCTGATCCCGAGCGCCCAGGCCTGACCCCCACCCCGGCGCCAGGCCACCACCCGCAGGGGGACGGCCGAGGACGATCAGTCGTCGTCCTCGTCGTCCCCCCGGTTGACGCCCTCCCCCTCGGCCTCGTCCACCACCCACGCCGCCAGCCGCTCGGCGACCCCGGACACCCCGAGCCGCCCCTCGCGGATGGCCCGGGCGAGGCTGCGCACCTCACGGGCGGTGGTGGCGACGGTGCAGCCGCTGGCGACGAGGTAGGCGTAGGCGACGGCGGTCGCGTAGAGCTCGTTGGTCTTCTCCAGGGCCGGCACCCGGATCAGCTGGTGCATCAGGGCGGCGGCACGGTCCTGCGGTTCGGGGTAGACGGCGATGTCGAAGATCTCGGCCTGGTGCCGGGTGACGGCCGCGAGCAGCGAGCCGTAGTCGGTGACCTGCGGGTCACCGGGCGTGTACTGCTCGGCCGTCATGAGCAGCCACGAGAGGTCGACCTCCAGTTTCAACGGCGCACGTCCTGGAGCTCGCCCGGCTCCCCGAACTCGGCCAGGAAGGCCGTCTCGTACTCCTTCATGAACTGGGCGGCGGCGTCGACGAAGGCCCGCCCGGCCTCGCCCATGTCCTGCTGGACCAGGCGCTCGATGTACTGGTTCATGCTGATCCCCTGCTGCTCCGCCCGTTCCCGGGCCATTTCCGCGGTCGTGGCGTCCACGCGGACGTTCAGCTGCTTCTTACCCATGCTTTTCAAGCTAGCGCTGAAGTGCTAGCACAACAAGGGCGCGCGCACCCACCCCGCACGCCTCGCACCGCCACCCCGCGCGCCCTTTCACACTCCCCCCGACCACCCGCCGGAAACCCCCGGAAACACGGCCACCCCCACGGCGGGTGCCGCGGGGGTGACCGTCCGGGCCGGTTCCAGGGCCGGTTCCAGGGCCGGTTCCAGGGCCGAGGCCAAGGTCAAGACCAGGAACAGGAACAGGTTCAGGACCGGAGCCAGGGACCGATCAGAACTGGGTGCTGACCGTCACCCCGCTGAAGTCGGTCTTCCCGTACAGGCTGACGTACCGGTACCCGGCCGTCGGGTTGCTGACGGTGATGCTCTGGCCGGTGCCCGCAGCCGTGGACGAGGCGCTGAAGGCGTTCGGCGAGGCCCAGCCGTCCGCGTTGTAGTACAGGTACGCGGTGCCGGTGCCGCCGGTGGAGCTGATCTTCAGGGTGCTGGTGCCCGCCGGCAGGTAGACGTAGAAGTAGGCCAGGTTGCCCGCGGTCGCGGACACGTTGGGCCGGGAGCAGTTCTGGCCCAGCGCGTCGGTGCGCGGGTCGGTGCAGGTGGGCAGGGTGACCGGGGCGCTGGTGACGGTGGCCGAGGCCGGGGTGCTGGCGGTCCGGCCGGCGCTGTCGGTGACGGTCAGCGCGACGGTGTAGGTGCCCGCGGCGGCGTAGGTGTGGGTCGGGTTCTGCTGGTCGGACGAGGTGCCGTCGCCGAAGGTCCAGTGCCACCCGGTGATCCGGTCGGTGGTGCCGGTCTCGACGGACTTGTCGGTCAGGCTGACGGTGGCGCCGTCGACGGTCAGGCCGAACAGCGCGGTCGGGCCGGTCGCGTAGCAGGCGCCGCCGGCGCAGGCGTCGAGCCAGCTGTCGAAGTCCGCGTCGTAGGAGGTGCCGAGGCCGTTGTAGACCGCGTAGCCGCCCTGGAAGTCACCGGTGCGGAAGTGCCCCAGCATGGCCTGGATGACGGCCGGGTGCTTCTCGAACATGTACCGGACGGCCAGGTAGCCCCACGGGTAGGTGCGCACCGTGTCCGAGTTGCCGTACGTGTTCTGGAAGACGGTGCTGAGCTTGTACGTGTGCTTGGCCGCCTCCGACATCGCCTGGGTGTCGGTGGTGCCGCGGTAGGCGTAGGACTCGTACTCGGCGACGCCCTCGATCCACCAGATGTCCGGGACGGAGATCGAGGTGCTGAAGTTGCCCTTCATGTCGTAGATGCCGTCGAGGTAGTGCGTGTACTCGTGGTTGAGGTTCCACACGTTGGCGGTGAAGCCGTCGTTCCAGGACTTCTGGTACATCACGCAGACGGCCTGGTTGTTGGGGTCGGTCGGGTCCATGACGGTCTGGCCGCCGTTGTCGGTGGAGTTCCGGAAGATCGCCCACGAGTAGGTCTTGTAGTCGGCCTGGCTGGCGAAGACCGCGAGGGTGAGGGTCTTGTCGTACTGGCCGGGGATCGGGCCGTTGTCCTTGACCAGGTTGTGGAAGAAGGCGTCCTCGCCGCGCAGGCTGGTGCAGACGGCGGCCAGGTCGGCGGGCGACAGCGCCTGGGTCAGGATGGTGCGGTTGTCGCAGACCAGCTGGTTGGGCAGCACGGCCGCGGTCAGCTTGGCCGGCAGGTCACAGGTGCCGTAGTACGAGCACTGCCCGCCGTCGAAGGCGTTGGCCTGGTAGGCGGTGTGCACGTACAGCGGGCCGGTGACGCCGGTGATCTGGCTGGCGTCGAGCACCGCCTTCACCTGGGGCTTGGCGGCGGTCTCGACGGCGCCGCCGTCGCCGGCCATCCGGCCGATGGCGTTGCCCGCGTTGGTGTCGAGGTAGGCGTTCGGGCCGCTGAGCAGGTCCTTGTGGCCGATCGCGAAGCTGCCGATGGTGGTGGCGATGCTCGGGTCGGCGCTGACGGCGCTGACGAAGTCCGGGTTCCAGTTGCCCCGCCACAGCGGTGTGGCCAGCACGGAGTTGACCGCCTTGAGCATCTTCGGGAACGCGTTGTACGAGTTGTTGTAGCTGTTCAGCAGCTGCTTGTAGACGCCCAGGTAGGAGCCCTGGAGGTTGGCGCTGTCGGTGAGCACCACCACCTCGCTGAGCACAGCGCCGTTGGCGTCGGTGACGTCCGTCCAGCGCTGGCCCGCGAAGAAGGCGTCGAGGGCTGCCTTGGCGGCGTTGCCGAGCGCGGCGTCGTAGGGGCCGACCGCGTCCGCGTTGTTGGACTGGACGTACCAGCCGGCCCGCTGGAAGAGCACCAGTTGCAGGATTCCGGCCGAGTTGTCGCCGGTGTAGCCGCCCGCCTGGTCCTGGAAGGCCTTGGTCACCGTCAGCATCTGCGGTTCCTTGAAGATTCGGCCCGCGTCGGCTCCGGTGACGTTGAACAGCGTGTTGACGCAGTCCACGGTCGAGCCCTTGACGAACGCGACCAGGTCGGCGCCACTGCGGCTGCCGAAGTCGGCCGGGGTACAGCTCTGTCCGGCGACAGCGGCGGGCGCGGCGGCCGGCGCAGCGGGCGCGGCCTTGGCCGAGCCCACCGGACCGGCGGCACCGGCGGCACCGACGGCCTTCGGCGCGCCCGGGCGGGGCGCGAGCTGCACCGCCGTACCGGTCGGCTGGCCCATCACGGCCTGGCCGAGCAGGGCCGGCGGCAGCGGGGCCGCGACCGGGGCGGGGGTCTCCGCGGCCACCGGGTCGGCCTGGAGGAAGGCACCCAGCGGCTTGGGCGCGGCCTGGGCCTCGCCGGCCGACGTCGGGGCACCCGCGGCCGACCGGCCGGCGGTGGACGTGGTGGTGGCCGTGGCGGCCGACGGTGCGGCGGCCGGACCGGACGCGGCCAGCGCCGGTACGGGCAGCAGCGTGGCCGCGGTGGCACAGCCGGCGACGACGCCGGCCATGAGGGTGGGGAGGGGTATGCGAAGGCGCACTGCGGAGTCCTTCTCCTGTGGGGGGAGCCGGCGGGACGAGCCGAGGCAAGGGGGATTGGACGCGATCCTGACACCGGACAACCCCTCAGAACAATGTCACAGGTCATATGACATGACAGGCGCGCGCCATAACACCGTCACCCTCCCGACCCCCGCGGTACGCCCGGCTACGGACGCGTCGGACGGTACGTCCGCGCAGCCCACGCCTGGAACGGCGCCGAGGCGGCCATCAGGTCCCGGTACGCCGCCGTCGCCGCGCCGAACAGGGTCTCCACCACCTCGCCGCCCACCCCGGCCGGCCGCCAGACCAGCACGTGCCGGGACCAGATCGGCGCGCCCGCCAGCGGTTTGACGACCACCTCCGCGAGCGGCCGGGTGGTGGCCTGGACCACCGAGATGCCCAGCCCCGCGGCGACCATCTCCTGGAGCTCCAACCGGCCCCCGAGGTACTCGTGGACCCTCGCCGGGGTGAAGCCGGCCGCGGCGCACGCGCCCAGGAAGACCCGGTGCCAGCCGGCCCCGTCGTCGGGGGTCAGGAACCAGTCCTCGGCGGCCAGGTCGACGAGCGCGACCTCGGTCCGGTGCCGCAGCCGGTGACCGGCCGGCAGCAGCACGAAGGCCGGCTCGGTGGCGATGCCGCGGTGCGCGACGGCCGGTGAGTGGCGCAGCTCCCGGCCGGGGTAGTCCACGGCGACCGCGACGTCCGCCTCCCCCCGCTCCAGCAGGTCGACGATGTCCGAGGAGCGGTAGACGGTGCTCACCGTGAAGCGCTGCTCGGGCTGCTGGTGCCGGGCCCGGGTGACCAGCCCGGGCAGGATCGGCGAGATGGTCGCGGCCAGCCGCAGGTCCCGCCGGGGCGCGGGGCCGCCCTCCTCCTCGGGCCGGCGCCCCAGCCCGTCCGCGCGGCTGAGCAGGTCGCGGGCGGCGACGAGCACCTCGACGCCGAAGCAGGTCGGGGTCACCCCGGCAGCCGTGCGCTCGAACAGCGGGGCACCCAAGTGCCGTTCGATCCGGCGCAGTTGGGTGCTGGTCGCCGGCTGGGAGGCGCCGAGCAGGGCGGCGGCCCGGCCGACGCTCCCGGTGTCGGCGATGGCGCACAGCACCCGCAGGTGCCGCAGCTCCAGCTCCATGACCCTCCCTCACGCGGCGGCCGGCCCCGCCCACAGCGTCGGGCGAGGGCCGCCGGGCGGGCGTCGCCGACCATGTGCAACAGCACACATGACATGTCAGCCGTTCACCTTCGCGCCGCGCGAATTGCCTCGTCAAGACCGTCCGACGCCGAGATCACCCCGCGGCGGAAGCCTTTGCCAAGCCATTGCCGTCCCGCCGCGGCCGCACCACGCCGATCGGCGCAGCCGCACCACGCCGACCGGAACGAGCGAGACTTGAAGAGTTCTTCACCTTCCGGGACTCTGAACTCTCCTGAGCATTCCGCGGAGCGGCACCGACCGGTGTGGAGGCCGGCAATGACAGCCATGTTCGACCAGGAGTTGCGCGAGCAGCTCGCCCAGGCCCGCCTCGACCTCGCGGCGGCCCGGGCCGAGGGGGACGCCGACGGCGTCCAGGCGTACGAGGGCCGGATCGCCGGGCTGATCCGGCTCGCCGCCCAGCACGGGATCAACCTGCCGCACAGCGCCGACGAAGAGGAGCACAACGAGCCCTGAGCGGCCGGCACCGAAACGGCGAGGAGGCGGCAAACCCCGGGCAGGTCCGGGGTGCCGCCTCCTCGCCGTTGCCGCACGCGACGGGGCTACCGACAGGTCACTCCCCGATCGGCTCCAGGATCGCCACGCACTCGAAGTGGTGCGTCATCGGGAACAGGTCGAAGGCCCGCAGCGACACCGGCCGGTAGCCGCCCTCGCGGAAGAACGCCAGGTCCCGGGCGAGCGCCGCCGGGTCGCAGGCGACGTAGGCGATCCGGCGCGCCTCCAGGCCGACCAGGTGGGCGACGGTCTCGCGGCCGGCGCCCGAGCGCGGCGGGTCCAGGACGATCAGGTCGGTGGCGGTGATGCCGGTGCGCGGCAGCAGCGTCTCGACCCGGTCGCACTCGATCCGCACGTTGTCCAGCGCGGCCAGGTTGTGCCGGGCATCGGCCACGGCCTGCTTGGCGGACTCGATGCCCAGCACCGCGCCCTCCTCGCCGACCCGGTCGGCCAGCGCGCCCGCGAACAGGCCGACCCCGCAGTACAGGTCGAGCGCGTTCTCGCCCCACTGCGGGTCCAGCCCGTCCAGCACGGCGTCCACCAGGGTGTCCGGCGCCTCGGGGTGGATCTGCCAGAAGCCGCCGTTGCTGACCCGCCAGGTCCGTCCGGCCGCCCGCTCGCGCACGAAGCCGCGGCCGTGCACCTTGTGCACGTCGCCCTGCTCGTCCACCCGGGCGATCGACACCGGCTTGTCCAGCTCGACCAGCGGCAGCTGGGCGCCCGGCTGCGGGGTCAGCACCACCTGGCGGTCCGAGGAGCCGGTCGCGGCGACCGCCTCGACCGTGGCGACGCCCGGCCAGTCACGGGCCTCGATCCCCAGCTCGGTGACGCCCTCGGCGGCGATCAGGCAGCGGTCGATCGGCTGGATCTCGTGCGAGCGGTGCTTGCGCAGGCCGACCTTCCCGGTCTCCCGGTCCACCGCGTACTGCACGCGGGTGCGCCAGGCGGGCACCTGCCCGGCCGGCAGCTTGCCGCCGACCGGCTCGACGCTGCCGTCCCAGCCCGCCTCGTCGGGGGTGAGCCCGGCCAGCTTCGCCAGCTGCTCGGTCAGCACCTGCGCCTTGAGCTTGCGCTGCCCGCCCGGGGTGACGTGCTGCCAGTCGCAGCCGCCGCACTTGCCGGGCCCGGCGAACGGGCACGGCGGGGCGATCCGCTCCTTGGCGGGTTCCAGCACCTCCACCGCGTCGGCCCGCAGGAAGCGGGAGGTGGTGGTGCCCTCGGTGACCAGCGCGACGACCTTCTCGCCGGGCAGCGCGTGCCGGACGAACAGCACCCGGCCCTCGTGCCGGGCCACGCAGTGCCCGCCGCCGTGCGCGACCGGCCCGACCTCGACCTCGTAGCGCTGCCCGGCCAGCGGCTCGCCGGACGGCGTCTCCGGCCGCGGCGCCCGGGTCGTGGTGCGCAGCGCCTTCGGCGGCCGGACGGCCTGCTTGCGCGGCGCCTTCCCCTTCCCGGCGCCCGCGCCCTTACCAGCGGCGTCGCCCTTGGCACCGGCCCCCTTACCGGCAGCGGCCCCCTTCGGAGCCTTGCCGGCCTTGGCGCCCTTGGCAGCCTTCGGAGCCGCCTGACCAGCGCGGCCCGCCCCGGCCTCCGGCGCCGCCTCCGCCCGCTCGCCCGGGGCGAGCGGCGCGGTGCGCGCGGTGAGTCCGTCGCGGTCGGTGGCCTCCGGGCGGGTCGGCCGGCCCCAGCGCGGCCGGGCGACCTGCCCGGGCTGGGAGCCGCCCCGACGGGCGCCCCTGCCGGAAGCGCCTGAGGAGCCCGAGGAGCGGGGCGGAGTGTTGCGGGTCACTGGGAGGAGTCCTTGCTGCGGTCGGAGGTGGCACCGGACGTCGCGCCGGTGGCGGCGGAATCCTTCGACTGTACGGCCTTCGGCGCCCGCGGTTCGCCACGCCGGACGGCGCCCGGCGCCGACCAGGCCTTCTGCGGCTGGCGCCGTTCGGAGGACTCCAGCTGCCACGGCACCGAGGTGACCATCACGCCCGGCTTGAACAGCAGCCGCCCCTTGAGCCGCAGCGCGCTCTGGTTGTGCAGCAGGTGCTCGTACCAGTGGCCGACCACGTACTCGGGGATGTAGACCGACACCACGTCGCGCGGGCTGCTGCGGCGCAGGTTCTTCACGTAGTCCAGGACCGGCCCGGTGATCTCGCGGAACGGCGAGTCCAGCACCTTGAGCGGCACCTCTATGCCGCGCTCGTCCCACTCCCGGCGCAGCGCCGCCGTGTCCTCCGGGTCGACGTTGACGGTGACGGCCTCCAGCGTGTGGGCGCGGGCGAGCCTGGCGTAGGCGAGGGCGCGCAGCGCCGGCTTGTGCAGCTTGGAGACCAGCACGATGGCGTGCACCCGGGTGGGCAGCGCCACGTCGTCCGCCTCCTCGGCGACGGTGAGCTCGTCGGAGACCCGGTCGTAGTGGCGGCGGATGCCCCTCATCATCACGAACAGCACGACCATCGCGGCGATCGCGATCCAGGCGTGGCCGATCTTGGTGACCAGGACGACGATCAGCACGGCCATGGTCATCACCAGGCCGAAGGTGTTGATCGCCCGGCTGCGCTGCATGTGGCGCCGCTTGGCCGGGTCGGTCTCGGTGCGCAGCAGCCGGGTCCAGTGCCGGATCATGCCGGACTGGCTCATGTTGAAGGACACGAAGACGCCGACGATGTACAGCTGGATGAGCCGGTTGGGGTCGGCGTCGAAGGCGATGACGAACAGGATCGCGGCGATCGCCAGCAGGATGATGCCGTTGGAGAAGGCCAGCCGGTCGCCGCGGGTGTGCAGCTGGCGCGGCAGGTAGCGGTCCTGGGCGAGGATCGAGCCGAGCACCGGGAAGCCGTTGAAGGCGGTGTTGGCGGCGAGCACCAGGATCAGGCCGGTGACGGCGGCGACGAAGTAGAAGCCGGGCGTGAAGTTGTTGAAGACGGCCTCGCTGATCTGGGCGAGCGCGGTCTTCTGGTGGTAGTCGGGCGAGGAGCCGACGAGCTGCTCGGCCGGGTTCTCGGCCATCTGGACGCCGGTGAGCCGGGCCAGCCAGATGATGCCCATGAACATCACGACGGCGATCGAGGCCATCATCAGCAGCGTGGTGGCCGCGTTCTTGCTCTTGGGCTTGCGGAAGGCCGGCACGCCGTTGGAGATCGCCTCCACGCCGGTGAGCGCGGCGCAGCCGGAGGAGAACGACTTGAGCAGCAGGAACACCATGGCGAACCCGGCCAGCGACCCGTTGCCGGGGGTGGGTTCGAGCTGGAAGCCGGAGCTCTCGGCGGGCATGTCCTGGCCGAGCACGAAGTGCCGGAACACCCCGTACCCGACCATCCCGATCACGCCGATCATGAAGGCGTAGGTGGGGATGGCGAAGGCGGTGCCGGACTCCCGGACGCCGCGCAGGTTCATGCCCATGAGCAGGACGACCACGATGACGGACAGGGTCATCTCGTGGCCGCGCAGGGAGGGAACGGCGGAGACCACGTTCGCGACGCCCGAGGTGGTGGAGACGGCCACGGTGAGCACGTAGTCGACCATCAGGGCGCTGGCCACGACGAGGCCGGCGCCCGGCCCGTGGTTGACGGTCGCGACCTCGTAGTCGCCGCCACCGCTGGGGTAGGCGTGCACGTTCTGCCGGTAGGAGGCGACCACCGCGAGCATCACGATGGCGACGACGAGGCCGATCTGCCAGGAGAAGTGGATCGCCGAAACACCCGCCACGGACAGGGTCAGCAGGATTTCCTCGGGCGCGTACGCGACCGAGGAGAGCGCGTCCGAGGCGAAGACGGGCAGCGCGATCCGCTTGGGCAGAAGCGTTTCGCCCAGCTTGTCGCTGTGCAGGGCACGCCCGATCAGGATGCGTTTCGGAAGGTCAGTCGGCATAGGCACGTTAAGGAATCGTAGGGGTTACCCGGCAACCCTTGCGCCGTTTGTCCCCCCCTTCGTCGCGACTGCGTTCGGTGGACCGGCTAGCGTGTCGGATACGAGTCGGCGGGCAACACTCAGGTTGTCCGATCGGCGACCCACGAGAGAACTCGCCCCGAAACGCCGGGCGAGGAACGGAGATGAACGGTGTTTGCGCAGGTCAAGAACCCTACGGGACGGGTGAGGTAGCGCCGGTGCACATCGTCATCATGGGCTGCGGCCGCGTGGGCTCCGCCCTCGCCAGAGCCCTGGAGAAACAGGGACATTCGGTGGCCGTGGTGGACCAGGACCCGACGGCGTTCCGCCGCCTCGGCGCCGGGTTCAACGGGCGCCGGGTGACCGGCGTCGGCTTCGACCAGGACACCCTGCGCGAGGCGGGCATCGAGGAGGCCGGCGCGTTCGCCGCGGTCTCCAGCGGTGACAACTCCAACATCATCGCCGCGCGGGTGGCCCGGGAGAACTTCGGCGTGGAGAACGTCGCGGCCCGGATCTACGACCCCCGCCGCGCCGAGGTCTACCAGCGCCTGGGCATCCCGACCGTCGCGACGGTCCGCTGGACCGCCGACCAGATGCTGCGCCGGCTGCTGCCGAGTGGCGCCGAGCCGCTGTGGCAGGACCCGAGCGGCGGCGTGCAGCTGGCCGAGGTCGCGTACGACCCGCGCTGGGTCGGCCACCGCCTCGCCCTGCTGGAGGAGTCCTCCGGCGCCCGGGTGGCGTTCGTCACCCGGCTCGGCGAGGGCGTCCTGCCCACGCCCCAGATGGTGGTGCAGGAGGGCGACCTGGTGCACGTGATGCTGCGCCGGGGCGACCTGACGGCGGTCGAGGCCGCGTTCGCGCAGGGGCCGAAGGAGGAGGGTCACTGATGCGGGTCGCCATTGCCGGGGCCGGTGCCGTGGGCCGCTCGATCGCGGGCGAGCTGCTGGAGAACGGGCACGAGGTCCTGCTGATAGACAAGAACCCCAACTCCATCTCGGTGGAGCGGGTGCCGATGGCGGAGTGGCTGCTGGCCGACGCCTGCGAGATCACCTCGCTGGACGAGGCGGCGTTGCAGCGCTGCCACGTGGTGATCGCCGCGACCGGTGACGACAAGGTCAACCTGGTGGTGTCGCTGCTCGCCAAGACCGAGTACGCGGTGCCGCGGGTGGTCGCCCGGGTGAACAACCCGAAGAACGAGTGGCTCTTCAACGAGTCCTGGGGCGTGGACGTGGCCGTGTCCACCCCGCGTCTGATGTCCGCCCTGGTCGAGGAGGCGGTCAGCGTCGGCGACCTGGTCCGCCTGATGCGCTTCAGCCAGGGCAACGCCAACCTGGTCGAGCTGACCCTGGCCGCGGACACCGAGCTGGTCGGCACCCGGGTGGGCGACGTCGCCTGGCCGCAGGACACCGCGCTGGTGAGCATCATCCGCGAGGGCCGGGTGCTGGTGCCGGGCAAGGACGACACCCTGGAGGGCGGCGACGAGCTGCTCTTCGTCGCCGCGCAGGAGCGCGAGGAGGAGCTGGAGCAGCTGCTGTCGGCCGGCTCCGGCGCCCAGTAGCACCGGCCCGACGCCGAAGGGCCCGCACCCCTGGTGGGTGCGGGCCCTTCGCCGTTGCGCGGCTCCGGCGGCTCCGCCGGATCCCCGGCTACTTCGCCGGTTCCTCGTCGTCGTCCTCCAGCTGCGCCTTGATCGGCGGCGGCGCCTTCAGCAGGATCTGCCAGGTCACGTACATCGCCAGCAGCATCGGCGGGATGCCGAGGGCGACCTTCAGCCAGCCCAGCAGGTTGACGTTGTGGGTGAAGTACAGCGGGAAGAGGATCACCGGCTTGATGCCCATGATCACCACCCAGGCCCAGGTCGCCTTGGTGTAGGCGGCGAAGCGGCCCGGGTTCTCCTTGCGCCAGGTGAACATCTCCCCGGTGATCGGGCCCAGCATCAGGCCGATCATCGGCCAGCGGATCAGCGCGGAGACGGCGAACGCGAGGCAGTAGCCGACGTTCCAGAGCAGGCCGGGCAGGTAGAAGTCCTCGGCGCGGCCGCTCTTCATCGAGATCCAGACGCCGAGGCCGACGCCGAACACCCCGCTGAAGGCGTGCTGGACGGTCTCCCGCCGGAACAGCCGCAGCACCACGAACACCCCGCACAGGCCGAGCGCGGCCCAGCCGGCCGCGCTCACCTGGTGGGTGATGTTGTAGGTGACGATGAAGACCAGGCCGGGCAGCGTCATGTCGACCATGCCTCGGACGCCGCCGAAGGCCTTCAGGACGGTGTCGGCGGCCTCCTTGGAGGCGGCCGCCCGCCGGGCGGCCTCGTCGGCCTCGGTGGAGCCGTCGCCGGAGCCGTACACCCCGTCGTCCACGGGCTTGGCCAGGTCGAGCTGGGCGGCGGACTCGCCGCCGGGCTGATTGCTCACGCTCATTCGCTCCCGTGTCCGACCGGACGCAGCTCGTAGCGGGGGTTGAACAGCACGCGGCGCCCGCGTGCGTGGCTGATCCGGCCGCTGGCGACGAGGCGGCGGCCCGGTTCTATCCCCGCGATCGAGCGGCGGCCGAGCCAGACCATGTCCAGCGCCTCGGTGCCGTCGAAGAGTTCGGCCTCCAGCGCGGGCACCCCGGCCCGCGGGCGGAGCGTCACCGTGCGCAGGGTGCCCGCCACGGTGACCAGCTCGCGGTCGCCGCACCCGGCGATCGGCGTGCAGCCCGACTGCGCCGCGCTCTCCTGGCGCAGCTCCTCGGCCTGGAGCTCCTCGGCCGACGAGGTCAGCCGGCTGAGCATCCGCCGGAAGCGGCCCTGCGGCTGATCGCTGCTGTTGTCACCACTCATGTCGGAAAGGCTACCGGTTTTCGGGCCCCCGGCGGCAGGTCGTGCGGCCGCCGGGGCCCCGACCGTCAGCTCTCGAAGCGGTAGCCCATGCCCGGTTCGGTGATGAAGTGGCGCGGGTGCGAGGGGTCTCGCTCCAGCTTGCGGCGCAGCTGGGCGAGGTAGACCCGCAGGTAGTTGGTCTCGGTGCGGTAGGCGGGGCCCCACACCTCCTGGAGCAGCTGGGTCTGGCTGACCAGCCGGCCGGCGTTGCGGACCAGTACCTCCAGCAGGTGCCACTCGGTCGGGGTGAGGCGGACGTCGGTGCCGTCCCGGTTGACCTTCTTGGCGGCGAGGTCGACGGTGAAGCTCTCCGTGACGACCAGCGAGTCGTCCTCGCCGGCCACCGGCTCGGCGCGGCGCACGGCGGCCCGCATCCGGGCCAGCAGCTCGTCCATCCCGAACGGCTTCGTGACGTAGTCGTCCGCGCCGGCGTCCAGCGCCTCGACCTTCTCGTCGGAGGCGTGCCGGGCGGACAGCACGATGATCGGCACCCGGGTCCAGCCGCGCAGGCCGCGGATCACCTCGACGCCGTCCATGTCGGGCAGGCCCAGGTCGAGGACGACGACATCCGGGTGCCGGGCGGCCGCCAGTTCCAGCGCGCTCGCGCCGTCATGGGCCGCGTCGACCTCGTACTTTCGGGCCTTGAGGTTGATCACCAGCGCGCGGACGATCTGCGGTTCGTCGTCCACGACGAGGACCCGGGTCATACGGGCTCCGCCTTTCAGGGCTGTCGGACTTGCGGACTGTCGGACTTGCGGACTGGGGGCCAGCGGGTGCGGGCCGACGGACCGGGCGCCGCCGGGGACGCTCATGTGATCAGCCGGTTCGACGGGTCGTGCCCGTCACCGGCCGGCCCGGCCGGTTCGGGGGGCCGCTCGACGGCCGGCAGGCTGACGACCATGGTGAGGCCGCCGCCGGGGGTGTCCTCGGCGGTGACGGTGCCGTCCATCGCCTCGACGAAACCGCGCGCCACCGCGAGCCCGAGGCCCACCCCGGCGCCGCGCGGCGCGTCCCCGTAGCGCTGGAACGGCGCGAAGATCCGCTCCTTGGCCTCCTCGGGCACGCCCGGGCCGCGGTCGACGATCCGCAGCTCGACCCGGCCCGGCCCGCCCGCCGGCGCCAGCGCGTCCGCCTTGACCAGCACCTTGACGCCGTTCGGGCTGTACTTGACGGCGTTCTCGACCAGGTTGGCCAGCGAGCGCTCCAGCAGGCCGCCGTCGGCCCGGATCATCGGCAGCGTCTCCGGGACGTCGAGCCGCACGGCCCCCGGCGGCACCCCGCCGAGGGCGAACGGCACCACCTCGTCCAGGTCGGTCTCCTGGATCAGCGGGGTGACGGTGCCGGTCTGCAGCCGGCTCATGTCGAGCAGGTTGTTGATCAGGTGGTCGAGCCGGTCGGCCCCGGCCTCGATCCCGGCCAGCAGTTCCGTCTCGTCCTCCGGGTCCCACTCGACGTCGGCCGAGCGCAGCGAGGTGACGGAGGCCTTGATGCCCGCCAGCGGGGTGCGCAGGTCGTGCGAGACGGCGGCCAGCAGAGCGGTGCGGATCCGGTTGCCCTCGGCCTCCCGGCGGGCCGCGGCGGCCTCCCGGGCCAGCCGGCGGCGCTCCAGCACCACGGCGGACTGGGCGGCGAACGCCCCGAGCAGCCGACGGTCCGCGCCGGGCAGCACGCGCCCGCGCAGCACCAGCGCCAGGCTGTCGCCGACCGGAACGTCCACGTCGGCCTCCTCGGGCCGCTCCGGCGGGTGCGGCCCGGCGACGGCCACCGGCACCCAGGCGCCCAGCGGGTCGGGGCGCTCCAGCAGGGCGGCGCTCTCCTGCCCGAAGGTCTCCCGGACCTGCTCCATCAGGGCGGTCAGCACCCCGTCCCCGTTCGGCACGCCGCGCAGCACCGTGCCGGCCAGCGCGCTGAGCGTCTGCGCCTCGGTCTGGCTGCGGGCCGCCTGGTGGGTGCGCCGGGCCGCCAGGTCCACCACGGAGGCGACCGAGATGCCGACGACGGTGAAGATCGCCACCGCCATGATGTTCTGCGGCTCGTTGATGGTGAAGGTGTGGATCGGCGGGGTGAAGTAGTAGTTCAGCACCGAGGAGCCGACCAGCGCCGAGGCGATCGCCGGCAGCAGCCCGCCGACCAGCGCCGCGCAGACCGTCAGCGACAGGAACAGCAGCATGTCGGTGGAGAGGCCGAGCCCGCCGATCGCGGTCAGCACGACCGCCAGCAGCGGCGGGCCCGCCAGCCCGATCAGCCAGCCGGCCACCGTCCGGGCCCGCCCCAGGTCGGTGATCCTGCGGACCGGGACCCGGCCGCGGCCCTTGGCGGCGTGCTCGTGGGTGACCATGTGGACGTCGATGTCCCCGGAGTCCCGGGTGACCGTGGTGCCGACGCCCGGCCCGTAGACGTACTGCCAGGCGGGGCGACGGCTGGTGCCGAGCACGATCTGGGTCGCGTTCACGCCCCGGGCGAAGTCCAGCAGCCCGGCCGCCGGGTCGTCCCCCAGGACGGAGTGGAAGGAACCGCCCAGGCTCTCCACCAGCGCCCGCTGCTCGATCAGCGTCTGCGAGGAGCCGGAGCCCGCGAGCCCGTCCGAGCGGGAGATGTGGACGGCGAGCAGTTCGCCGCCCGAGCCGCGGGCCGCGATCCGGGCCGCGCGGCGGATCAGCGTCGCCCCCTCCGGCCCGCCGGTCAGGCCCACCACGATCCGCTCCCGGGCCTGCCAGGTGCCCTCGATGCCCTGCTCGGCCCGGTACTTCTGGAGGTACTCGTCTGCCCGGTCGGCGGTCCACAGCAGCGCCAGCTCGCGCAGCGCGGTCAGGTTGCCCGGGCGGAAGTAGTTGGCGAGGGCGGCGTCGATCTTCTCCGGCGCGTACACGTTGCCGTGCGCGAGGCGGCGCCGCAACGCCTGCGGGGACATGTCGACCAGCTCGATCTGGTCGGCCCGCCGGACCACCTCGTCCGGGACGGTCTCCCGCTGCCGTACCCCGGTGATGCCCTCGACGACGTCGCCGAGCGACTCCAGGTGCTGGATGTTCACGGTGGAGATGACGTCGATCCCGGCCGCCAGCAGCTCCTCCACGTCCTGCCAGCGCTTCTCGTTGCGGCAGCCGGGGACGTTGGTGTGCGCCAGCTCGTCCACCAGCGCCACCTGCGGGCAGCGGGCCAGGACGGCGTCCAGGTCCAGCTCGGTGAACACCGCGCCCCGGTGGGCCAGCGTCCGGCGCGGCACCACCTCCAGCCCCTCGACCAGCGACGCCGTGTGCCGCCGACCGTGGTCCTCCACGAACGCCACCACGACGTCCGTGCCACGCTCCAGCCGCCGGTGCGCCTCGGCGAGCATGGCGTACGTCTTGCCGACCCCGGGGGCCGCCCCGAGGTAGATGCGCAGCCTGCCTCGTCCCATGAGCACCATTCTTGATCCGGCTCAGTCCGGGAGCCACCCCCGGACACCTGTTCCCCCCGCCTTCGAGACTACGGCGTGAGCAGCGATTTTCCGCTGATCAGTGCACTGATCATGGCGTTTTAGCGGCATATTGACGGCGTCCTGGGCGTGTCGGCGGCTCCGCCGGCCCGCCGTGCCTCGCATTCCCCGGAAATGCAAAGAACCCCCGCCGGTATCCCCGGCGGGGGTTCTTTGTGAATGATTGTTCGGCGGCGTCCTACTCTCCCACAGGGTCCCCC
>NZ_JBEOSA010000083.1:0-37440 GCF_040302625.1 Kitasatospora sp. NPDC097643 | reverse complement strand
GTCGAAGCCACCCTGCCCGTCGTGGGCGCCGCCATCGGAGACATCACCCCGCGGTTCTACGACCGGATGTTCACCGCCCACCCGGAGCTTGCGGTACAAGCCACTTGGCGCCGCTGTGCGTTGCGGGGGCGGAGCTCGGGAGTGGGATCGGAGCAGCTCGGGGGGCGGGCTCAGAGCAGGCAGTCGGCGGCGGTGAGCACCGCCCGGGTCTGGTGCGCCAGCTGCTCCTGGACCGGCACCCAGCGGGCACCGAAGCGGTGGCGCAGCTGGTCCAGGCTCCCGGTGACGACGCCGCGGGCCCGCTCCCGGGCCGCCTCCGCGCCCGGGCCCCGGCCGTCCGCCAGCAGCCGCAGCAGGATCGAGGCCACCCGCAGCGGCAACCGGGCCGCGACCAGCGCGGCGGTGGTCACCCGGGAGACCGTGAGCGGCTGGGCGCGCCAGTCCCGCAGCCACTCGTCCGCCACCTGCGGGCCGACCGCCAGGTTGAACTCGGCGGTGCGCACCAGCGCCCCCGAGGCCTCCCGGGCGTGCGCCGGGACGTGCGCCAGCAGCGCGGTGAGCTCCTCGGCGCGGTCCTTGAGGGCGCCGGCCGCGGCGTCGATCGCCTGCCGCGCGTCCGGGTGCGGGCGGGCGTCGCCGACCGCGTCGACCGCCCACATCGGGACCTCCAGGACGGCCGTCACCGCGCCGTACCTGGCCGCGTAGGACCAGGTGGACAGCTCGGGTTCGTCCGGCAGGGCCCGGGAGCCGCCGGTGCTGCCGGGCGTCGGCATCAGATAGGTGCCGGGGGCGGGGCTGGCCCAGCCGATCGCGTCGTAGGAGTCGATGTCGAGCGGGATGCCCGCCCGCTCCGCCGACCGGGCGAAGCGCTCCGACAGGCCGTCGACCGGGCCGGTCAGCTGGACGAAGGCGCCGCCGAAGTCCACCCCGTGCAGCGAGCACTGGAGGAAGGGGCGCAGCTCGTCGATCAGTCCGGTCAGCGCCAGGCTCTCCGGCATCGGGCGGCGGCCGGAGTCGGCGGCGGGCAGCAGCTCGGGCTGCTCCTCGAAGGCCGGGCGGAAGAAGTGCTCGTAGTGCCGGCGCATGGTGAGCGGGCCGTCCAGCCAGCCGGCGTTGAGCGCGGCGCCGTCCGGGTCCAGGCAGAGCAGCAGGTGCCAGGACAGGCCCGGCCGGGCGGGTCGCTCCAGCAGCAGCTCGGCCAGCCGCAGGGCCCCGGCCGTCCCGACCGGTTCGTTGGGGTGCGGGCCGCCGACGGCCAGCACCGCGCGTGGGCCCCGGTCGACGGAGAGCAGCAGCAGCGGGCGCCCGGCCCGGGAACGGCCCACCTCGCGCAGCCGGCAGCGGTCCGGGTGGCGCAGGGCGAGCCGGCGGGCCGTCGCCTCGGCCTGGGCCAGGGTGGGGTAGCGGGCCGGCCGGGAGTCGAGGGGCCGGGAGGGGTGGACCCGCCGGCCGGTGTCGGTCATGGTTCTCCTTGCGCGCCCGGTCGCCGGGCCGCCGGGACGCGTACGTGCGCGCCGCCGGACGCGGTCGGGGCCGGACGGGCCCCAGGGGGCCGGGACGGGGCCGCGGGGGGCCGGGGCCGGGGACGGGTCGCCGGGGGGAGCCGGCGCGGGCTGGCCGGGGGAGTCGGCGCTGGCTGAGCGTACGGCCCAACTCCGTTGTCCGGAAGGGGCCCAGGGCCTGCCGGTGGAGCCCTGTCAGTACCGCACGCGCGGTCCGGGCGTGTCAACGGCGGTCGGCGCGGGGTGGTCGGCGCGTCCCGCGCGTGCCGGGCGGGGCCGGGGGCGGGCCGGCGCGGGGCCGGCGCGGGGCCGGGGTGGCGGGTCGTGCGGGGGCGCGCGGGGCCGGGGTGAGCGGTTCGGGGTGGGCGCTCGGCTGTGATCGGGCTCGGGGGTCGTTCCCCGGATTGGGCTACCCTTGAGGGTCACCCCTCCCCGCCGTCGCCTGCCGATGAGCGCGGCACCGGATCACGTCGTAAGGGTTCCTAGTTACATGACTGTCGAATCGGTCTTCCCACGCCTGGAGGCCCTCCTCCCGCACGTCCAGAAGCCGATCCAGTACGTCGGCGGCGAGCTCAACTCGACCGTCAAGGACTGGGACGCCTGCGACGTCCGCTGGGCGCTGATGTACCCCGACGCCTACGAGGTCGGCCTGCCCAACCAGGGCGTCATGATCCTGTACGAGGTGCTCAACGAGCGCGAGGGCGTGCTGGCCGAGCGCACCTACAGCGTCTGGCCGGACCTGGAGGCGCTGATGCGGGAGCACGGCGTCCCGCAGTTCACCGTGGACGCGCACCGCCCGGTGAAGGCCTTCGACGTGTTCGGCCTCTCGTTCTCCACCGAGCTCGGCTACACCAACATGCTGACCGCGCTCGACCTGGCCGGCATCCCGCTGGAGGCCAAGGACCGCACCGACGAGGACCCGATCGTCCTGGCCGGCGGGCACGCCGCGTTCAACCCCGAGCCGATCGCGGACTTCCTCGACTGCGCGGTGGTCGGCGACGGCGAGCAGGCCGTGCTCGACATCACCGAGATCATCCGCGCCTGGAAGGCCGAGGGCCGCCCGGGCGGGCGCGACGAGCTGCTGCTGCGCCTGGCCCGCACCGGCGGCGTGTACGTGCCGAAGTTCTACGACGTCGAGTACCTGGCCGACGGCCGGATCGGCCGCGTCGTGCCGAACGCCCCGGGCGTGCCGTGGCGGGTGTCCAAGCACACCGTGATGGACCTCGACGAGTGGCCGTACCCGAAGCAGCCGCTGGTCCCGCTCGCCGAGACCGTGCACGAGCGGATGTCCGTGGAGATCTTCCGCGGCTGCACCCGCGGCTGCCGCTTCTGCCAGGCCGGCATGATCACGCGCCCCGTGCGAGAGCGAAGCATCACCGGCATCGGCGAGATGGTCGAGCGCGGGCTGAAGGCGACCGGCTTCGAGGAGGTCGGCCTGCTGTCGCTGTCCAGCGCCGACCACACCGAGATCGGCGACATCGCCAAGGGCCTCGCGGACCGCTACAGCGAGGACAAGATCGGCCTGTCGCTGCCGTCCACCCGCGTCGACGCGTTCAACATCGACCTCGCCAACGAGCTGAGCCGCAACGGCCGCCGCTCCGGTCTCACCTTCGCTCCCGAGGGCGGCAGCGAGCGCATGCGCAAGGTGATCAACAAGATGGTGTCGGAGGAGGACCTGATCCGCACCGTCGCCACCGCCTACGGCAACGGCTGGCGCCAGGTGAAGCTGTACTTCATGTGCGGCCTGCCGACCGAGACCGACGAGGACGTGCTCCAGATCGGCGAGATGGCGAAGAACGTCATCCAGAAGGGCCGCGAGGTCACCGGCCAGAACGACATCCGCTGCACCGTCTCCATCGGCGGGTTCGTGCCCAAGCCGCACACCCCGTTCCAGTGGGCCCCGCAGCTGTCCGCCGAGGCCACCGACGAGCGGCTGGCCAAGCTGCGCGACTCGATCCGGGGCGACCGCAAGTACGGCAAGAACATCGGCTACCGCTACCACGACGGCAAGCCCGGCATCATCGAGGGCCTGCTCTCCCGCGGCGACCGCCGGGTCGGCGCCGTCATCCGCGCGGTCTACGAGGACGGCGGCCGCTTCGACGGCTGGCGCGAGCACTTCTCCTACGACCGCTGGATGGCCTGCGCCGACAAGGGCCTCGCCGGCACCGGCGTCGACGTCGACTGGTACACCACCCGCGAGCGCACCTACGAGGAGGTGCTGCCCTGGGACCACCTGGACAGCGGCCTCGACAAGGACTGGCTCTGGGAGGACTGGCAGGACGCCCTGGAGGAGGTCGAGGTCGACGACTGCCGCTGGACGCCGTGCTTCGATTGTGGCGTGTGTCCTCAGATGGACACCCAGATCCAGATCGGCCCCACGGGCAAGAAGCTGCTGCCGTTGACGGTGGTGAACAAGTAGCGCACCCGGGTGGGGGTTTCACGGGTGGTGGCCCCCGGCTGGAGGGTTCCGGCCGGGGGGTGGCGGGGTGGGGCTGACCAGGGGCGGAGCGAGGGGGGTGGCGGGGCGCGTACCCTTTGAGGTGACAGAGTCCGGGCCGTGGCGGGAGTCGCCGCGCCGGACGGGGACAACTGACTAAGGACTGAGCGACCCTGGCACGCCGTACGCCCGACGGTCCGCCGCCCGCGCCGACGGTGCAGCGGATCCGTCTCCGCTACACCAAGCGCGGCCGGCTCCGCTTCACCAGCCACCGCGACTTCCAGCGCGCATTCGAACGCGCCCTGCGCCGGTCCGCCGTGCCGATGGCCTATTCGGCAGGCTTCACCCCGCACCCGAAGGTTTCCTACGCCAACGCCGCTCCGACCGGGGTGGCGAGTGAGGCGGAGTACCTGGAGATCGGCCTCGCCGCCTTCCGTGACCCGGAGGAGCTGCGGGCGCAGCTGGACGAGTCGCTGCCGAACGGGCTGGACGTGATCGACGCGGTCGAGGTCCGGACGCCGAACTTCGTGGAGCGCCTGGAGGCCTCCGAGTGGCTGGTCCGGCTGGACGGCGTCGAGCCGGAGGAGGCGGCCCGCGCGGTCGGGCTGTTCCTCGCCGCGGAGCAGGTCGAGGTCAAGCGCACGACCAAGAACGGTGTGCGGGTCTTCGACGCGCGCGGCGCGGTGGCGGCGCTCTCGATCGTCCCGCCGCAGGTCGACGGCGGTACGGACACGGAAGCCGGAGCGGACCACGATGTTCGGACCGGCCGTCCCTGTGCGATACTGCGCCTGGTAGTACGACACGCCACACCCGCCGTACGACCCGACGACGTATTGTCCGGTCTCCGTGCGACGGCCGACCTGGCGCCGCCGGTCCCCGCAGAGGTGACCAGGCTGGCGCAGGGGCCGCTCGACGAGGGGACCGGCACGGTGACCGACCCGCTGGCGCTCGACCGCGCCGCGGCCCCGGCCGGCTGACGGCCGCCGGGGTGCGCGGGGCCGCGTCCGCCTAGGGGCGGAGGCCGGGTCCAGTGCCTCACTGGGCCCGACGGCCCTCCAGGGTTCCCGCGGCTCCCCAGGGGAGCGAGCGTCGTCGCAGCACAGGCCGGCCACTTGCGGCCCGCCGACCAGGACGGTCGGTGGGCCCGGGACCCCGTCCGGGAGCCACCCGGGGTTGGGGGACGGCGCAGCTTGGGAAAACCTCAGAAGACTGGTCAGACCAGAAGACTTTCGACACCCCGCAGAGCGTGGGGCGCCGAGCGAGACTACGAGCCCCTGTGCGGCCTCGCGTCCGCGCGGCGGCACCGTGAGAGGGTCCGGCCCGAGCACCGTTAGCGGTGCCGGTCGGCCACCGGTGTCCCGCCGTGCCCGGATGTGGAGCCCGGGGGCCTGACGGGAGATCCACCCGCATGCTCGATAACACCGATCCGCAGCAGTCTGCGACGGAACAGAACGAAACCGCCGGGACCGGAGGCGACGGCGCGTCCGCCGCGCCGCCGCGCCGCCGTCGCCGTGCGGTGTCCCGCCCGGCGGGCACCCCGCAGGGGGCGGCCGCCGAGGCGGCCGAGACGGTCATCCCGGCCGAGGCGCCCGCCGCCGAGGCCCCGGTGGCGTCGGCTCCGGCCGCCGAGCCGGCGCCGGAGAAGCCGGTCCGGGCCCGCCGGACCCGGAAGCGGGCCGAGGCCCCGGCCGGGGCGCCGGAGGCGACCTCGATCGTGGTCACCGGGCCGGCCGCCGCCGAGGCGGAGACCGTGGCCGAGGCGCCGGTCGAGGCCACCGAGACGGTCGAGGCCGCCGAGAAGACCGAGAAGGCCGAGAAGCCGGTTCGGGCGCGGCGGACCCGGAAGCGGGCCGAGGCCCCCGCCGGGGCGCCGGTCGCGGCCGAGGAGCCGGTGGCGGCGCCTGCCGAGGCACCGGTCGTCGAGGCGCCGGCCGCCGAGCCGGTGGCCGAGGAGGCTCCGGCCGCTCCGGCCCGCCGCACCCGCCGTCGTCGCGTGGTCGAGGCCGCGCCGGTCGTCGAGGAGCCGGTCGTCGAGGAGCCGGTGGCCGAGGAGGAGCCCGCCGTCGAGGAGGAGCCCGCCGAGGAGGCCGCGGCCGAGGTCGTCGCGCCCGCCCCGGTCGTCGAGGCCGAGCCCGCGCCGCGGGCGCGCCGTCGTGCGGTGCGTCCGTCCACCGCGATCTTCCAGGCGCCGGTGTTCCAGGAGCCGGCCCCCTTCGTCGCCCCCGCCGCGCCGCAGCAGCCCGTCGCCGAGCCGGCGCCGGTCGAGGCCCCGGCCGCCGAGCGCGAGGACGAGGAGTACGAGTACAGCGGTGTCGGCCGCCGTCGCCGGGTCCGTACCCGGGTCGAGCCGGGCCGCCGCAAGTCGGCCGCCGAGAAGCGGGCGGCCGAGAAGCCGGTCGCGGAGAAGCCGGTCGTCGAGAAGGCCGTCGCCGCGGCGCCGGCCGAGGTGCCCGCCGTCGTGGCGCCCGCCGTGGAGGCCCCCGCTGCCGGTCCGGAGACCGAGGGCGAGTGGGAGGAGGACGGCCGTCCGTCGCGCCGTCGCCGCCGGGGCGGTCGTCGCCGTCGCCGTGGTGAGGCCGAGGAGTTCGAGACCGAGGCCGTCGAGGCCGAGCGGCCCGCCGCCGAGGAGCCGGCCGGGGCCGTCGAGGAGGAGGACGAGGAGGACGACGACCTGGCCGCCGGCCTGTCCTCGTCCCGCCGCCGTCGTCGCCGTCGCCGCCGCAGCGGTGAGGCCGGCGCGGTCGAGACCGCCGAGACCACCGAGGACGGCGTCCGCACGGTGGTGAAGGTGCGCGAGCCGCGCCGCCGCTCCACCGAGCCGTCCTTCGACCCGGACGAGGTGCAGTCCATCAAGGGCTCGACCCGTCTGGAGGCGAAGAAGCAGCGCCGCCGCGAGGGCCGCGAGCTGGGCCGCCGCCGGGTGCCGATCATCACCGAGGCCGAGTTCCTGGCCCGCCGGGAGTCGGTCGAGCGCGTCATGGTGGTGCGCCAGAACGGCCAGCGGACCCAGATCGGCGTCCTCGAGGACGGCGTGCTGGTCGAGCACTACGTCAACAAGGAGCAGGCCACCTCGTACGTCGGCAACGTCTACCTGGGCAAGGTCCAGAACGTGCTGCCGTCGATGGAGGCAGCCTTCGTCGACATCGGCAAGGGCCGCAACGCGGTGCTGTACGCCGGTGAGGTCAACTTCGGCGCGCTGGGCGGCCACGGCGGCCCGCGCCGGATCGAGTCGGTGCTGAAGTCCGGCCAGTCCGTGCTGGTGCAGGTCTCCAAGGACCCGATCGGCCACAAGGGCGCCCGCCTGACCAGCCAGATCTCGCTGCCCGGCCGCTACCTGGTGTACGTGCCCGAGGGCTCGATGACCGGCATCTCGCGCAAGCTGCCCGAGAACGAGCGTGCCCGGCTGAAGCAGATCCTCAAGAAGATCGTCCCGGACGACGCGGGCGTGATCGTGCGCACCGCCGCCGAGGGCGCCTCCGAGGAGGAGCTGACCCGCGACGTCCAGCGGCTCCAGCAGCAGTGGGAGGACATCCAGAAGAAGGCCGCGACCGGCAATGCCCCGGCGCTGCTGTACGGCGAGCCGGACATGACCGTCCGGGTCGTCCGCGACATCTTCAACGAGGACTTCACCAAGGTCATCGTCTCCGGCGACGACGCGTGGAACACCATCCACGAGTACGTCTCCAACGTGGCCCCGGACCTCGCCGAGCGGCTCCAGCGGTGGACCTCCGAGGTGGACGTGTTCGCCACCTACCGGATCGACGAGCAGCTGATGAAGGCGCTGGACCGCAAGGTCTGGCTGCCCAGCGGCGGTTCGCTGGTGATCGACCGCACCGAGGCGATGGTCGTCATCGACGTCAACACCGGGAAGTTCGTCGGCCAGGGCGGCAACCTGGAGGAGACGGTCACCCGGAACAACATCGAGGCGGCCGAGGAGATCGTGCGCCAGCTGCGGCTGCGCGACCTCGGCGGCATCATCGTGATCGACTTCATCGACATGGTGCTGGAGTCCAACCGGGACCTGGTGCTGCGCCGCCTGCTGGAGTGCCTGGGCCGGGACCGGACCAAGCACCAGGTGGCCGAGGTCACCTCGCTGGGCCTGGTCCAGATGACCCGCAAGCGGGTCGGCCAGGGTCTGCTGGAGTCCTTCTCCGAGCCGTGCGTGCACTGCAACGGGCGCGGCGTGATCGTGCACATGGAGCAGCCGAGCGCCCACGTCCACGCCCCGGCCGCGCAGGTCGGCGAGGCGGCCGCGGGCGGCGGCAAGCGCCGTCGCCGCGGCAAGGGCGGGGCGGCCCACGAGGAGCCGCAGGCCGTCGAGGCGCTGGCCGCCGAGGCCGTCGTCGAGGCGCCGGCCGAGCCGGTGCGCGAGGAGATCGAGGGCCAGCTGGCCCTGGAGGTCCCGGGTGCCGAGGCACCGGCCGCCGAGGTCGTCGAGGAGGCGCCGGCCGCGCAGCCGAGCCTGGTCGAGATCCCGGCCGCCGCCCCGGCGGCGCCGGCGGGCCGCACCCGCCGCCGCGCGGTGCGCAAGGCGACGGCTCCGGCCGGCGCGCCGGGCGAGGCCGAGATCGTGGTGCTTCAGGCGCGGGCCGACGCGGCGCTGGAGGCGGCCCTGAAGGCCGCCGTCCCGGCCGCGGAGGCCGTGGCGGAGACCGTGGAGGAGACGGCGGCGGAGGCCGCTGTCGAGACCGTGACCGAGGCCGTGGCGGAGACCGTGGTCGAGGCGCCGGCCGAGCCGGTGGCGGTGGAGACCGCCGAGGCCGTCGAGGCCCCGGAGGTCGTCGAGACCGCCGCGACCGAGGAGCCCGCCGTGGAAGCCGCGGAGGCCGCCGAGGAAGCCCCGGCGCCGAAGAAGCGGGCCGCCCGCAAGACCGCCGCCAAGAAGACCGCCGCCAAGAAGACGACGACGGCGGCCAAGAAGACCACCGCCCGCAAGACCGCCACCAAGCGGACGAGCGCGGCGGCCAAGAAGGCCGCGGCCGCCGAAGGTGATACGGCGGCGGAGTAGTGCCCACGCCCGGGGCGGGTCCCGTACCCGCCCCGGGCCGTACGGGCCGGTTTGCCCCCCCGGCGGCCGGTCCGTATTCTTGACCCTTGGCGTCTGTACGCCACGCTCCCGAGCACATCACCTTCCCGGATCCGCCTCCGTGCGGCGTCGGGGAGAGGCTCCTGTGTCCGTACCCAGGTGGCTGGCGTCGGGAGTTCCGACCGAGCAAGGAAAGCAGGTACCGCATGTACGCGATCGTTCGCGCAGGCGGCCGCCAGCACAAGGTCGCCGTGGGCGACGTGCTGGAGATCGACCGTATCGAGGCCAAGCCGGGTGACTCGGTCGAGCTCTCGACCATCCTGGTCGTCGACGGCGAGGCCGTCACCTCCGACCCGTGGGTCCTCGCCGGCGTGAAGGCTCACGCCGAGGTGGTCGACCAGACCAAGGGTGACAAGATCGTCATCCTGCGTTACAAGAACAAGACCGGCTACCGCCGTCGCCAGGGTCACCGTCAGAAGCACACCGCGGTGCGCATCACCAGCATCGACTCGGTCAGCAAGTAAGGGGATAGCCGAAAATGGCACACAAGAAGGGCGCAAGCTCTACCCGTAACGGCCGTGACTCGAACGCCCAGCGCCTCGGCGTGAAGCGCTTCGGCGGCCAGGTCGTTTCCGCCGGCGAGATCCTCGTCCGCCAGCGTGGCACCCACTTCCACCCGGGTGCGGGCGTCGGCCGTGGTGGCGACGACACCCTGTTCGCGCTGACCGCCGGTGCGGTGCAGTTCGGCAACCGTCGCGGCCGCAAGGTCGTCAACATCGTGGCCGTCGAGGCCTGAGTCACACCAGACTCACAATGAAGGGTGGGCCGGAATGTTCCGGTCCACCCTTCATGCTTTACAGACAGCAACGCAGACTCATCGGCACTGGAGGCACACCCATGACCACCTTCGTGGACCGCGTCGAGCTTCACGTCGCCGCGGGTAACGGGGGCCACGGCTGCGCCTCCGTGCACCGCGAGAAGTTCAAGCCGCTCGGCGGCCCGGACGGCGGCAACGGCGGGGAAGGCGGCAGCGTCATCCTCACCGTGGACTCCCAGGTCACCACCCTGCTGGAGTACCACCACTCGCCCAAGCGCAAGGCCACCAACGGCAAGCCCGGCGCGGGCGGCCACCGAACCGGCGCGGACGGCGACGACCTCGTCCTGCTGGTGCCGGACGGCACCGTGGTGCTGGACCGCCAGGGCAACGTGCTGGCCGACCTGGTCGGGCACGGCACCAGCTTCGTCGCCGCCCAGGGCGGTCGCGGCGGTCTCGGCAACGCGGCGCTGGCCTCGGCCCGCCGCAAGGCGCCCGGCTTCGCGCTGCTCGGCGAGCCCGGCGACGCCCGGGACATCGTCATGGAGCTCAAGTCCGTCGCCGACGTGGCCCTGGTCGGCTACCCGAGCGCCGGCAAGTCCTCGCTGATCTCGGTGCTCTCCGCCGCCAAGCCGAAGATCGCGGACTACCCGTTCACCACCCTGATCCCCAACCTCGGTGTGGTCACCGCCGGTGACACCGTCTACACCATCGCCGACGTGCCCGGCCTGATCCCGGGCGCCAGCCAGGGCCGCGGCCTGGGCCTGGAGTTCCTGCGGCACGTCGAGCGCTGCTCGGTGCTGGTGCACGTGCTGGACTGCGCCACCCTGGAGCCCGGCCGCGACCCGCTGAGCGACCTGGAGACCATCGAGGCCGAACTCGCCGAGTACGGCGGTCTGGAGGACCGCCCCCGGCTGGTCGCGCTGAACAAGGTGGACGTGCCGGACGGCCAGGACATCGCCGACCTCACCCGGGCCTCGCTGGAGGAGCACGGCTACCGGGTGTTCGAGGTCTCCGCCGCCTCCCGCAAGGGCCTGCGCGAGCTGAGCTTCGCGCTGGCGCAGATCGTCGCCGAGGCGCGGGCCGCCAAGCCGGTCCAGGAGTCGACCCGGATCGTGCTGCGGCCCGCGGCCGTCGACGACGCCGGCTTCACCATCACCGAGGAGGACGGCGCCTACCGCATCCGCGGCGTGAAGCCGGAGCGCTGGGTCCGCCAGACCGACTTCGCCAACGACGAGGCCGTCGGCTACCTCGCCGACCGGCTGGCCCGCCTCGGCGTCGAGGACCAGCTGTGGAAGGTCGGGGCGCAGGAGGGCGACACCGTCATCATCGGCCCCGAGGAGAACGCCGTCGTCTTCGACTGGGAGCCGACCATGGCCGCCGGTGCCGAGATGCTCGGCCGCCGCGGCGAGGACCACCGTCTGGAGAGCCAGCGTCCGGCGGTCGACCGGCGCCGTGAGAGGCAGAAGGGCCGGGACGCGGCCGAGGCCGAGTACCTCGCCTTCGAGGCGCTCTCCAGTGGCCGCCAGGCCGCCATCGACGAGGGCGACGACGAGGACTACTGATCCCGAGCACGCGAACGGCCCCCGCCACCTGTCGAGGTGGCGGGGGCCGTTCGTCCCGTTAAGGCCCGGCGGAACGTCACTTCGTCCAGGCGGCCTGGACCTTGCTGATGTCGGTCGCGTCGCCGTAGCCGACCATCACCGGGGTGGCGCCGGCCGGCATGCTGACGATGTCACAGCCCTTGAACTCGACGCCCTTGGTGGCACCCGAGAAGCTCGGGGTGTTGCACTTGGCAACGGGGCTGCCGGCCGAGTTGGCGAACATGGCGATGTTACCGTCGGCGCCGTAGACCTTGAACTTGGAGTTCGGGGCGGCGAAGGTCAGCTTGGCGTCGGTGAGGTTCTTCATCGTCCAGCTGACGTAGAACAGCGAACGGCCTTCCAGGCCCGCGGTGCTGGCCTTGGCGTCCTGGAGGTCCTTGATCGAGCCCGGCACGACGCCGGTGACGTTGATCTCCAGCTTGGCGGCGGCGTTGAAGGTCTTGTCGGCGAAGTCCACGGTGGCCGGCTGGCCGAACTTCACCGCGGTGCCGGCCTGCGGCAGGCCCTTGCCGCCGGTGGCCGCCCCGCCGGTGGCCGCGCCACCCGCCGTGCCGGCCGTACCGGCGCCGCCGGTGGCACCGGCCGTGGCGGCACCCGTGGCCGCGCCGGTCGGGGCCGCGGTCGAACCGCCGGCCGCGCCGCCGCCGGTGGCCGCCCCGCCGGTGGCCGCGCCACCCGCCGTGCCAGCCGTACCGGCGCCGCCGGTGGCACCGGCCGTGGCGGCACCCGTGGCCGCGCCGGTCGCGGCGCCGGTCGAACCGCCCGAGGCGCCGGCGTTGGTGTCCGAGTTGTCCGGGCCGCAGGCCGCGAGCGACAGGGCGGTGGCCGCCGCCAGGGCGGCGACGGTCAGCTTCGTGGTGTAGCTACGCATGATGCGCTTTCTCCAGGGCGCGCGGCCGCGAACCGTTGCCGGCCTGCCCAGTGCGGCGCCGCCCGATGACAGGAAGTGTCGAAGACGAATGGGTCCAGCGGGCAAGAAGCCGTCCCCCGATCTGGCTTTAGGTCAGGGACCATACCAGCCATCCGGATTGGCGGACGGTCTGTGGCAGGCCCGTGACCAGGCCGGGTCCAGCCGGTGAAACACGCTGCGGGCGACCTGTACGGATCGCGTAGATTTCGGGGGTGACGGCCGGGCCCGGGCCCGCCGCGACCGCACCACACCGGAAGGGCGTACAGCGAGATGAGCCAGGACTCACTGCGGCAGGAGGTGCTGACCGCCCGGCGGATCGTCGTCAAGGTCGGCTCCTCCTCCCTCACCACGGCGGCCGGCGGCCTGGACGCCGACCGGGTCGACGCCCTGGTGGACGCGCTCGCCAAGGTGCGCAGCCGCCCGGACGCGCCCGAGGTCGTCCTGGTCTCCTCCGGCGCCATCGCGGCCGGCCTCGCCCCGCTCGGCCTCGACCATCGCCCCAAGGACCTCGCCCGCCAGCAGGCCGCCGCCAGCGTCGGCCAGGGCCTGCTGGTCGCCCGCTACACCGCCTCCTTCGCCCGGTACGGCATCCGGGTCGGCCAGGTGCTGCTCACCGCCGAGGACGCCAGCCGGCGCGCCCACTACCGCAACGCCTACCGCACCCTCGACCAGCTGCTGGCGATGGGCGCGATGCCGATCGTCAACGAGAACGACACCGTCGCCACCGCCGAAATCAAGTTCGGTGACAACGACCGGCTCGCCGCGCTGGTCGCCCACCTGGTCCGGGCCGACCTGCTGGTGCTGCTCTCCGACGTCGACGGCCTCTACGACGGCGACCCGTCCCGGCCCGGCACCAGCCGGATCGCGCAGGTGAGCGGCCCGCACGACCTCGACGGCATCGAGATCGGCAGCGCGGGCAAGGCCGGCGTCGGCACCGGCGGCATGGTCACCAAGGTCGAGGCCGCCCGGATCGCCACCGGCGCGGGCATCCCGGTCGTGCTCACCGCCGCCAGCCAGGCCGCCGACGCGCTGGCCGGCCGGCCCACCGGCACGCTGTTCCTGCGCACCGGCAGCCGCACCTCCGACCGGATGCTCTGGCTGGCCCACGCCAGCAGCCCGCGCGGCGCACTGCACCTGGACGCCGGGGCCGTCGAGGCGGTCGTCTCCGGCGGCGCCTCGCTGCTGCCGGCCGGGGTCGTCAAGGTCGACGGGGAGTTCGCCGCGGGTGATCCGGTGGACCTTCTTGCCGAAAACGGCCACATCGTGGCTCGCGGACTGGTCAACTTTGATGCGAGGGAGTTGCCCCGTCTGCTCGGCCGGTCCACCCGCGACCTGGCCCAGGAGCTCGGCGCCGCGTACGAGCGGGAGGTCGTCCACCGCGACGACCTGGTCGTCCTGCGCGGCTGACCGCCGCGCGGGCCGGCGGCCGGTCGTCGGCGCGCGCCGCGGGCCGCTCCGCAGGGGGAGCGGCCCGGTCGCGGGCGAGGAGGGGCGCAGCCGTACCGGTCGGCCGAGGGCCGGCCCGGCCGGTGGGGGACGACACGACATCGCCGAACAGGAGGCCGCCGGTGGAACGCAGGCGCCAGTCGGCGTCGGCCGCAGGAACGGCGGGCCGACGGCTGACCAGCATCGACGGCGGACGCGGGGACGGCCCCGCCGAGCCGGCCGGTCCGCCGCCGCAAGGGCCCGGCGGGGTGCGCAGACTGCGGCCGCAGCGGCGGGACGAGGGGGAGCCGCCGACCGTGCCGGAACAGGCCCGGCTCTGGCACGTGGTGCTGAGCGTCGCCGGGCAGGTCACCCCGCTGTCCTCGCTCCGCGCGTCACTGGAGCGCCTCGCGCACGACCACTCGTTCTTCCTGACCGCCCGCTACGCCGCCGACCACGCCGAGATCCGGTACTGGGAACAGGCCCGGGACCTGCACGACGCGGCGGCGATCGCGCTGCGGCTGTGGGGTGAGCACAAGGTCACCGCGCAGCTGCCGCCGTGGGAGATCGTCGGGCTGGAGGTGGTCGACCGGGCGACGTACCACAAGCGGGTCGCGGAGGGCTTCGGCGACCCGCCGCCGCACCTGGGCGGGGTGCACCCGTACTGACCGTTCGGATGCCGAAACGGCAGCTCGGCGGGCCCGGTGCAGTCGCTACCCTTGGCGCATGACCAGTGACCTCGCCACCGCCGACAGCCCCGTCCTCGCCGTAGCGCGCCGAGCCCGGGAGGCCGCCGCCGCACTCGCCCCGCTGCCGCGCCGGGCGAAGGACGCCGCGCTGCTGGCGATCGCGGACGCCCTGGTCGCGCGCGCCGCCGAGATCACCGCCGCCAACGCCGAGGACGTGGCCCGGGCCCGCGCGGCCGGGACCGCCGAGTCGGTGATCGACCGGCTCAGCCTCGACCAGGAGCGGATCGCCGCGATCGCCGCCGACGTGCGCGACGTGGCCGGCCTGCCCGACCCGGTCGGCGAGGTGCTCCGCGGCTACACCCTGCCCAACGGCCTGGACGTGCGCCAGGTGCGGGTGCCGCTCGGCGTGGTCGGCATCATCTACGAGGCCCGGCCGAACGTCACGGTGGACGCCGCCGCGCTCTGCCTCAAGTCCGGCAACGCCGTCCTGCTGCGCGGCTCGGCCTCGGCCTACCGCTCCAACACCGCGCTGATCGCCGTCCTGCGGGACGCGGTCGCCGCGGCCGGACTGCCCGCCGACGTCATCCAGCTCGTCCCCGGCGAGAGCCGCGACTCCGTCCAGGAGCTGATGCGCGCCCGCGGCCTGGTCGACGTGCTGATCCCGCGCGGCGGCGCCTCGCTGATCCGCACCGTGGTCGAGGGCTCCACCGTGCCGGTGATCGAGACCGGCACCGGCAACTGCCACGTCTACGTGGACGCGCAGACCGACCTGGCGATGGCCGTCGGCATCCTGCTGAACTCCAAGGCCCAGCGGGTCAGCGTCTGCAACGCGGCCGAGACCCTGCTCGTCCACCAGGACGTCGCGGACGCCTTCCTTCCGCTCGCGCTGGCCGCCCTCGCCGAGGCCGGGGTCACCGTGCACGGCGACGACGCGGTGCTCAAGGCCGCCGAGGGCACCGCCGCCACCGTGCTGCCGGCCACCGACGAGGACTGGGGTGCCGAGTACCTCTCCTACGACCTGGCGGCCGCCGTGGTGCCCTCGCTGGACGCCGCCGTCGCGCACATCCGCCGCTGGTCCTCCGGCCACACCGAGGCCATCGTCACCACCTCGCAGGCCGCCGCGCGCCGCTTCACCCAGCTGGTCGACTCGACCACGGTGGCCGTCAACGCGTCCACCCGCTTCACCGACGGCGGTGAGTTCGGTTTCGGCGCGGAGATCGGCATCTCCACCCAGAAGCTGCACGCCCGCGGCCCGATGGGCCTGCCCGAGCTGACCAGCACCAAGTACATCGTCACTGGTGACGGGCACGTCCGGGGCGAGGCGACGCAGACCGTGGGCGGGGCCGCCGACGCCGGCTGAGCCCGGCCGGCCCGCCCGGGCGCCCGGGGCCGCGGGGGCCCGCGTCACACGTGTGACGGACCAACTGCGAGGAGCCACAGACAAATCGCCCGCCCGGTAATACGCTGAATCCGTGGCTGAGGATGTGGGGGGCTTGCCGTACCCCGACGGCGCCGACCACGGTGGTGCGGACGACGAGTTCGCCACCGTGGTCTTCGATGAGGCCTTCGTCCGGTCCGCCGCCGTGCACGAGCCGACGGCCAAGGAGCGGCAGCTCGCCGCCGCCGAGGCCAGGTTCGAGCCGGACACCGCGGGTCCGGGCTGGGGCTATGACGTCCCGGCCGGAGACGGGCTGCCGCTGGAGCTGCGCCCGTACCCGAGCGGACTCGACGAGGACCACCACTACCCTGACCCCTGGTCAGGCCCGGGCCGGGCGACCGGCCGCCAGGGCCGGCGCAGGGGTCGGCGCGGCTACGACCCGGTGCGCGGGCGTGGCCGCTACGTGGCCCAGCAGCGCTGGCACCGGCCGGTGGCCTGGGTGCTCGCCGTGATCATGGGCGTGAGCCTGGTGGCGGTCGCGGTCGCCGCGATCTCCCAGGGCGTGGGCGGCGGCTCCGGCGCGCCCCGGCGTCCGCAGTCCGGCAGCAGCAGCGCCGGGGTCGACCCGACGCCCGCGCCGGCCGAGCCGTCGCTGGTGGTCACCGCGCCCGCCGGGTGAGCCCGTGCGGGCGGTGCGCGCGGGTTCGACGCGCGCCGGTTCGACGCGCGCCGGGGCGGGCGGTCACGGAGCGTTCCCGGGAATCTGTGTGAGGGCCCTCGTGGAGGGGCGAGGATCCGCCTTACCCTGGTGTCATGGGTGACCCGCGAGAGCCTCCGGAGGGTACGCCCGACGGTGGCTCCGGCAACGAGGACGAGTACCGGTCCGTCGTCTTCGACGAATCCTTCGTGCGGGCTGCCCGGATCCAGGAACTGTCGGCCCGGGAACGGCTGGCGGGCTCCTTCGGCAAGGCCACCCGTCCCCGGGTGCGGCTCGGGCCGCTCGGTACCGTGCCCCGGCAGGCGCTCGCGCTGCTGCTGCTCATCCTGCTCGCCTTCGGGGCCGCCGTGTACTTCGGCGTCAGCTCACCGAACCGGATCTCGGCCCGACCCGAAGGCAGTCAACTGACCGTCAGCCTGGTCGCGTTGGCCCCCGCCTCGGCGGTCAAACCGGTCGCCGACCCGTCGAACCCGTTCGCCGCGCTGCCCCCGGGGTACAGCGACGGCGCGGTCGGGCTGGGCACCCCGACCGGGGCCGCCACCGAGCACTTCAGCCGGGTCGAGGTCACCAAGGCGCTCGACACCGTCCAGCGCTACCTGGTCGCCTCCTCGCTGGCACCGGCCGCCCTGTTGCAGGGCGCCACCGCGGACGTGAAGGCCTTCGTCACCCCCGGTGAGCAGGCCCAGTTCGACACGAGCGTCAGCCAGCCCGTCGACGACCGGCACCACGCACTGACCGGCTGGCTGGTCCGCTTCGACCCGGCGCAGGTCGCGCTGGCCGCCGACACCGTGAAGGTCACCGGTGCGATGCGGATCGACGAGGCGGACGGCGGCACGCTGCAGATCACCACCGACCACACCTTCGTCTACGCGCTGAAGCCGGCCGGGGCCGCGGGCGGGGCGCCGGTGACGCTGGAGACGGTGCGGCGGCAGCTGACCTTCGAGTTCGACCGGGTCGACCTCGCCTCGGCGCAGCTGCGGCTGGTCGACTCGGTGTTGCAGGCGGGCCCGGTGCCGTGCACCACCTCGATGGCCGGGTTCCTGCAACCGGTGCTGGCCGGCCCGCAGGGCAGCCCGGTCCCGACGCCGCCGCCGGTCGACCCGGGCAACCACGCGCACCCGGCGTGGCAGGTGTGCGGGGTGCTGGCGGGCAGCTGAGGTGCTGCGGGGTGGTGCAGGTGTTCAGTCGGTGCCTGGGGCCCGGGTAGGCCGACGGCCGGTGACCCCGGTGGGGCACCGGCCGTCGGGTGGGCGGGATCAGCCGCCGTCGCGGGTGTCCCGGTCCCCGTCCTTGGGCGGGCTGGTGCGGGTGGCGCCGGTGAAGGTGTCGCGGAGCTTGCCGCCGACCGTCGCGGCGCCGCCGGCGACGTCGCGGATCAGGCCCATCAGCGGGTCCTTGCTCTCCTTCACCGAGGTCGTGTAGTGGTCGGCGGCGGCCTTCCACTGCTCGCCGACCGAGGTGTCCGGGTCGTCCGAGCGGCGCGGGTAGGCGCCCGCCAGGATCGAGCGGTACTCCTCGCTCTCCGCCCACTTCTTCAGCTGGGCGACCCGGACCACCGCGAACGGGTGGCTCTGCGGCAGCAGCTGGAGCAGCTTCAGCACGCCGTCGCGCAGGTCGCCGGCCTTCTCGTACTCCTCGGCCTGCTCCAGGAAGGCGTCGACGTTCATCTCGCCCAGGTTGTGGCCGCCGGCCAGCTTCATCAGGGCCCGCATGGAGGCCTGGAGGTCCTGCCCGGCGAGCAGACCGGCCCGGTCGCTGGACAGCTCCGCCTTGCGGAACCACTCCTTGAGCGCCGTGACGACCGCCATGATCGCCAGGTTCCCGAGCGGCACCCAGGCGATCCGGGCGGCGATGTTGGTGAGGATCAGCAGCATCGTCCGGTACACGGCGTGGCCGGACATCGCGTGGCCGACCTCGTGGCCGATGACCGAGCGCAGCTCCTCCTCGTCGAGCAGCTCGACCAGGCCGCTGGTGATCACGATGATCGGGGTGTCGATGCCGATGCAGTACGCGTTGACCGCCGGGTCCTGGGTGACGTACAGGTCGGGGACCTGCTCCAGGTCGAGCGCGTAGGCGGCGTCGCGCACCATGTCGTACAGCTCGGGGAACTGCCGCTCGGAGGTCTTCACCGCCGTGGCCAGGAACATCAGCCGGATCGAGCGCTCGGACACCAGCCCGGCGAGCTTCTTCAGGATGTCGTCGAAACCGCTCAGCTTGCGCAGCGCGACCAGGGCCGAGCGGTCGGCGGGGTGCTCCCAGGCCCGGGTGGAGATCTCCGGGAAGCGCTGGCGGCGCCGGCTCGGCGTCTTCGTGGTCGTGTCGGTCATGGTCTGAGTACCTCCTGGTCGACGGCGGCCCCGGCTGCGCTGGCCGGCCCCCGCTGGTCTTCGCCTGAAACGACTGTCTGTGCAACGTCCGTGGTTGCGTACTCGTCCCCGGGGTCAGCGTACGCGCGGCGCCGGACGCGGCGAAGGGGCCGGTGGGCGGCGGCGGTGTGAGGCCGGTTTACCCTGAATGCCCTGGAGAACCGAGACCGGACCCGGCCGCGGTAGGAGCAGTTCGAGGAGCCCGCAGATGTCCACCGACGCGCTTGTCAGCCTGGCCGCCCCCGTCTCGGACGAGGCCGGTCCGGGCCTGTTCCTGCGGATCATCGTGATCGCCTCGTTCGTGGGCGTCGGCCTGCTGGTCTGGATCATGGCCCGGGCCTTCCGCAACAACTGACGCCCGGCGCCCTCCGCGGCCACCGGGGCCCGGCGCCTGCCGCGGCAGGCCCGCGCCGGGGCCGTGCGCTCACGCCCGGTCAGCGGCGGTGGGCCGCCGAGCGGTTGCCGTGTGAGCCCCCGTACGATGACGGGTGGGCCCTCACCGGCCCGGCACCACCCCCAGGTCCGTTCACCGAGCCGAGAAGGTCCCGCCGACCATGAGCACTGCCGCCGCACTCCCCGTCCTGAACCTGCTCGCCGAGGGCGACGAGGTCAACCACGACAGCCTCAACCCGTACCTGACGGGTGGCGCCGCGCTGTTCATCCTGCTGCTCCTGCTCTTCGTGACCACCCGCTTCAACCGGGACCGCTGAGCCGGGCCCGGGGGCCGCTCGGGGAGCGTCCGGCGTACGGGCCGGCCGCTCCCTCACGTGTGTCCGGAGCACGTGCGCCCGGGGGCGTCCGGTGGCCGTCCGGGTGCCCCGCGCGTCCGTCCGGTGACGGTCCGGTGAACCCCGTACCCGGGCGTTCCCGCACCGTAACGGGCGTCGCGTAAGGTGTGGCGGCATGGGAGAGCAGGCCGGGATTTCCGGCGGACCGGAACCGGTGAAGAAGCGCCTCGGCGTGATGGGCGGCACCTTCGACCCGATCCACCACGGGCACCTGGTCGCCGCCAGTGAGGTGGCGAGCGCGTTCCACCTCGACGAGGTGATCTTCGTCCCGACCGGACAGCCGTGGCAGAAGAGCGACCGGCACGTCACCCCGGCCGAGGACCGCTACCTGATGACGGTCATCGCCACCGCCGAGAACCCGCAGTTCTCGGTCAGCCGCATCGACATCGACCGCGACGGCCCGACGTACACCGTCGACACCCTGCGGGACCTGCACGCCCTGCACCCGGACGCCGACCTGTTCTTCATCACCGGCGCCGACGCGCTCGCCCAGATCCTGTCCTGGCGCGACTCCGACGAGCTCTTCTCGCTGGCCCACTTCATCGGGTGCACCCGGCCGGGGCACACTCTCTCGGACGCCGGACTTCCGGTGGGCGGGGTCTCCCTGGTGGAGGTCCCGGCGCTGGCCATCTCCTCCACGGACTGCCGCAACCGGGTCGCCAAGGGCGAGCCGGTCTGGTACCTCGTCCCGGACGGCGTGGTCCGCTACATCGACAAGCGGGCGCTGTACGCGCCGCACCGGACCTGACCCAGGAGCGGGCGTGAGCGAGCGAAGCGGCGGCGGGCAGCAGTCGGACGACTGGTCCACCGGGCAGTACCAGCAGCCGTACCAGGCCTACCAGCAGCAGCCGCAGCAGTACGACCAGTACGGGCAGCCGGTGTACCCCCAGGACCCGTACGGCGGGTACCAGGAGCAGACGTACCAGCAGCAGGCGTACCAGGGCTACCCGCAGCAGACGCAGCAGCCGCAGCAGTACGACTCGTACGACCAGTACGGGCAGCCGGTGCAGCAGGCGTACCAGCAGCCGGGCGGCTACGGCTACCAGCCGGAGCAGCCGGGCTACGGGTACGACGGCTACCAGCAGCCGTACCAGGCGGCCCCGGCCGCCCCGGTGGCTCCCGAGCCGCAGGCGCCGGTGGCGCCGCAGCCCGAGCCCGCCGCCCCGGCGCCCGCCGTCGTGCCGCCGCGCCCGCGCGCGCCCCGGCCCGCCGCCGGGGCGGCCCCGGCCGAGCCCGACCTGCCGTCCGAGAAGGTCGGCGGGGGCCGGAGCGCCAGGGCCGGTGCCAAGACCGCCAAGACGCCCAAGGACTCCTACGCCACCGGCGAGTTCACCTTCGTCGACGAACCGGCGGAGGAGACCGAGGACGTCATCGACTGGCTGAAGTTCGCCGAGTCCCGCACCGAGGTGCGCGCCGAGCGCCGCCGCCGGCTGCGCAACCGGCTGATCGGCCTCGGCGTGGTGGTGGCCCTCGCGGCGGGCGGCACCGGCGGCTACCTCTGGCTCACCGCCGACAAGCCGAGCGCGGCCGCCGCCGCGGCCGGCCCGCGCCAGGTCAACGTGGTGCACCTGCGCGACCTCCAGGGCAAGGTCTCCAGCGCGCTGCTGGTCAACGACGCGACGGGCAAGAAGGGCACCGTCCTGCTGCTGCCGGACGTCCTGCGGCTGCCCGGCCCGGGCGACCCGCCGGTCACCACCGTCGGCCAGTCCATGGACAGCATCGGCGCCTCCGCCACCCGCGACGGCCTGTCGACCGTGCTCGGCGCCCCGGTGGCCGGCACCTGGCGGCTGGACACCCCCTACCTGGAGATGCTGGTCTCCCAGCTCGGCGGCGTCCGGGTGGACACCAACGCCGAGACCCACGAGGGCGGCAAGCCGGACGGCAAGCTGCTGTCCGCGGCCGGCAAGAACATCCTGCTCAGCGGGAAGGCCGCGGTCGCCTACGCCACCCTCCAGGCCCCCGGCGAGAACCGGGACGCCCAGCTCGCCCGGTTCGGCCAGGTGATGGACGCGGTCGTGCGCACCATGCCGACCGAGCTCAAGGAGGCCAAGGACGACGTGCACCGGATGAACGCGGTGCTCGACCCCTCGCTGCCCGAGGAAGCCCTCGCCGGCGTGCTCGTCCAGCTCGCTCAGCAGGCGAAGGACGGCCACTTCGGCACCACCGCCCTGACCGTCAAGCCGGACGGCACCCTGGACGAGGCGACCGCGGGCAAGCAGGTCAAGGACGTGCTCGGCGGCACCGTGAAGTCCACGGCCTCGGGCGACGCCCCGGCCCGGGTCTCGCTCCAGGACGCCACCGGCAACGACCAGGCGGCCGCCGCCGCGCAGGTCCAGATCGTGAACGCCGGCCTGACCTTCATCCCCGGCGGGTCCAAGGCCCCGGCGCAGGCCGCCAGTGAGATCCGCTACACCGACGACGCCCGGCAGGCCGCGGCGAAGTCGCTGGCGACCAGCCTCGGCCTGCCGGAGACGGCGGCCAAGAAGGTCGGCGACGCGCAGAACGCGGACCTGGTGGTCGTGCTCGGCAAGGACTACCAGCCGCCGAAGGGGCAGTAGGTCCGCCGCCTCCGGCCCGGGTGCTCCCCGGGCGGCCCGGGAAATGCTTCCGGGGCCGCCCGGGCGGCGTGAGATCCTGGAAGGCGATCCCCGGCCGCGCGCCGGGACGCCCCCAAGCCGCCGAGCCGGAAGAACACCGTGACCGTCACCGACCACAGCCAGCAGCTCATCACCGTCGCCGCCCAGGCGGCGGCCGAAAAGCTGGCGCACAACATCATCGCGTTCGACGTCAGCGAGGTGCTGTCGATCACCGACGCCTTCCTGATCGCCTCCGCGAACAACGACCGCCAGGTCCGGGCTATCGCCGAGGAGATCGAGGACCAGCTGCGCGAGCAGCTCGACATCAAGCCGGTGCGCCGCGAGGGCGAGCGCGAGGGCCGCTGGATCCTGCTCGACTACCTGGACATCGTCGTGCACGTCCAGCACTCCGAGGAGCGCTCCTTCTACTCGCTGGACCGGCTCTGGAAGGACTGCCCCGAGCTGCCCCTGCCCGAGGACGCCCTCGCCTCGCGCAACCGCCCCGACGCCCACACCGACGAGGCCGGCAACGCCGTCGCCCCGGCAGACGACTTCGGCAAGCCCGAGGACCTGCACTGAGCCGGGACGCGCGGGGCCCGCGCATCGTCTTCTGGCGGCACGGCCAGACGTCCTGGAACCTCGAATCGCGGTTCCAGGGCACCACGGACATCGAGCTGACCGGCCAGGGCGTGCAGCAGGCCCAGCGGGCGGCCCGGCTGCTCTCGGGCCTGCGCCCCGACCTGCTGATCTCCTCCGACCTCAGGCGCGCCAAGCGCACTGCCGAGGAGCTGGCCAAGGTCACCGGGCTGGACGTGCAGCACCACGAGGGTCTGCGGGAGACGTACGCGGGCTCGTGGCAGGGCCTGACCAACGTCGAGATCCGGGAGCGCTACCCGGAGGAGTACGCCGCCTGGGCGGCCGGCGAGCCGGTGCGTCGCGGCGGTGGCGAGCTGTCCACCGAGGTCGCCGACCGCTCGGTGCCGGTGGTCCTGGAGGCCGTCGGCAAGCTGCCCGAGCACGGCACCCTCGTGGTGGTCAGCCACGGCGGGACGATCCGCACCATGCTCGGGCGGCTGCTCGGCCTGGAGCCGCCCCTGTGGGAGTGCTTCGGCGGGCTGTCGAACTGCTGCTGGTCGGTACTCGGCTCGGGCGCCCGCGGCTGGCGGCTGCTGGAGCACAACGCGGGCACGTTGCCGCAGCCGGTCATCGGCGACGACACCTGAGCGACGGCACGGCGTGGGGTGTGGAGTGGGGGAGGCCGGGGGCCCGCGGGGGCGGATTTCGCAGTTCCGGGCCTGACCAGCTAGAGTCTTCCTCGTTCGCACGGAGGGAACGCGGCCCGGAAGGGAAGCGGGAGATCCGGTGAGTGCGGGGCTATAGCTCAGTTGGTAGAGCGCTTGCATGGCATGCAAGAGGTCTGGGGTTCAATTCCCCATAGCTCCACTCCGCACCAGCGATCCGGGTTCGTCCCGGTCGCACGTGTCGCGGGGCTATAGCTCAGTTGGTAGAGCGCTTGCATGGCATGCAAGAGGTCTGGGGTTCAATTCCCCATAGCTCCACAGTCGGGCAGAGGCCGTCACCCACCGGGTGGCGGCCTCTCGCGTTGCCGGGCGCCTTGGCGCCTCGGGGTTCAGACGAGGCAGGTGTGCACCCAGCCGCCGGGCGGCAGCGAGTCCAGCCGCTCGACCCGCGCCCGGTCCTCGGGGCCGATCGGCACGTACACGACGACGTAGCACTCCGGCGAGCCCGGGATCGTCAGGTACGAGGCCTTCAGTTGCAGGACGCCGACCTCCGGGTGGCGGAAGAGCCGCAGCCAGCCCTCCGGCGGCGCCACCTCCTGCCGCTCCCACAGCTCCCGGAACAGCCCGCTGGCGGCCGACAGCCGCTGCACGTGCGCCTCCCAGGCCGGCTCGCCCACGTGCCGCCCGTACGCGGACCGCAGCACCGCCACCATCCGCGGCAGCGCCTCGTCCCGGTTCAGGCACGGATTGCAGCAGACCGGCGCGGTCAGCATGCACCAGAGGCTGTTGAAGGGAGCGCCCTCGGACGGCCGCATCCGCTCGGCGCCGAACAGCGAGCGGTACGGCCCGTTGTGCATCAGCACGTCGAAGCGGGTGTTGTTGACCGCGGCGGGCAGCGGCGCCAGCGCGTCCACGATGGCCTGCATCGTCGGGTCCACCACCGGCGGGTCCGGCTCCGCCGACACCGCGGCGGACACCCCGGCCAGCCGGAACAGGTGCGCCCGCTCGGTGCCGTCCAGCCGCAGCGCCCGCGCCACCGCCAGCAGCACCTGGTCGCTCGCGTTGATGGGTCGCCCCTGCTCCAGCCACGTGTACCAGGTGACCCCGACCCCGGCGAGCTGCGCCACCTCCTCGCGCCGCAGCCCCGGCGTGCGGCGGCGCAGCCCGGGCGGCAGGCCGACGTCCTCGGGGGTGACCCGTGCCCGGCAGGCCTTCAGGAAACGGGCCAGCTCGGTCCGGCGGCGGTCCCGGCCGTTCGCACTGGTGGCCGTGGCGGCTGTGGTGATCGTGGCGGTCTTGGCGGCCGTGGCGGCTGTGGCGGCGAACTCGCCCAGGACGGTCATGCCGTCCATCGTGCCGCAGACCCGGCCGGCGATACAGGTGCTGCCAGTACCAGGATCGGCAGGCTCTAACCACCAGTACCAGCCGGGCCCGAGGCTGGATGCCATGACGGACCTTCAGATCCGGCCCGGCGCGGCCTCGGACACCAGAGCCCCGGCCGTCCGGCCCGGGCTGCTCCTCGCGCTCGTCCTGTGCGGGCAGTTCATGGCCGTGCTCGACGTCTCCATCGTCAACGTCGCCGTGCCCACCATCCGCACCGACCTGCACGCCTCCGGCGCCGCCCTGCAACTGGTGATCGCCGGCTACACCATCGCCTACGCCGTCCTGCTCATCACCGGCGCGCGCCTGGGCGCCCGGTACGGCTACAGCAGGCTCTTCCAGCTCGGCCTGGCCGGCTTCACCACCGCCTCGCTGGCCTGCGGCCTCGCCCCGGCCACCGGCTGGCTGATCGTCTTCCGGCTGCTCCAGGGCGCGGGCTCGGCCCTGATGGTGCCCCAGGTGATGAGCCTGTTGCAGCGGACCTTCACCGGCACCGCCCGCACCAGGGCGCTCGGCCTCTACGCGGCGGTGCTGGCCGTCGGCATGGCCGTCGGGCAGGTGCTCGGCGGGATCCTGGTCAGCGCCGACCTGTTCGGCACCGGCTGGCGGCCGGTGTTCCTGGTGAACGTGCCGATCGGGCTGCTCCTGCTGGCGGCCGGCGCCCGGCTGCTGCCCAGGATGCCCGGCGACACCGGGCGCGGCTTCGACCTCCCCGGCCTGGTGGTGCTGGGCACGGCCCTCGGGCTGCTGGTGGTGCCGCTGGTGCTCGGCCGCGAGCTCGGCTGGCCCGCCTGGTGCTGGGCGATGCTCGCCGGGAGCGTGCAGGTCCTCGGCCTGTTCGTACTCGTCGAGCGGACGGTCGCCCGGCGCGGCGGACAGCCGCTGATCGCCGGCCGGGTGCTGCGGGCCCCCGGGCTGCGGCCGGCCGCGGCGGGCCTGTTCACGATCATGTCGGCCTTCGCGGGCTTCATGTTCGCCTTCGCCCTGCACCAGCAGGCCGCGCTCGGCTACGGCGCGCTGACCGCCGGACTCTGCTCGGCGCCCGTCGCGATCGGCTTCGGCCTGTCGAGCATGCACTGGCACCGGCTGCCCGGCCGGTTGCACGGGCCGCTGCCGGTGCTCGCCGCCGCGCTGCTGGCGGCCGGCTACCTGCTGCTCGGGCTGCTGCTCGGCGGCGGGGGCGGGATCGGCCCGGTGCCGCTCGCGGAGATGGCCCTGCTCGGCCTGGTCGCGGGCTGCGCGTACTCGCCGCTGTTCGCCCGGGCGCTCGCGGGGGTGGCGCCCGAGGACGCGGCCGACGCGAGCGGCGTCATGGTGACGGTCATTCAGCTCGGTCAGGTGGTCGGGGTCGCGGTGCTCGGCACGGTGTTCCTCGGGCAGGTCGACCTGCCGGCGCCGGCCGCCGACTCCGGGCACGCGCTGCTGGTCACCCTGGCGGTCAACGCGTCGGCGGTGCTGGTGGGCGCCGGCTTCGCGGCCGGGACCCGGCGGAGGGCGCGGTAGGGGCGCGGGTAGGGGCGCACGGCAGGGGTGCGGCGGGGGCGCGGCGCGGTGGGATTCGGGAGGGTGTTCGGCGGGTGGGTCCGGTCGTTCGGGCCCACCGCGGAAACGGATTCGTGGAGCACCCCCGGGACCGTGTAAAGTAGTCGATGTCGCCGAGGGAAACCGGACGGAAACGGCCGAAAGACCCGGTGACATCGCAGGTCAAGGGGCTATAGCTCAGTTGGTAGAGCGCTTGCATGGCATGCAAGAGGTCTGGGGTTCAATTCCCCATAGCTCCACAGAAGTCGAGGGCCGCCCCCCGAAATGGGGGGCGGCCCTTCGGCGTTCTGTCCATGCCACCGGCGGGACGGGCGGGAAGACCGCTACCGTCGTGCCATGGCCGATCTGGAGCGAAGGCGGAACGAGGAACTGGCCCGGATACTCCACCAGCTCGGCTGGAGTCCGGAACGGCTCGCCCGCGAGGTGAGCCTCGCCCTGCCGCCGGGCCTGGCCATCAGCTCCACCGCCCCCTACAAGTGGCGCGACCGGGGCATGGTGCCGCGCAGCCCGCACGACCAGACGGTCTGCGAAGTGCTCAGCCGCACCCTCGGCATCGCCGTCACCTACGAGCAGCTCTGGGGCAGGATGGGCGGCCACCGCGGCGCCAAGATCCTCTCGCCCGGGCTGCTCACCGACCCGTGGACCGCCGACACCGCGCAGACCGCGCTGCGCGAGGCCGCCACCGACGCCGGACCCGTCCGCCTCACCGACCTGTTCCGCAGCGCCGACCTCGACCAGGCCGCCGAACGCCTCGCCGCGCCGCTCCCGCCGGTCGGAGGCGGCGAGGGTGCGCTGCGGATCGACCCCGCGCTGGTCGGCGACCTCGGCCTGTCCTACCGCAGCAAGCAGCGGCTCGAACGCTCCTGCGGCGGCGGCCTCGTCCTCGGCCCCACCCGGGCCGAACTCGCCATGGTGGCCAAGCTGCTGGAGCTCGGCGCGTACGACGAACGGCTCGGCCGCGAGCTGTACGGCACGGCCAGCCGGCTCGCCCGGCTGGCCGGCTGGGCCGCGTACGACCTCGGCCACGACGCGGCCGCCCAGCGCGCGTACGCCGCCGCCCTGCGGGCCGCCCACGTCAGCGGCGACGCCCGGCTGGGGGTCGGCGTGCTCGGTGCCCTGGTCGTGCTCGCCACCCAGGGCACCGGCGGGCCGGGCACCGGCGGACGCGGTCAGGACGCGGTCGCCGCGCTCGGCACGGCCCTGCGCACCCACGGCGCCGCGCTGAGCCCCACCGGGCGGGCCCGGCAGTTCGGCCGGATCGCCCGCGCGCACGGCCGCCGGGGCGAGGCCGAGCAGGCCGAGGCGGCCGCCGCCCGGGCCTTCGCCGAACTCGACGGGGTGCCCGGCACGGAGGAGGCCAGGGCCGACCTCGCGGGCATGGTGGGGGAGGGGCGCCTGGCCCTCGGCGACCACCGCAGGGCCAAGGCGTTGCTCGCCGAGGCCGTCGCCGGGCTCGGGCCCGGCCGGGCCCGGTCCAAGGCGCTGCTGATGGTCCGTCTCGCCGAGACCCACCGGCGCCTCGGCGACCAGCGGGAGGCCGCCCGCACCGCCGCGCTGGCCCGCGCGCTCGCGGCGGGGATGCAGTCGGAGCGGCTGGCCCGGGCGCTGCGGGACTTCGAGGTGGCCGGGCGGCCGGGGGCCCGGGGGGCCTGAGGGGGCGGTGCCGTGGGGGCGGTGCCGGTGTGGGGGCGGCGCTTCGGGTGGGCGGTGGTGGGGTCCGGTGGGCGGTACACCCGGGAGCGCGCTGACCCGCTTGCGGTACCCTGAGCCCATGCGAACCGTGCGCCTGCTCCTTAGCCGGCCGCGCTGACCAGGACCGGCCGCGCCCTCGGGCGGTGCCGGAGTCGGCGTGGCGTCCCCTCCTGCGAGGGGATTTTTTGTTTTCCGCCCCGTTCCGGTCCGTGTCCGGGGCTTCGGTACGTCGGCCCGCCGCGTGCGCGGTTCGCCAACTGACATCGATGGAGCTTGAAGGACCATGAGCGAGACGACCCCTGCGTCCGGCACGGCCGAGACCGCGACCGAGCCGTTCCGGTACAGCGCCGCGCTGGCGGCGGAGATCGAGTCCCGCTGGCAGGACATCTGGGAGAAGGAGGGCACCTTCAACGCTCCCAACCCGGCGGGTGCCCTGGCCGACCCGGCGGCCGGCGACGTCGCCGCGAAGCCGCACAGCTTCATCATGGACATGTTCCCGTACCCCTCGGGCGCGGGCCTGCACGTCGGCCACCCGCTGGGCTACATCGCCACCGACGTCTTCGCCCGTTACCAGCGGATGACCGGCCACAACGTGCTGCACACGCTGGGCTACGACGCCTTCGGCCTGCCCGCCGAGCAGTACGCCGTCCAGACCGGCACCCACCCGCGGGTCTCCACCGAGGCCAACATCGCCAACATGCGCCAGCAGCTGCGCCGGCTGGGCCTGGGCCACGACCCGCGCCGCTCGATCTCCACGATCGACCCGGACTACTACCGCTGGACGCAGTGGATCTTCCTGCAGATCTTCAACTCCTGGTACGACGAGGCCGCCGGCAAGGCCCGCCCGATCGCCGAGCTGATCGCCCGCTTCGAGTCCGGTGAGCAGGCCACCCCGGACGGGCGCGCCTGGGCGTCGCTGTCCGCCGCCGAGCGTGACGAGGTGCTGGGCGAGTACCGCCTGGCGTACGCCAAGGAGGTGCCGGTCAACTGGTGCCCCGGCCTGGGCACCGTGCTGGCCAACGAGGAGGTCACCGCGGACGGCCGCTCCGAGCGCGGCAACTTCCCGGTGTTCAAGTCCAACCTGCGCCAGTGGATGATGCGGATCACCGCGTACTCCGACCGGCTGATCGCCGACCTGGACCTGCTGGACTGGCCCGAGGCCATCAAGCTCCAGCAGCGCAACTGGATCGGCCGCTCCGAGGGCGCCCGGGTGGACTTCGCCGCCCCGGGCGACCAGAAGATCACCGTCTTCACCACCCGGCCCGACACCCTGTTCGGCGCCACCTACATGGTGCTGGCGCCCGAGCACGGCCTGGTCGACTCGATCGTCCCCGCCGCCTGGCCGGAGGGCGTCCCCGCCGAGTGGACCGGCGGCGCCGCCACCCCCGCCGAGGCCGTCGCCGCCTACCGGGCCGCGGCCGCCGCCAAGTCGGACGTCGAGCGGCAGGTCGAGGCCAAGGTCAAGACCGGCGTCTTCACCGGCGCCTACGCGGTCAACCCGGTCAGCGGCGCGCCCGTCCCGGTGTTCATCGCCGACTACGTGCTGATGGGCTACGGCACCGGCGCCATCATGGCCGTCCCCGCCCACGACCACCGCGACTTCGCCTTCGCGCGCGCCTTCGCGCTGCCGATGCGCTGCGTCGTCCGGCCGACCGACGGTCGTGGCGACGACCCGGCGACCTGGGACGACGCGTTCGACACCTACGACTCCGTCATCGTCAACTCCGAGCGGGACGGCCTGACCCTGGACGGGCTGAGCGTCGTCGACGCCAAGGCCCGGATCACCGGCTGGCTGGTCGAGCAGGGCATCGGCGAAGGCACCGTCAACTACCGCCTGCGCGACTGGCTGTTCAGCCGTCAGCGGTACTGGGGCGAGCCGTTCCCGATCGTCTACGACGAGGACGGCGTGATGCACGCGCTGCCCGAGTCGATGCTGCCGGTCGAGGTCCCCGAGGTCGACGACTACTCGCCGCACACCTACGACCCGTACGACTCCGCCTCCTCGCCCAAGACCCCGCTGTCGCGCAACGAGGCCTGGGTCAACGTCGAGCTGGACCTGGGCGACGGCGTCAGGACCTACCGCCGCGAGACCAACACCATGCCCAACTGGGCGGGTTCGTGCTGGTACGAGCTGCGGTACGTCGACCCGTCCAACGGCGCGGCCGTGGTGGACCCGGCCAACGAGCGGTACTGGCTGGGCCCGACCGAGACCAAGCCGGCCGGCGGCGCCGACCTGTACGTCGGCGGGGCCGAGCACGCCGTGCTGCACCTGCTGTACGCGCGCTTCTGGCACAAGGTGCTGCACGACCTGGGCCACGTGTCCTCCGTCGAGCCGTTCCACAAGCTGTTCAACCAGGGCATGATCACCGCCGACGTCTACCGCGACGAGCGGGGCTTCCCGGTGCCCGCCGCCGAGGTCGAGGAGCGCGACGGGAAGTACTACTGGGAGGGCGAGCCGGTCAAGCGCGAGGCCGGCAAGATGGGCAAGTCGCTGAAGAACGCCGTCGCCCCCGACGACATCGCCGACGAGTACGGTGCCGACACGCTGCGGCTGTACGAGATGTCCATGGGCCCGCTGGACGTCTCCCGCCCCTGGGACACCCGCGCGGTCGTCGGCTCGTACCGCTTCCTCCAGCGGCTGTGGCGCAACATCGTCTCCGAGGCGACCGGCGAGCTGGTCGTGACCGAGGACGCGCCGGACGAGGCCACCCTGCGGGCGCTGCACAAGGCCATCGACGGCATCCGCGGCGACATGGCCGGGCTGCGGTTCAACACGGCCGTCGCCAAGGCGATCGAGCTGAACAACTACCTGGTCAAGCGCGGCTCCACGCCGCGGGCCGTGGCCGAGCAGCTGGTGCTGCTGGTCGCGCCGCTGGCCCCGCACATCGCCGAGGAGCTGTGGCGCCGACTGGGCCACGGCGAGTCGCTGGCGCACACCGACTACCCGGTCGCCGACCCGGCGTACGTGGTGGACGAGACCGTGACCTGCGTCGTGCAGATCAAGGGCAAGGTGAAGGCCCGGCTGGAGGTCGCGCCGACCATCTCCGACGCGGAGCTGGAGGCGCTGGCGCTGGCCGACCCGGCGGTCGTCGCGGCCATCGGGGAGGCGGCGGTGCGCAAGGTGATCGCGCGGGCGCCGAAGCTGGTGAACATCGTTACGGGCTGAGGTTCGGGGCTCGGGTTGGGCTTCGGCTGGGCCTGGGTTGATCGGGCGGGCGTCCTTCGGGGCGCCCGCCCTTGTTTGTGCGTAGGGGGGGCTCGTTGCGTTCGGGGGCGTGGAAACGGGGTCGGTGCGCCCTCGGGGGGATCCCCGATCTGTCCCTGATCTCCGCTTCCGGTGCCCGCTCGGCATGCCCCCGGGGCCGGTGCGGCGGCTACGGTGGAATCCACGGCTGTGCGGCTCGCGTTGAGCCCGGTGGGGGCCGAACCGGTGGCGGAAGGTGGCGCACGATGGACGTGTTCGGCGTGGTGATCGGCCTGGTCCTGCTCTTCGGGATCGCGCTGCTGGTACTGGCCGTGGTCGGTACCGTCAAGGCTGCGAAGGCCGTGGGAGCGAAGATCGAGCGGCACGAGGCCAACGCCCGGCGCGCCGTCGAGAACGTCACCCTCAAGGCGAAGACCTACACCAGGCCCGGCCCGCAGGGGCAGATCTCCGCCGTCCGGCTCGGCCTGCGCACCTCGCTCGACGGCACCCGGCAGGTGCTCGAAAGCGGTCTCCCCCAGGACGGGCAGCTCAGCGAGGCCCTCGCCCTCCTCACCCGGCTCGACGCCCACGCGGCCGAGCTGGACGGGGAGCTGCGCATCCTGGAACGGGAGCCGGACACCGGTCGGATCGCGGCCAAGCTGCCCGAACTGCGCGAGCGCGCCGAGCGGATCACGCACTCGGCGGAGACCATGCGCTGGGCCGCCCAGGACCGGATGCACCGTTTCGCGGAGGACGAGCTGACGCGGCTCAGCCAGGAGTGCGAGAGCGAGGCGGGGGCGCTGCGGCACTGGGACACCGTGGGGGGTTCGGGTGGGGCGGGCTCCGCGGGGGGTTCGAGTGCCTCGGGCGGGGCGGGTGCGTCGGGTGGTTCGGGGGCGTCGGGTGGGGCGGGGTCGGGCTCCGCGGCGCGGACGTCCGGGGGTGCTGCGGGTGGTGCCGCTTCGGGGGGTGCGGCACGTCCCGGGCTGACGGACGGGAAGGGGCGGACGAGCGCGGAGGAGCTGCTCGGGCTCGTCGACCCGCTGACGAAGCTGGCGCAGCGGATGCGGAAGCCGTCGACGGGTTCCTCGGCGGGCTGACCGTCCGCGTCCGGAGCCCCGGGCGCCCCTGCTCCCCATCTGTTCGGGCCGGCTGCTCGGGCTGTTCGGGCTCGCCGTTCGGGTGGTCCGGCGGTGTGCTCCGGGTGCCCGTCGTCGGGCGCTGTCCTCCCGGACGAACGGGGAGTAACCTCCGCCTCATGCCCGCCGACCTCGCACTTGTCACCGATTCCACGGCCTATCTGCCGCAGGAGACCCTCGACCGGCACGGGATCAGCGTGGTCCCGCTGAGCGTCGCGGTCGGTGACTCGGTCCTCAGCGAGGGCGTCGAGATCTCCCCGAAGGACGTCGCCGAGGCGCTGCGCGGCAAGCAGCGGGTGACCACCTCCCGGCCGAACCCCGAGACCTTCGCCGCCACCTACCGGGCCGCCGCCGAGGCCGGGGCGACCGGGGTCGTCTCGGTGCACATCTCCGGCGAGCTGTCCGGCACGGTGGAGGCCGCCCGGCTGGCGGCCGCCGAGGCGCCCGTGCCCGTACGGGTGGTGGACAGCCGACTGGTCGGCATGGCCCTCGGGTACGGGGTGCTGGCGGCCGCCGAGGCGATCGAGGCGGGGCAGGACCTGGACCGGGCGGCCGAGGCGGCGACCCGGCGGGCCGGCCGGACGAGCGGGTTCTTCTACGTCGACACGCTGGAGTACCTGCGGCGGGGCGGCCGGATCGGGGCGGCCCGGGCGCTGCTCGGTTCGGCGCTGTCGGTGAAGCCGCTGCTGCACCTGGACGGCGGGCGGATCGAGCCGCTGGAGAAGGTGCGGACCGCGTCGCGGGCGATCGCGAGGCTGGAGGAGATCGCGGTCGAGCGGTCGGGGGACGGCGAGGTCGACATCACCGTGCACCACTTGGCGGCCGAGGACCGGGCCGAGCCGCTCGCGGAGCGGCTGCGGGCTCGGGTGCCGGGGCTGCGGGAGCTGTACGTGGGTGAGGTGGGGGCGGTGATCGGCGCGCACGCCGGGCCGGGGCTGCTCGCGGTGGTGGTCTCGCCGCGCTGAGGGGGCTGCTGGGGGTCTCCTGTCAGCTTTCGGAGGCCTCGCTCACTCCTGCGGGTGAGCTGATTTATCCACAACCCCGGGGTTATCCACAGGGTTTCGGTAATTTCCGCGCGCTCGGCCGGGGGCTTCTACCGTCCTCGGCATGACGAGCATGGGCCTGGGCGCGGCGAAGCGTCACGCGATCAACGAGACCGTTCGGCTGCGGATGGCGGCGTTGCTGCCGGTGGTCGACGAACCGGGAGGTGGGGCGGCGCTGGGCGGGCCTGCGCCGGGCGGGGTCCCGGGTGGGCCTGCGCCGGGTGCGGTCCCGGGCGGGCTTCCTGGTGCGGGCGGGGGCGCGTCGTCCGATCCGTCGACTCCTGCCGATCCTTCCGAGCTGCTCGCGATTCCGGAGACGAGGGCCGGGGCGCGGCTGCGGTTCGGTTCGGCCACGGCGCTCGACCGGCGGGCGGTGGCCGGGCTGGCCCTTCTGCTGCTCTTCGCCGTCGGGTACGCCGTGCAGCACTTCTGGCTGGCCAGACCGCAGGCGGTCGCCGTGCCCGCCCTGTCGGCCTCACCGGCGGCTCCGGCCTTTCCGGCGTCCCCGCCGTTACCGGGCCCGGGCTCAGGATCGGGGCCGGGTGCCTCGGTGTCCGTCGAGCCCGCGCCGGGGTCAGGCGCGCCGGGGGCTCCTGCCGCCCTCGGCCCGGAGGCCGTCGTCGTGGTGGACATCGGGGGCCGGGTCCACGTGCCCGGGCTGCACACCCTGCCCGGCGGGTCGCGGGTGGCCGACGCCCTGCGGGCGGCCGGCGGTCCGCTGCCGGAAGCGGACACCAGAAGCCTCAACCTGGCGCGGGTGCTGACGGACGGTGAACAGATCCTGGTCGGCGAGCCGGCCTCGGCCGCCGCCCCGGGCGGCGCCGGAACCGGGCCCCAGCCGGCCATCACCCCCCGACCACCCGTCAGCCTCAACCGGGCCACCCTCGAACAGCTCGACACCCTGCCCGGCGTCGGCCCGACCCTCGCCCAGCGCATCCTCGCCTATCGCACGTCGCACGGCTCCTTCCGCACGCTCGACCAGCTCCGACAGGTCAGCGGCATCGGCGCCCGGACGTTCGCGGAACTCCGTCCGCTGCTCACCCTCTGACGTCCTGTCCGCCCGACTGCCGTCCTTGCGGTAGCCCAGCCCGTCCGCCCCCAGCCCGTCCGTCCACTGCCCGGCCGCCCGCCGAAGGGAGGTACCGCCGTGTCCGCCACCACCGACGCGATCCCGCACGCCCGTTCCTCGGGCGCCGACTTCAGACTGCTGCTCCCCGCTGTCACGGCGTGGGTGGTCACGGCGGCGCTCCTGCGCCTGCAACCCGGGTACGACGTCCTGCTGTTCGCGCTGGCGGGTGTCGCGGTGTCCGCTGCCGTCCTGCTCCTGGTCCGGCCGGGAGTGCTCCGGCGCCGGGGCGCCGTGGTGACGTCGGCCGCCGTCCTGCTGACCGCTGCGGCGGCCGCCATCGCGACCCCGCTGCACACCGCCGACCTGCACCGGGGGCCGCTGCCGGAGCTGGCCCGGGGCGCCGCGCAGGCCGCTCCGCGCTCCCCGGGCGACTCGGCCCGGGTGGTGGACGTCGAGCTGACCGTCACCGGGGACCCGAAGACCCATGCCTCCCGGGGCGGCACCACCGGTGGGCAGAGCATCCTCACCGTGGAGGCGGTCGCGGACCGGGTCACCGGCCCGGACGGGCGGACCACCCGGACCCGGACACCCGTGACCCTCATGGTCCGCGGCCCGGAGACGGGGCGCTGGCAGGGGCTGCTCCCGTCCGAACGGCTGGCCGTGACGGCCGAGGTCCGGCCGCCCGGGGAGGGGCACGACACCGAGTCCGCAGCGCTGCTGGTAGTCCAGGGACAACCCCGGCAGCTCGCGCCGCCGAGCCTGCCGCAGCGCATCGCCGGCCGGCTGCGCGAGGGGCTGCGCACCGCCACCGACGGGCTCCCGGCGGACGCGCGCGGGCTGCTCCCGGGCCTGGTCGTCGGGGACACCTCGCGCCTGCCCGACGACCTGGAGGACGCCTTCCGGGCCACCGACCTGGTGCACCTGGTGGCGGTCAGCGGGGCCAACCTGGCGATCGTCCTCGGCCTGCTGCTGGGCACCCCCGGGCAGGCCGGGACTTCGGAACGGCGCGGGCTGGCCGCCCTTTTGGGGCTCCCGCTGCGGACCAGCGCCCTGCTGGGGGCTGCACTGACCCTGGCCTTCGTCACTGTCTGCCGGCCGGAGCCCAGTGTGCTGCGGGCGGCGGGGACGGGCCTGATCAGCATGCTGGCGCTGGCCACCGGTCGACCCCGGCAGGCGGTGCCCGCGCTCGCCGGGACAGTGCTGGTGCTGGTCCTGCTGGACCCGTACCTGGCGCGCTCCTTCGGGTTCCTGCTCTCGGTGCTCGCCACGACCGGGCTGCTCGTGCTCGGGCCGCACTGGGCCGAGGCCCTGCGGTCCCGGCGTTGGCCGCACCACCTGGCGGGCGCCCTCGCGGCGACGGCGGCGGCCCAGGCGTTGTGCGCGCCGGTGACGGTGGTGCTGTCCGGGCACATCAGCCTGGTCGCGATCCCGTGCAACCTGTTGGCCGAGCTGGCGGTGGCCCCGGCGACGCTGCTCGGCTTCGGGGTGCTGGCGTTGCAGCCCCTCCTCCCCACGCCGGCCCGCCTGCTCGCGGAGGTGGCGGGCGTGCCGGTCGGCTGGCTGGCCCTGGTGGCGCGCCGCGGGGCGGAGCTGCCGGGCGGCCAACTGTCCTGGCCCGGCGGGTGGTTCGGGACGGCGACGGTCGCGCTGGCGACCCTCGCGGTCTGCTGGACGGCACCGCTCCTGCTGCCCCGGCGCACCGGGCCGGGTGGGCGGGCGCCTGCCCGGCGGCGGTGGATCCGGGCACTGGTGACGGGTGCGCTGTTGGTGATGCTGCTCGTCGTGCTGCTGCGGCCGCCGGTGCTCGCCAGGATCGCCACCGGCTGGCCGCCGCCGGGGTGGCGGATGGTGATGTGCGATGTCGGGCAGGGGGACATGGTGGTGCTCGCGGCGGGTGCGCCGGGCAGCGCGGTGGTGGTCGACGCTGGCCCGGATCCGAACGCGGCCGACAGATGTCTGCGCGATCTCGGCGTGACGGTGGTGCCGCTGCTGCTGGTGACGCACTTCCATGCGGATCACGTGGAGGGCGTTCCGGGGGTGTTGCGGGGGCGCCGGGTCGGTGTGGTCGAGGGGACGCCTCTGAACGACCCGCCGGGTGAGGCGGCCCGGGTGGCGGGCTGGGCTGCTGCTGCCGGGGTCCCGTTGCTGCGGGCGGCACGGGGCGAACGGCGGTCGGCCGGTACGGGGCTGTGGTGGGACGTGGTGTGGCCCGAGGCGGGGTCGGGAGTCGAGGCGCCGGGGGCGAACAACGCGAGCGTCGCGTTGCTGGCATCGATGGGTGAAGGGGTGCGGGTGGCGTTGCTGGGTGATCTGGAACCACCTGCCCAGTCGGCGCTGTTGGGCCGGCTGGGGCGGGTGGACGTCCTGAAGGTGGCGCATCACGGTTCGGCGCATCAGGACTGGGATCTGGCCGCCGCCTTGAGCCCCCGGTTGGCGTTGATCTCGTGCGGTGAGGGCAATGCCTACGGGCATCCGTCGCCTCGGACGGTGGACCGTTTGCGTGGACTCGGCGCGGCTGTGCTGCGCACCGACCGGTCGGGGGACATCGCCGTGACGGGCGACTCCCCGACGACCCTCGGCGTCTCCGTGCACCCGCAGGGCGCCCACGGCGCCCACGGTGCGCGCAAGCCGGGCCCGCAAGGTGCGGACGAGTCCGCGGGCTCGTTGGCCGGGCGGGGCTCGCACCCCTCGCGAGCCCCGCCAGGCTGAGCCCTCGCCCTCCTCCTCCCGTCCAGCAAGTGGGGAAGGGAAAAGGGGTTGGGGTGGGGAGGAGGGAGGGGGCGGGGGCCCGGGGGAGTGTGATGGCGGCGCGCTCCGGGCCTGGGTCCGGGACGTTGGAGCCCAGCGGGGCGCCCTGGCCGGGGTTGGTGCCCCAGGTGACGAACGGGGTCAGCTCGGCCGCGTCGATGAAGATCTC
>NZ_JBEOSA010000082.1:33449-38019 GCF_040302625.1 Kitasatospora sp. NPDC097643 | reverse complement strand
CGCCGGCCGCCCCCCCCCCCCCCCCGCCCCTAATTTGCTTTTTCACTATGCTTAAAAAAAATTATACGGCCACGGGGGGGGGCGGCCCCCGCCACGGCCGCCGGAGGCCCGACTCAGAAGGGGTTCTGCCGACCGGGGACATCGGGCGGCGAGTCGCGTGACCAGGGGATTCCGGCCCCGTTCCGAGGGGTTGATCGCGATTCGGTGAGTGGCGTCCGGGTGCGGCGGCCACTGGTTGATCCTTTCGGGACGGCTGTAGTCACGAAGAGGAGATCAACACGATGACCGCACCCAACGGTGCGAGGTTGCCCAGCGGCACGCGGCACCGCCGTTCCGACGGAACGGCGGTGCCGCGATGAGTTTTCTGGCCGTGGACTGGGCCCTCGAGCACTCGCCGGTGAACGACCCCTACGAGCGGCTGCTGCTGACCGTACTGGCGCGCAAGGCGAACTCGGACGGGACCGACGCCTATCCGTCACGGAACTCGCTGGCGATGGCGGCCCTGTGCGACAAGTCGACAGTCACCCGCCGGCTGAAGCGGTTGGAAGCCCGCGGCATCATCCGTGAGGGCGATCAGCGGGCAGCCTTCCGCATCCCGAAGCCCCTGCGGCCGAAGGTGTACGACATCTTGATCCCCTTCTCCTTCTTCAGCCCCGAACAGCTGGCAAAGGTGAACGAGGACCGGGCCGACCGCGGGCTGGGACCGCTGACGGCCGAGGACCGGCCGCCGCTCGCTCCCGCACCGCCGCGCAGGCCTCGGGTCGACAAGGGGGTGAAGCGGTCCGCAGGACCGGACGTCTCGGGGGGTGCTTCCAGCCTCCCGGGTGCTTCAAGCACCCCCCATCCGGATTCGACCGGTTCACAGGCCTTTGACCCGGGTGCTTCAAGCACCGGGGTGCTTGAAGTGCTGTCAGGAGGTGCTTCAAGCACCCCAACTCTGTCCTCCAACTCAGTCCACTCCTCTTCTGGTCCGTCCGCTGAGCAGCCGGCGGTGAAGAAGCGGAAGAAGACCGGCACGGCCGATCCGAGGACCGCTCCCGAGCGGTTCGGCGAGAGCGGCGAACCCGCCGCCGAGGACGCCCAGGTGCAGCGGATCGTCGCGGCCTGGATCGACGCGCGCAAGGCCGCAGGCTTCGGCCCGCACCGCCGGGCGACAGCGCTGCGCGACTTCACCGCGGCGGCGACCACGTTGGTGCGGCAGGGCCGGCCGGTGAACTGGCTGATGGCGGTCGCGACGTGGATGGGAACCGAGCAGCCGTCCTGGGTGGGCCTGGGCGAGGCCACCAAGGCCCAGTACGCCGGTGCTCCGGCCGAGCCGGGCTTCCGGAGCACCTGGCAGCCGACCCCCCGGTCGTTCTGCGGAGACTGCGACGAAGGCTGGGTCTACCGCCACGTCAACGGCATGGAGACCGCGGATCGCTGTGCCTGCACGTCCGCCGCGCAACTGGTTCCCACCAGCACCTGACCGGCCGGTCCCGCGCGTCGGAGAACAGGAAGGCGACGCCCGTGACCCTGCCGGCCCGCCCCTCGCCATGACAGGAGACCGCCATGACGATCCCTCCACAAGCCACCCCGCACCTGCCGCCGACGGACCCGGCGGCGCACCCGGGCCGCCGACGCCACCGAGGGGAGGAAGAACGGGAGATGGAACGTCGGCCCCCGCAGGACCTCTCGGCCGAGCAGTCCGTGCTGGGCAGCATGCTGCTCTGCCCGAACGCCATCAATGACGTGACGGACACGGCTCTGAGGCCGGAGCACTACTACCGACCCGCGCACGCCCTGATCCACCGGGCGATCCTCGACCTGTACGCAGCCGACCAGCCGGCCGACCCGATCACCCTGGCGCACGAGCTCACCAAGCGCGGCGAGCTCGGCAGGGCCGGCGGCGCCTCGTACCTGCACGCCCTGGTCGACTCCGTCCCGACCACGGCCAACGTGGAGTACTACGCCGAGATCGTCCACGAGCGCGCCGTCCTGCGCCGCCTGATCGTGGCGGGCACCCGGATCACCGGCATGGGGTACGCCGCCGAAGGCCACCTGGGAACCGTCCTGGACACGGCCCAGACCGAGGTCATGGCTGTCACCTGCGGCATCGAGGCCGCCGACGACCAAGTGAAGGACTGGGCCGAGATGATCGACGAGATGTTCGCCGCGGAAGACGCCGGACCAGTCCCCTTCCTGCCACTCCCGTACGCGGACCTGGAAGCCGGCCTGCGCATCGAGCCCGGCGATCTCGTCGTCGTCGGCGCCAGGCCCGCGATGGGAAAGTCCGTGATGCTGGTCGACCTGGCCCGGCACGCCGCGATCCGCCACCGCCTTCCGGTCTACCTGAACAGCTTGGAGATGACGCATACGCAGGTGATCCAGCGCATGATCGCCGCCGAAGCCCGCATCCCCCTGCACGGCATCCGCGACCGCACCCTGAACGAGGAGCAGGAGGCACGGCGACTGCGGGCCATCGCCCTGGCCGACGTCCCTCCGCTGACCGTCGACACGAGCGAGGAGGTCAGCATCCCCCGACTGCGTTCCCGGCTGCGCCGCCTGCAGTCCCAGGGACGGCTGCCGGCCGTCCTCCTGGTCGACTACCTGCAGTTGATGACCCCCGAGACCGGCCGAGCCGGCAGCCGCACGACCGAGGTGGACGAACTCGCCCGCGGCCTCAAGATACTGGCGAAGGCCTTCAACATTCCGGTGGTCGTGGCCGCGCAACTCAACCGGTGCGTCGAGCAGCGCGCGGACAGGAAACCCGCCATGGCCGACCTGAGGGAATCCGGAGGAATCGAGGCCAATGCCAGCGCAATCATCCTGCTCCACCGGGAGGATGCCTACACGAAGGATTCTCCGCGCGCCGGTGAGGCGGACTTGATCGTGGCCAAGAACCGCATGGGCGGCACATTCACGGCGACGGTCGCGTTCCAGGGTCACTACTCGCGTTTCGTCGACATCACCCGCAACGTCACATGACGTCCCCGGGGTCCCGGATTCCGCGGCCGGGTCCCACGGCGGACGACCGGCCCGCAGCCACTGTCGGGACTTCGCAGGTCAGCGACTCAGCCGGGACCGGGCGTGCCGGGACGGCACGGTGGTGAGGCCGGTCGACCCGGCCCGCTGCGACAACCTCGAAGCGCCCTCGCGCAGGTCCTGCTCGGACCGGTCCCACGGCGTAACCCCGGGTCGGGAAGTCGCGATCCCGCCGGGTGGGGAATCAGCGTGAAAATTCCCCACCGGGGGATCCGTTTTCGCTGATCTTCGTCGGGTCGCGCGCTCCGGAATCGGCCGTTCCCCGGATTTCGGGAGACGGCCGGGCGCTGCGCCAAGCGGGTGAAAGCAGGTCGGAGGACTTGTCACCGATTTCACGGCTCTGGATTACTTTTCTGTATCCAACCGGCGGGCCGCCCATCCCTCCCGGGGGAAGCGTGCAGTCGGCGCCCGCTGTTGCTTCAGGCGGCGGGGTGACGTGCGGCTCACGATGGGCACCCCTGTGGAGGACGTGGATCCATCTGCCGGCACCGTCTCAGCGGTGCCGGCAGATGCGGCCGCTTACATACGCCAGGAGGCGTCATGCAAGCGATCCAAAGGTTCCGAAGCGTGCTGGCCCGTGCGGCGGCCAGGTGGTCCGCCGACCCCCGTCCCTCGGACCGCGGCAGGACGACTTCAGCGGTGTGGTGCTGGGGGCATCTGCTGGGGTGGTACGTGCCGACGGTGTTGGTGGGCCGTCAACCTTCGAGCGGACCGTCGACGAGGGAACGCGTGACCGCAGCCACCGACGACCACGTTCTCGAACGGAACTCCTCCGTGATGCGCTCCGCCGGGTCCGTCCGCGGCAAGCACCGGCGGCGCCGGGGACGGGGCGGCCCGGGACGGCGTTCCGGCCGTCCCGGGGAGGCTTCCGACAACAGCGACCGGGCGGACGGCGGCGAACTCCTCCACGGAGACGAGCCAGTCTGCTTCGCCTGCCCCGCCCGGTGATACACCCCTGACGAGCCCCGGTCGATGTTCCCTCCATCGACCGGGGCTCCCCGCCTCGGCGCCCGTCGTCGCGCATCCCGGGCGAACAACCGACTCTCTTGCCGATTTGCGCACGCACGACATTCGTCAGCTCAGAGACCGCACAACCCTATGGGGGTAATTCATGGTTGATAACAACATACCGGTGATCGCTTCGGTCAGTCCGGCGTCGGGGGCGGCTGGGTCGGTGGTGACGCTGACGGGCAGTGGGTTCGCGGGGGTGACGGCGGTGCGGTTCGGTGCCGTCAACGCCTCCTCGTTCACGGTGGTGTCGGACACCCAGATCACCGCGACGGTGCCGGCGGGCTCGGGCACGGTACAGGTGACCGTGGTGGCGTGGTGGTGGGGGGCGACCAGCAACGGTGTGGCGTTCACGTACGCGGTCGCTGCTCCGGTGATCGCTTCGGTCAGTCCGGCGTCGGGGGCGGCTGGGTCGGTGGTGACGCTGACGGGCAGCGGGTTCACCGGGGCGACGGCGGTGCGGTTCGGTGCCGTCAACGCCTCGTCGTTCACGGTGGTGTCGGCGACGCAGATCACCGCGACCGTGCCGGCGGGCTCGGGC
>NZ_JBEOSA010000082.1:0-33350 GCF_040302625.1 Kitasatospora sp. NPDC097643 | reverse complement strand
CCGCGCCGGCGGGCTCGGGCACCGTACAGGTGACCGTGACCACCCCCGGCGGCACCAGCAACAGCCTCGCCTACACCTACACCGCCCCACCGGTGATCTAGGGCCTCCGCCGCCGCTTCCGGGAGCGGCGGCGGACATCGGAATCCCGTCCATGACGGGATTCCGACGAACAGTGAGCTCCGACAGCAGACGCTGTCGGAGCTCACTGTTCTCGTTCCGCCGGCTCATCCCCTCGCACGGACCGGCGGCCGGCCGCCGTCCTACAGGTAGGTGTAGGAGGCGCCGTTGCTGACCCCGGCGGGCGTGGTCACCGTGACGGGGACGACCCCGGACCCGGGCGGGGAGACCGCCAGGATGGCTCCGTCGCCCAGCACGGTGAAGTTCGAGGCGGGGGTGGCGCCGAACAGGACCACCGTCGCGCCGGACAGGCCGTGGCCCACGATGAGGACGGGCAGGCCACCCGTGGCCAGGCCGACCGGCGGCACGAGCGCGAGGATGGTCGGCGGGGTCGGTTCCTGGTAGGTGTAGCTGAGGTTGTTGCTGGTGCCGGAGGGCGTGATCACCGTGACCGGGACGGTCCCGACCCCGGGCGGGGCGACGGCCGTGATGGCGCCGTCGAACTGGACGGTGTAGCTGAGCGCGGGGGTGGCGCCGAACAGGACCGCCGTGGTTCCGGTCAGTCCGGTGCCGACGAGGAGCACGGGGCTACCCCCGGTCGCCGGACCCTGCGAGGGGACGAGTGCGAGGAGAATCGGGGACATAGGATTCCTCTTTTCCGTCTTCCGAACGCCCGACAAGGCCATTGCGGCCGAGTCGGCGAGGCGTTTTTCCTCACGGTAGGTTCGGGCGCCATCGGGTGGCAATAGGGAATTCGATAAGGGCGGGAGCATGACGCCGGATCGGGGCGCACAATTTTTTCGACGCCTCGCCGAGTGGAGCCGGTAGCGACCGAGGACTTGCCATTGGGTATTTTTGGTGAGCGCGGACAAGTGGCTTCCCGGGTGCCCGTCGAGGAGTTCTAGAGAATCCGATCCGGAATCATGGCGAGGGCGCTCGGAAACTGGGGAGATCGTATGCGAAAATCGACCCCACGAACCCTCTGACCTGCTGTTATGTTCGCGGGCATGGCGCGGCGCGGAGAGCGTGGTGAAGTATTCGTACTTATCCTTGCCGGCGATTCCTGATCGGGGCTTTGTTCAGATGAAATCACGGCTTCCGGGGCGTCCCCTGCGATCTGCGGCCCGCGGTGCAGGTGCGCCCCTCGTGCACTTCATGCGCTGTTGGGATTCCTGGGTTAACCGGCCTCCCCTGGGGGTATTCAGGGTGTACGCCGCCAGCCCGGCAGCTTGATCGTCCTCGAAGAATTATTTCCGCGTTTTCGAATGGGAAGGTGAGTGTCGTGTCCCACTGCCTGCTCGTCTTCCTCAAGGGCGGCCCGAGCGACATTCCTGAGATTCAGGAAGTGAGATCCGGGAGCATCGAGAGCCGGCTGACGATCCCCCGCGGGAACGGCTATGAGCACTTCGAGATCACGCAGGACTTCGCGGACGTCGGGGGCGTGCTGATGCCCGTCTACCAGTGGTCGTACCGGACCGCCATCGCCGAGTAGGTGCGCCCGCCACCGTCTCCCCGCCACCGTCTCCCCGGCACCGGACGCCGGGCCCCGGGAGCCGCACACCCACGCGGCGCCGTCCCGCATCACCCCACCCCACACTCCGAGGTGAGCAATGACCAGCGACCGTCCCGTACGAGTACGGACAGAGCATCCGCCCCGCACCTCCGGGGACGCGTCGTGAGCGGGCTCTCCGGCGCGCGCGCACGGGGCGGCGCCGGCGGGCGGGACACCCTGGTCACCGGCATGGGGTTCTGCCTGCCGGGCGAGGAGCAGCCGCTGTTCACCGCGGGCGAGGTCTGGGACGTGGCCTCCACCGGCCGCTCGTGCCTGAAGCACCACGGCGTCTACTACGGCTCCGTCGACCTGCCGGACGCAGCGTTCGCGGAGCGGCTGCCCGGGCTGCCGGGCATCTTCTCCCAGCACTACACCAACGCGCACCGCTACGGGCTGGTGTCCCTCGTGGAAGCCTGCTCGGACGCCCAACTGAGCATCCCGGACGGCGACCTCACCAACGCTGCCGTCCTGGTCGGGCGCGGGGGCATCGACGCCAACGTCTCCAGCTACCTCGAGGTGCTGCACGCCGACGCGCGTACCATCACCCCGCAACAGGCGATGGAACTGTTCGTCAGGGCCCAGCAGGGACTCACCCCTTCCGACGTGGCGCTGGTCCAAGGGGCGCTGATGCGTACGACCGGCCCCTGCTTCACCGTCTCGTGCGGCTGCGCGTCCTCCGCCGTCCAGATCGGCAACGCCCGCCGCATGATCGCGGACGGCGACACCGACCTCGCCATCGTCACCGGCGTCGACGTGTTCGGTGTGGACGTGATCCAGAACGTCCAGCGTCTGCTGCACGGCGCCCAGCGCGCCTACGACTCCATCCGCGTCGACGGCATGCCCGAGCTCCTCCCGGCCTTCGACCGGGTCATGAGGCCCTACGACCGGCGGGCCGACTGCGTGAACCACGGGGAGGGATCGGTGACCCTGGTGCTGGAGAGCCGCGACCACGCCCAGCAGCGCGGGGCGTACACCTACGGCCAGGTCCTGTCGCACGGCATGACCCGTGACGGCCTGTCCAATCCGCTCGCCAGCGACGAGAACGGCGCCTCGCTGGTCGCCGCCATCCGCAAGTGCCTCGGCGACCGGTGGGACATCGGCCAGGTCCCCTACATCCACGGCGGAAGCGACGGCGACGTCGTGGTGACCGCGTTCGAGGCGAACGCCGCCAGGCAGCTCTACGGCGACGCCGTCGGAGACCTCCTGATGACCTCCCAGGAAGCGTGCTTCGGCCACAACGGCGCCCCGGCGGGAGCCCTGGGCGTCGCCCTGACCCTCCTGATGCTGGAGCAGGGGGAGGTGTGCCCCACCGCGAACTGCGAGGAGCCGGCCGACAACATCTGCTTCGACCCCGTCCCGGGCCGCCGCACCCGGCACCTGGAGTTCGACTACGCACTGACCTGTAACTACCAGATCGGAGGCGTCAAGAGCGCGATCCTGCTGGGCAGCTCGGACGTCGACTGACCCCGGCATCCGCCGACCGCACCGCCGGACGGCGAGCTCCCGACCCCCGTCCGCGCAAGCGCGTAGGAGAGCATGTGATGGGCCACGCAGAAAACCTGAGAGCCGCTGACGGGCGCATCGCCGTCGTCGGCATGGGATGCCGGCTTCCCCGCGACATCGACTCGCCCGCCGCGCTGTGGCGGCTGCTCGAAGCCGGCCAGGACGCGGTCGGCGAACCGCCGATAGGCCGCGCGGGGCACATGGCCGCGGTCCCGGCCCACGCCGCCGGGCCGATGCCGCCGTGGGGGGGATACCTCGGCGACGTCGCCGGCTTCGACGCCGATTTCTTCGGGGTCTCGGGCAAGGAGGCCGACGTCCTGGACCCCCAGCACCGGCTGCTCCTCGAAGTGACGTGGGAGGCACTCGAACACGCCGGACTCCCCCCGGAGCGGCTGGCGGGGACCTCCACGGGGCTGTTCTCGGGCCTGAGCTACACCGACTACATGGAGTCCCTCGCCGGCCAGCCCCGGGAACTCGAGGGCGCGGTCCTGACCAACGGGCACTGCGTCGCCCCGGGGCGCATCTCCTACCTGCTGGGCCTACAGGGCCCGTGCGTGGCACTGGACACCGCGTGCTCGTCCTCGCTCGTGGCGGTCCACCTGGCCTGCCAGGCCCTGCGCGACGGCGAGTGCGATCTCGCGCTGGCCGGCGGCGTCACCCTCATGCTCGGCGCCAGGACGACGATGTCCTTCGCCCGGATGGGGATGCTCTCGCCCACCGGCCGGTGCCGGACCTTCGACGCGGCCGCGGACGGCTTCGTCCGCGGCGAGGGCTGCGGCGTCGTCGTCCTCAAGCGCCTCGAGGACGCACTACGGGACGACGACCGCGTCCTGGCCCTGGTCCGCGGCTCGGCCGTCAACCAGGACGGCCGCTCCGACGTCCTGGCCTCGCCCTCCGCCGAGGCCCAGCAGGCCCTCTACCGCCAGGCCCTCGTCCGGGCCGGAACCGACCCGCGCGACGTGGGCCTGGTGGAGACGCACGGCACCGGCACACCCGTCGGCGACCCCGTCGAGTTCTCCAGCCTGGCCGCGGTCTACGGCGTGGGACAGGGGCGCTGCGCGCTGGGTTCGGTGAAGACGAACGTGGGCCACCTGGAACCGGCGGCCGGCGTCATCGGCCTGATCAAGACGGTGCTCTGCCTCCGGCGCGGGCTCGTCCCGCCCAACCTGCACTTCACCCGGTGGAACCCGGCCATCAGCGCCGAGGGCACCCGCCTGTTCGTCCCCACCGGCCTGTCCGCCTGGCCCACCCGGACGGGCTCGCGACTGGCCGCGGTGTCCTCCTTCGGCTTCTCCGGGACCAACGCCCACGTGGTCCTCGAACAGGCCCCGACCCGCCGCCGCACCGCCGCCCCCGCCGACGCACCGCCGACGCGGGCGCAGGCCACCCCGCCCCACGTCCTCCTCCTCGCCGCCGGCTCCCCGGACGCACTGCCCGCCGCCGCCGCGCGCCTGGCCCGCTGGCTGGAGACCGAGGGAGCCGCCACCCCCCTGCGCGACATCGCCCACACCCTCGCCCTGCGCCGCTCCCCCGGGCGCGGCCGACTCGGCGTGGTGGCCGGCTCCCACCGCGACCTGACGCACGCCCTGCGCTCCTTCGAAGCCGGCCGGGCCCACCCCGGCGTCGTACGCGGCCACGTGGGCGCGGGCGTCAGCCGCCGTCCCGTCTGGGTGTTCTCCGGCCAGGGCTCGCAGTGGCAGGGCATGGGGCACGGCCTGCTCCACCACGAGCCGGCCTTCGCCAAGGCCCTCGCCGAAGCCGATGCGCTGATCAGCGCCGAAACCGGGTTCTCCGTCCTGCGGGCCGTCCGCGACCGCGAGCACATCAGCGGCTGCGGCCGCGTGCAACCCGCGCTGTTCGCCATGCAGGTCGCCCTGGCCGCCGCCTGGCGCGACCACGGGGTCGAACCGGCCGCCGTCATCGGCCATTCCATGGGCGAAGTGGCGGCCGCCGTCACCGCCGGAGCGCTCACCCTGGCCGACGGCGTCCGCGTCATCTGCCGGCGGTCCGCCCTCCTCACCCGCATCGCCGGAGCCGGCGCCATGGCGAGCGTCGGCCTCGACCGCGCGACCGTCGAGAACGACCTCGCCGCCCTCGGCGACGGCACGGTGTCCGTCGCCGTCGTCGCCGCGCCCGACTCGACCGTCGTCGCCGGCTCCGCCGCCGCCGTCCGGCACCTGACCACCGCCTGGCAGGCCCGCGGAGCCGTGGCACGCATGATCGACGTCGACGTCGCCTCGCACTGCCCCCAGGTCGACCCGCTGCTCGCGGACCTCGCCGCCGCGCTCGCCGAGCTCACCCCCAGCCGACCGACCGTCCCCTTCTACACCACCGTCCTGGACGACCCCCGCGACACCCCGCTCTTCGACGCCGCCTACTGGTGCGCCAACCTGCGCCGGCCCGTACGCTTCAGCGCCGCCGTGGCCGCGGCCGCCGCCGACCGCCACCAGGTGTACGTCGAGGTCTCGCCGCACGCCGTCGTCACCCGCCCCCTCGCCCAGAGCCTGGCCGGCCTGCTCCACGAGCCCGTGATCCTGCCGACGCTGCGCAAGGGCGAGGACGAACGCACCACCTTCCGCACCCAGCTCGCCGCCCTGCACTGCGCGGGAGTCGGCGTCGACTGGTCCCGCCTCTACGCCGACGGCCGCCTGGCCGACGTACCCGCGCTGACCTTCGACCGCCGACCCCACTGGACCGCCACCACCGCGCCCCCAGCGGCCTCCTCGCACGCCGGAAGCGCGCCCGCGGCCCTGCCGGGGGCACACACCGAGGTGCCCGGCGACCAGCCCCGCCACACCTGGCACGCCGACGCCGGCACCGACGTCCTGCCCTGGATGGCCGACCACCGCGTCCACGGCCAGCCGGTCCTGCCCGGCGCCGCCTACTGCGCCCTGGCCCTGACCGCGGCCGGCGAGGTCTTCCACGGTGCCGCGCACGAGGTCGAAGCGACCGACATCCACTTCCGCGAGCTGCTGCACCTCGACGCCCGCACGCCCGTCGGCACGACCGTCACCCTGACCGGCGCCGACCGCGCCGACTGCGAGGTCTTCGGCCAGGGCGAGGACGGGACCTGGGTACGGCAGGCCACCGCGGTCCTGCGCCGCGTCGACGCCTCCCCCCGGACACCGGCGCTCCCCTTGTCCGCACTGGCCGCCGACCACCCCGTCGTCCTCGATCCGCACGCCCTCTACGCGAGCCTGCGCGCACGGGGCCTGGAGCACGGCCCGGCCTTCACCGGCATCACCGAGCTGCGCGCCTCCGCCCAGAGCGACAGCTTCTGGGCCCGCGTGACGCTGCCGGAGCCGGCCAGCACCGCCCGCCACGGCCTGCGGATCCACCCGGTCCTCCTGGACCTGTGCGCCCAGCTCGTCGTCGCCGGCCTGATCGACGAACCGGGCCACGGCCTGGTACTGCCCGTCGGGATGCGCGCCGTGCGGATTCTCGCAGCCCCCGAGGACGCCTGCTACGCGCACGTCCGGCTCACCCACACCGCCGCGGACAGCATCGTCGGGGACGTGCGGCTGCTGGACGAGGCGGGAAACCCCCTCGTCGAGATCGACGCGCTGCGCTTCGTACGCCACGGCGCCGGGGCCGACGAAAGCGTCGACCGGTGGTTCCTCGAAACCCGCTGGCAGCCCGTGCCGCGCCGGGAGGGCTCCGACCCGGCCGCCCCGGGCCCCTGGCTCGTCATCGGCGAGGCGGACGGATCCGCCCGGACGCTGGCGGACGCCCTCGAGCTCGCCGGAGCCCGCACCGAGGTCCTCGACCTCCCCGTCGACAGCGCCGCCCTCGAGCCGCTCAGGCAGACCGTCGCCCGGCACTGGGACCGCGTGGCCGCACCGTGCGCCGTGGTCCTCCTGTCCGCGCCGTCCGCGCCCGAGGACGACGCCGCCGCGATCGCACTGCGCCGTACCCGCCGCCTGCTCGCCGCCGCGCAGAGCGCGATCGCGCGCGGCACGCCCGCACGCCTGTTCGCCGTCACCCGGTCCGCCCACGATCCGGAGCCGGGGCAGCCCGCGGACCTCGCCCAGAGCGCCCTGCGCGGACTCGTGCGCGTCCTGACGCACGAACACCCGGAGCTGCGGGCGACCCTCATCGACGCCGACCGCGCCGACACCGGCCTGCACGGCCTCGCGGCCGAACTCCTCGCCGACCCTCCCGAGGACGAGATCGCCCTGCGCGGTGACACCCGGCACATCGCCCGGCTGTCCTACACCCCGCTGTCGGAAACCGAACGCGCCACCGCCGTCACCCGCACCGTGCGCTACGGCGCCGACCGCTTCCAGATCCACGCGGGGCGGCTCGGCGACCTCGACGCCCTGCACCTGACCACCACGCCGCGACGTGCTCCCGGCCCCGGCGAGGTCGAACTGCGCCTCCACGCCGCGGGCGTGAACTTCCGCGACGTGCTCACCGCCATGGGCATGCTGGCCACCGACGACGAAGCGGGCTACCGCATCGGCTTCGAAGCCACCGGCGTGGTCACCGCCGTCGGACCGGGCGTCAGGCACGTGTGCGTCGGCGACAGCGTCCTCGCCGCCGACGTGCGGGGCGGCCTCTTCGCGACCTTCACCACCCTGCCCGCCGCCGCCGTCGCCCCCGTCCCGGCGGGCCTGCCCGCCGAGACGGCCGCCGGGCTGCCCATCGCCTACCTCACCGCCTGGTACGCACTGCGCCGCCTCGCCAGGCTCACCGGCGGCGAGCGCGTCCTGATCCACAGCGCCACCGGCGGGACCGGACTGGCCGCGGTCGCGGTCGCGCGGCGCCTGGGCGCCGACGTGCTCGCCACCGCCGGCAGCGAGGAGAAACGCCAGTACCTGCGGGCGATGGGCATCCGGCACGTCATGGACTCCCGCTCGCTGGACTTCGCCGAGCAGACCCGCGCCGCCACCGACGGAGAGGGTGTCGACGTGGTCCTCAACTCCCTCTCCGGGCCCGCCATCAGGGCCGGACTGGAAACGCTGCGCCCCTTCGGCAGGTTCGTCGAGCTGGGTGTGCGCGACATCCTCGCCGACACCCCGCTGGGTCTCGCGCCGCTGCGGCACAACATCACCCTGAGCACGGTCGACCTCGTCGAGCTCCAGCACACCCGCCCGGACACCTTCGCCGAGCTGCTGGGCGAGGTCCTGGCCGAATTCCACCGGGGCACCCTCGCCCAGCTGCCGTGCCGGACCTATCCGCTCGAGCAGGCCTCCGACGCCTTCCGCCTGATGGCCGGCGCCGGGCACATCGGCAAACTGGTCCTGACGGTGCCCGGCGAGGGCCGCACCACCGCCGTACTGCGCGACCCGCCCTCGCCGGTGCGGAAGGACGGCGCCTACATCGTCACCGGAGGCCTGCGCGGCGTCGGCCTCGCCACGGCCCTCTGGCTGGCGGGCCAGGGCGCCGCCCACCTCGTCCTCAACGGACGCACGTCTCCCTCGGCCGACACCGAACGGGTCCTCGCCGGACTGTGCGAACAGGGGACCCGCATCAGCGTCGTGCTCGGAGACATCGCGCAGCCCGGCACCGCCGAGCAGCTGGTGGCCGAGGCCACCGCGGGCGGCGGGACACTGCGCGGCGTCATCCACGCCGCGATGGTCCTCGACGACGCCGCGGTGGCCAACATCACCGACGACCAGCTCGAACGCGTCTGGCATCCCAAGGTCACCGGCGCCTGGCGCCTCCACGAGGCCACCACCGGATCGCCGCTCGACTGGTTCGTCCTGTACTCCTCCATGGCCTCCCTGCTCGGCAACCCGGGCCAGGGCGCCTACTCGGCCGCCAACGCGTGGCTCGACGCGTTCGCCACCTGGCGCACCGCCCTGGACCTGCCCACGCTGGCCGTGAACTGGGGGCCCTGGGGCGAGACCGGGGTCGCCACCGGCTTCGCGGCCCGCGGCTACCAGACCATTCCCACGGCGGAAGGACTCGAGGCCCTGTCGGCGCTCCTGACCCACGGCCGCGTACGCACCGGCGTCATCCCGGGGCCGCCGGACACCTGGATCCCCCCGGCCGGGCGGGCGTCCTCGCTGTTCGCCCTCCTCGCGCCCGAGGCGCCCGGCACCCCCGTACAGGCGCCCGGGCAGGACGCGGCGCGCGACATCCGGGGCGAGCTGGAGGCCGCGGAACCCGGCCTCGCCCGCCGCACGCTCCTCGAGGACTACCTGGCCGAACACATCCGCACCGTGCTCCGGCTGGGGGCCAGCACCCTGGACCCGCAGACCCCGCTGAACGCGCTCGGGTTCGATTCCCTGCTCCGCATCGAGCTGCGCACCCGTCTGGAGGCCGCGCTCGGCGTCAGGCTGGCCGGCGACTTCGTCGCGGGCCACCCCACGCTGGCAGCGCTCGCCGACGGCCTCGCACGGCACATCGGCATCGGCCTGGCCACCGACGCTCCACCGGATCCCCCGGACGGTGCCGCGCCCCGAGCCGTGGACCCCGCCGCGCCCCGCTCGCCGAGGTCGGCCCAGCCGCCGGACGCCACCGCCGGCACCGAACCGCCGAGGAAGAACCCATGAGCCCGCTCCGGGCTGCCGGCGCCGAACCACTGCCGGACCGCGAAGCACGGGATTCCGGCCCTGCCGGGGGAAGGAACCGGGGGACGGCCATGACCTCCACCGAATCGCCGCGTCCGGACGCGCACGACAAGCGGGGCCGGAGCATCACCATGTTCGTCCTGCCGGAGGCCCATTGCGTGCGGCCCGTGCGCCGTGCCGTGAACGCCATTCTCAGCCACTGGGATATGGCACACATCACCGAGGACGCCGAACTCCTGACCACTGAGCTCCTGACGAATGCGATCCGGCACACCGATAACGAGCAGCCGATCAGGGTGACCATCGCGCTCGAGCAGCGGTGGCTGTCGATCGGGATTCGAGACCGTTCCGGTATCGCTCCCCGGGCGCACCGGGCGCCCGCCTCTCAAGAAGGCGGGCGCGGGCTGCTTCTGGTGGAGAGCATCGCCGGCTCGTGGGGGTACCGCTTCCATGTCGACGGAACCAAGACGGTTTCCTGCCGACTGCCGCTGTGAGGCCGCGCGCCGTCCGCCGCCCCGGCCGTCCGCGCATGCCTGGCTGCCTGCGTGCCTGCACGCCTGCCCCGATATGCAATTCCCGCGCCGCTCGGCGGAATTCCCCAATGGGTGCGCGGGGTTGCATTGCGGAGCCGGGCCAAATTTTCGGGCGGGGCAGCAGCGAACCCGCTCCCTGAAATTGCCCACGGAATATCCGGAAAGAAACGTTTCCGCCGCCTCGGGCGGTTTCTGCCGCGTGCTATATTCTTTCGACCATGCCTGGCGGCCGCCACTAATTCAAGGCGCTTTGCGGCGGCGGAAGTCCGATAGCTAGGGGTTTGGATGCTGAATGCAGAGGAATACCGGGAGATTTGCGCCATGCGCCACCAGGGCTGGTCCATCTCGGCGATCGCCCGGTGCATGGGCCGTGACCGCAAGACGGTCAGGGCCTACCTCAACGGAGAGCGGACCGTAGGGGTCCGGGCGGTGACCCGTGACGAGTTCCTGCAGTTCGTCCCGTACTGTCGCCAGCGCCTCGACGACGATCCGCACCTCCAGGCGAACGTCCTCCACGGCGAGATCGTCGAGCTGGGCTACAACCGCGCCTACTCGACCTTCACCCGCGCCCTGCGCAGGCATCTGATGTGGCCGCGCCGCGGACCGCGCCACCGTGGGAGGGCCGGCCCCGGCCGCGGACCCCTGGAAGACGTGCAGTTCGACTGGGTACAGCTCCCCGCCCCACCGGCCGAATGGGACTGCGGGCGCGAGACGTACCTGCTCATGGGCTCGCTCACGCGATCCGGCCACTGTCAGGCCGCCCTGGCCGGCACCAGCGACCTCCCGCACTGCGTGGAAGCCCTGGACCAGGTACTGCGCCGCCTCGGCGGCACCGGCGAGCGCTGGTTGTTCGACCGGACTCCGCCGGTCTGCTCGACGGCCGGCAAGGTGACCGCCGTCTTCCACGAGATCGCGATCCACTACGGCGCCTCCATCGCGATCCGCCCACAGACGGCAGCGCCCAGCCCCGTCGTCCGCGCCCGCCGCTCCGTCGTCCTCCACTGGTGGGACACCGCGGCCGGCGAACCCAGCGTGCAGGCGGCCCAGGACAGCCTCGACCGCCTGACCGAGCGCTCGGGCAGCCGGAACCGACAGGCGGGCTGCCACCCCCGAGCCCTGCTGCCCTTGCCCTCGAAGCCGTTCCCGGCCCGCATCTGCGTGCAGCGCAGGGTCGACCCCCAGGGGCTCGTGCCGTTCGAGGGCAACTTCTACCTGCTCCCCGCGGGTCTCGTCGGCAACGAGGTACGGATCCGCCGACGGCTGGACGAACCCCACCTGTCGATCACCACCACCCGCGGGGCGGTCATCGCCTGCTTCCGGCGGGCGCCGAGGGGGGCGGGCCGGACGGTCACCGAGCACGGCGGCCCGATCGCCCTGGAACGGCCCGACCGGACTTCCGGCACCTGGGCGCGAGCCCGGAGGACATCGTGTCCGTCGATTCCGTACCCGAGGACTGCTCCGTGAGCATCGGACCGAGCACCAGCGCGCTGCTCAGGACCACCAGCCACGCCCGCAGGCAGGACGTCGCAGCGTCCTACGCGGCCCTGGCCCAGGCCTGCGCGGCCACCGGCGACGACGCCCGGCACGCCGAGCTGGTCAGCGACCACCCCGCCGACGTCTGGTCGCTGCCCGCCTTGCGGGCGATCGCCCTGGTGCACACGGGCCCGGACGAGGCGTGGGCGCTGGTGCGGGGCGCGGAGCTGCTGGAACAGCACCAGGTAGCCGTCGTCACCCCGTACTACAGCGGCGTGCGCACGGCTGCCGGCCGGGCCGTCACCTTCTGGCACGACCCCGGGAAACGGCGCCGGGACGAGTCGCTGAGCGCCCGGGTGACCGCCGCGGTGCACCGGATCCACCCCGGGGCCGCGCTGTGGCTCGGGAACCACGACCCGTTCGCCGGCCTCCTGGACGGCCTGGACGACAGCCCGCTGAACGATTCCGCCCGCCGGTTCCTGTTCGAGTGCACCGCGTGGCTACGCGCGGAGTGGGCAGACATCGACTGGCCGACCCCGCCCACCGTCATCCTCGGCGCCCGACGACTCGCCCACTGCCACGGCGGCGGGACGCACCCGCGGCTGGCGCTGCGCAGACCGCTGTGGCGCGGCCACCGCGAGTGGGACATGGTCGCCGCGCGCTGGAGCAACGAACTGCTGCGCGGCCGCGGCGACGACTTGCAGGCCTACCACCACACCTACACTGCGCACGGCCGGGGCGACGCCGCCGTGCCCTACGACCGCATCAGCGCGTGGTCGGGCTACCAGGTCGTGCGGGACGTCATCGTGCTCACCGCCGTGATGGACACCGTGCGCCGCGCCCGCCTCGACTCCCGGACCCGCGACCTGGCAGTCCACCAAGTGGCGTGCCTACGCGGCGCCCGGCCGGCCCCGTGGGACTGGGGGAAGCGGTGACGGCGGCGGCCGGGTGGGAGAAGCCGAAGGGACGAGGCGGGAGAACCCGACCCGGTCCGCACCGGCGGTCCTTCGCTGAGCTGTTCGGGTGATGCTGGACGACCGGCTCTTGTCCCCCGTTCGACACTGTGCGTCACTTTGAGTGATGGAACCGGTGGGCCGCCCATCCTGCGCCGGAAGACGTGCTGGAGGCGGCCGGTGCGCCCGCATGGCCGTTGGCCGTGGGCTGTCCGGGAGACATCAGCCGCCTCCAGCCGTGGACCGGGGCTGTGTTCCCCCGATACATGCTCAGAGAGGCTGCGCCATGAGCGTCTTCACCCGACTCGGTCCGCTGCTGTCAGCCGATGGGCTGCCCGGTCAACGCTTCACCCTGTTGCCCCCGGGCGACGCCGGCATCCCCGTCGGCGTCTCCCCGCTCGGTGTGGCGCTGACGCCCGACGGGGCACGCGCCTACGTCGCGAACCGGGCGTCGAACAGCGTCAGCGTGATCGACACCGCGACGAACACCGTCACCGCCACCATCGTCGCCGCCGGCGGCCCGTTCCTCACGGCGGTCTCGCCGGACGGCACGCGCGTCTACGTGACCCTGTTCGACGACGGCACCCTCGGGGTGATCGACACTGCCACCAACACCCTCACGGCCACCATCGCGGTCGGCGCCGCAGCCGTCGCGGTGGCGCTCTCCCCGGACGGCGCCCGTGCCTACGTGACCAGCCAGGGCACCAACACCCTCAGTGTGGTCGACACCGCGACCAACACCGTCACCGCTACCGTGACCACCGACCCCATGCCGGTCGGCGTCGCCGTCTCCCCCGACGGCGCCCTCGCCTACGTCTGCACCGTCGGCGAAAGCTCCGTCAACGTGGTCGACACGGCCACCAACACCGTCACCGGCAGTTTCACCGCCGGTGACGTGCCGGTGATCGCCGCCTTCAGCCCGGACGGCACCCGCGCCTACGTCTGCAACGCGGGCGGCGACAGCGTCAGCGTGGTCGACACCGCCACGAACACCGTCACCGCCACCATCGGGGTGGGCAGCCTGCCCCGTTTCGTGGCCGTGAGCCCGGACGGGACCGCCGTCTACACGACCGACTTCGCCGACAACGCCGTCAGCGTGATCGACACCGCCACCGGCACCGCCACCGGCAGCATCCCCGTGGGCAACGGCCCGGTCTGCGTCGCGGTCACCCCCGCCGGGAACCGCCTCTACGTCACGGACAACGCCGACGACGCCGTCGCCGTGGTCCCCCTGACGCTCGTGCCCAGCCAGGGCACCACCGCGGGGGGCACCATCGTGACCGTCCGGGGCCACGACCTGGCCCCCGCCACCGCCGTCCGGTTCGGCGACACCGCGGCCACCATCCTGGGCAACACCGCGACCTCGGTCACCGTGAAGAGCCCGGCGGGATCGGGAGCGGTCCCCGTCACCGTCACCACGCCCGGGGGCACGGCCGTCTTCGGCACCTTCTGCTACCTTCCCGTCCCGCTGCTGACCGGGATCACCACCACCAGCAACCCCAACGGCGGCGCGGGCCCCGCCATGGGGCCCTACACCGGCGGCGGCACCGCGGTCATCACCGGAGTCAACCTGAGCGGGACCACGTCGGTACGCTTCGGCTCCCGACTGGCCACCCTCCAGTCCGTCACCGACACCGCCGTCACCGTCGACGTACCCGGCGTCCCGTCCCCCGGACCGGTGCCCGTCAGCATCATCGCTTCCGGCGAAAGCGTCGGCGGACTGACCTTCACCTACCTCGACGCACCCGCCCTGACCGGCGTCAGCCCCGGCTCCGGACCGACCGGCGGCGGCACCGCCGTCACCCTCACCGGCAACCACCTCGCCACCACCCAGGACGTCACCTTCGACGGCATCCCCGCCCCCTTCGGCGTCATCTCCGACCAGACGCTCACCGCCACCGCCCCGCCCCACCCCGCCGGCGGAGACGTCACCCTCGAGGTCACCACCTTCGGCGGCAGCGGCCAGACCACCTTCACCTACGTCGACGGCCCCGCCGTCTGACTCGGCTCCGGCCCGGCTCTGGCCCGGCCCTGGCCCGGCCCTGGCCCGGCCCTGGCCCGGCTCTGGCCCGGCTCTGGCCCGGCTCATCGAGGGTTCTCGATGACGGCGGCCCCGGCGGCGACAGATGCTCACAAAACAGGACAACCGCCCGATATCGGCTGAGTACCTGTACGGATTGGAATTCGGCCACCCCCCGAAATAGCCTGCTTGTTGATCTTCAGCACCAACGGGGGAAAGAGGACAAGTGGGCCATCTCAAGGTCAATCCGGCCGAGATCTACCAGTCCGCCGGCGCGGCACGGGCCATCGGCGAGGACTTCGCGAAGCCGACCGAGGCGGCCGTGTCCGCCAGTCACAAGGCCGCCGGCCAACTGACGGGCTGGTCGGTCGCCGCACGCCTGGAGAAGATCGCGGGCGACTGGGCACCCGTCCTGGCGAGCGTGCACGACCGTCTCAACAAGACGGCCGACAACCTCACCACCACCGCGCAGACGTACACCAACAACGAGAACGCCAACACCGACGTCTGGGACAAGCAGCGGATCGGCGAAGTCTGGGAGAAGCCGGGCCAGTGAGCAACGACTTCGAGCTGCTGCTCCGCTTCGACCCGACCGGGCTGCACGACGCGGCCAAGGCGTGGCGCGGGCTGTCCACCGGCGCCCAGTCGGCCGAGACCCGGCACCGCAGCCAGGTGAACGGCCCGCTGCAACAGGCGAAGTGGGAGGGGAACGACGCCTCGTACGCCTTCTCCACCATGGGCCGGACCGAACAGATCCTGGAGATCGTCAAGGTCGAGTCCGCCGCCGCCGCACTCACCCTGGACACCGTCGCCGACCGGATGTACCAGGCGCAGACCAACCTCAAGAACGCCGTCCACCGCGCCGAGGAGTGGGGCCTGACCGTCAGTTCCGACGGGACGGTGAGCCTCCCGCCGCTGGACAAGGGCGCACAGCACGACCCCGACGCCGTGAACAGCCCCGAACGCAAGGCGCTGGCCACGCTGCGCGGCGACGTCCAGGAGTGGATCAACAAGGCGCTGTCCGACGCGAAGGATGCGAGCGACAAGGGCGACAGCGCCCTCAGCCGACTCGACGCCGACATCCTGAGCCGGCCACGGACGTTCGGCTCCACCGCCGAGACCGCCCAGGACGTGAAGGACGTGATGAAGGACCTGGGCCTCGCCAATCCGTACGTCCCCGAGAACAAGGACCCGCAGAAGTCCGCCGACTGGTGGAAGTCGCTGACCCCCGAGCAGCAGAGCAGCTACCTCGCGCTCTACCCGGACCAGATCGGAAAGCTCGACGGCCTGCCCGCCACCGCGCGGGACGAGGCCAACCGGCTGGTGCTCGACCAGCAGCTGGACGAGATGAAGGCCGGCGACGCGCGCGGCAGCGGCATGACGTCCGAGGACTACAACAAGCTCGAGGGAGCGCTGATCGCGCTCAAGACCCGGATCGACCAGCAGGACGGCGCGGCCGAGGACCAGCAGCTCTTCCTGCTCGGCATCGACCCGAAGGCCTACGGCGGCGACGGCAAGGCGATCATCGCCATCGGCAACCCCGACACCGCCGACCACACCGCCCTCATGGTGCCGGGTACGGACAACACGCTCCGCGACATGCCGGACCAGATCAAGCGCATCAGCGAACTGCAGCGCGCCTCGCGGGAGACCGCACCGGGGGCGAAGGTGTCGGTGATCTCCTGGCTCGGCTACGACGCCCCCGAGGTGGACGGGACCGTCATGACCACCGACCGGGCGGAGTCCGCCGCCGAACCCCTGCGCCAGTTCACCAAGGGCACCCGGGTCGCCCAGGGCGACCACCACAGCCACCTCACCGTCATGAGCCACAGCTACGGCACAACGGCCGTCGGTGCGGCCGCCGCCGGAGGCGAGGGGCTGGGCGCGGACGACATCGTCGCCGTCGCGAGCCCCGGAATGACCGTCAAGAGTGCCGATCAGCTGCACATCGACCCGAGCCATTTCTGGACCGGCAGGGCGAACGACGACATGTTGATCAAGGCCGTGGCCGGTGTCACCCTCGGTGAAGACCCGATGGTCGACCACTTCGGCGGCAACAACTTCGAGGTCGACACCTCCGGGCACAGCGGCTACTGGGACAAGAAGGGCGACAAGGACAGCCTGAGCCTCCTGAACCAGGCCCGCATCATCGTCGGCGGACAGCCGACCACGGTTCCCAAGGTGTACACCCCGCCGCCCACCTTCGATCACCCGAGGCCGTAAGCTGCCCGGCTGCTCAGCTGTCTGACTGGCCAGCTGCCTGACTGCCCCGGTCCACGCCCGTCCCGGCCGCAAGGAAATCCGCCATGCCGTTCCCCCTGCCACGACCCGCCGCACGCCGTGCCCCGGCGCGACGCCTCGGCGCTGCCGCCGTGGCACTCTGCCTGCCCCTGATCCTCGGAGGATGCATGTCCACGTCCGACCCCAACGAGCCCCTCCCGGTCATGGCCACCCAGGACGCCCAGGGCTGGGCCCAGCACATGACCGAGTTCATGGCCCAGACCGCCGGCGTCACCCTCAACCCCAGCAGCACCGGTCCCACCTTCGAGGCCTGCGTCGGCGAGAAGGGCGAAGTCGCCAAGGACGGCCGGTACACGATGTCCTACGCGGTCTACAGCCCCGCCCCCCTCGACCAGCACCCCGAGGCCGTCCGCAAGATCCGCGCGATGCTCGAACAGCAGGGATTCACCATCAAGGGCTACCGGGAGACCGTGAACGGCAAGGTGGCCGCCCTCCTCGACGCCTTCCAGCCGTCGGGCCGCTACCTGGTCAGCGTAGAAACCACGGTTACCAAGGAGCTGCTGCTCTTCCAGATCAACACCCGCTGCCTCATGCCCCCGGCGACGCCGTCGGCGACCTCCAGCTGACCACGGGTATCCGATGAAGACCGCAGTCGGCTCTCACCGCTGACGATCCCGCGGCACCAAAGGCCCAGCGCCCAGCCGACCCCGGAGGGCCGCACCGAGGCGATCGGTGCGGGGTCGGCGGCGGGGTGCGGCCCCCGGGAGGCCGCACCCCGTACCGGCGGCCGTGCCCCACGGCCGATGTGCAGGACACGAGCTCCTCGAACTCCTCGATCTCCTCGAACTCAGAGCTCGAAGTCTCGCGCGACGTCGTCCCAGCAGATGCCGCGCAGACCGTGATCGGCGTCCTCGCCTGACGGGATGGCGGGAGCCGCCTGGAACCACACGACCGTCAGCGCAGAGTAGTTCAGCCCCGAATCCCGTGGTGGCGAGCCTTGTGAGCCGGCGGCCCCGCCGAGGAGGCCGTCGAGGCCAGGTCAAAGCGGATTTGACCATCGAGAGTTGCCATTGATGCCCGTGCTCGTTGACACCGGTATGAAGAAGATCATCGTTACGGGGATGCTGGTTCTCGCCAGCGCTACCCTCGCGGCTCCCGCTCACGCCAGTGGAGGAAGCGCCGTGCCGGGCGTGGACTCGCTGCCCCTCAACAATCTGGCGTCCGCTGGAAAGGACCCCCTGAACTCGATCGTCGCTTCGGACAGTGGCACCGGCGGCCTGACCAGTGGCCTGTCCAACCTCGAAATGATCACTGGTCTGTTGACCGGGCTCCTCAAGGGAGCGCCAATCAGCGGCGCAGCCACCCCGGGCGCCGATGCCTCGGGCAAGGGCGCCGGCTCCAGTTCACCCCTCGGCAGCGCCAGCCCCCTCTCATCCCTCACCGGCGGCGGTGACAAGGGCTCACCCCTCAGTTCCTTGACTGGTGGCCTCAATGGGTTGGGCCTTGCCTGACATTCCCCCGGAGTGCGAAGAAGCCCTCGCCAGAACCTGACGGGGGCTTCTTCGCACTTCCAGACCGTACGAGGGGTCGCGGTCTACCAGCGGTCAGGAGCTCAACCGCCACCTCGATGCACCCGCTGCGGCCGGTTGTCGTCGGCCGTAGCCAGCCATCCCGCCCAATGCCCTCGGTTGATCGAACGAGGCCTGCCGGGTCAGTCCGTCAGTCCCACCACTGCACGACGAGGAGGCCCCTCCGGGCCGCCTCCTCGTAGAACCGGCGCAGCGCGCCGAAGTGCTCCAGCAGGTACTCCGTCGGATCGCCGACGAACCCGTACCCGAGGGTGGAGCCCGCACCGCTGTCCATGACGGAACGGAGGGTCGCCCGCATGTCGATCTCTCCGAGCAGCGTCGCCACCCGGGCGACCTCGGCCGGGCAGAGAGCCGTCGGAGTGGAGTTGCTGAAGAAGGCGATCGCGTGCAGGCCCACGTTGAGGAAGCCCAGATCGATGCCGCTGTCGCCATCGGTGGCGCTCCTGAGCGCCTCCAGGCGGACGGCGTCGAGCTGCGCCAGTTCGCAGGCGCGCTCCAGCATGGAGGGCGCCCAGTCCAGGTCGAGACAGTCCGCGGACGGCGGGTCCCACTGGTGGTCCCCGTCCGGCGACTCGGCGGCTGACCGGCGACAGGCGTCGAGGTAGTCCGCCGAGACCCGGGCAAGTTGCTGGGTGATGGCCATGACGGCAGTATCCGGACGCTGTCCAGCGGATTTGCCGCTCCTTCAGCGAGGCGTCAGGAGGGTTCCGCCCCCGCTTTCTTCGGCGCTGAGGAGGGGTCAGCCGACGGCACCGAGGATCGGCGCCCAGGTGGCACCGGTGAGTGCGGCCACCGCCTGCTGCTCGGTGAGCGGGGGCGCGGGGCGGGTCGGCTTCGGTACGTCGGCGCCGCTGCCGCCGCCGGTGCTGTTCCACTGCACCAGCTGAAGCTGCGCGCCGGTCGACTTCAGGGTCACCGTCACCGTCCAGCGGCGAGCGGTGTCGGGACCGGCCGGGCGGTGGGCCGCGGTCTGCTCCGACATCACCACGGCCCCGCCGGGAAGCGCGGCACTGCTCGGCAGTTCGCTCAGCGTGCAGGTGTCACCCGCGGCCCGGGCGGGTGTCCGGTCGCAGCTCAGCCCGTCGCCGTCCCTGAGCGGCAGCTTGAGCCGCACGGCCGAGACGCCGACCATGGCGGCGCCGTGTCCGTCGTCGAGGAGCAGTTCACCGTTGGCGACGTAGCCGCCGGACGGGTCCGAGGGGTTGTTGCTCTGCCCGGTCTCCTGGCTGAACCGGCCCCCGGGGAACGTCGCTTCCAGGGCCTGGATCATCTGAGTGTCGGAGACGGCGGAACGGGGCATCGCCAGCGCCACCGGCTCGATGTCGGATCCTGCGGGGTGGATCCCGGCGACCGTGCCGGCGAGCGCTCCGGGGAGCACCAGGCCGGCTGCCGCGACCACGGCGCAGGCGGCGCCGACCCCGGCGATGACGCCGGCCGTGCGCCGACGCCGACGGCTCCGGCCACGCTCGACGGCTCCGCTCAGGAGCGTGGTGAGATCGGGTTCGAGGGAGTCGGTCGTGCGGTCCAGGGCGTGGGCGAGGTCTGCTTCGAACGGCATGCTGGCGTCACCTTTTCTGTCGCTGATGGGGGCTTTGCGGCGGTCTTGACCTGCGTGCACCGGTTCACCGGTGCTCAGTGCTCAGTGCTCAGTGCTCAGTGCGCAACCAGGTCGGACAGGCTGTCGCCGAGCAACGCGCGCAGCCTGCCGAGTGCCCGGGTGCCCTGGGAGCGGACCGCACTGCTGCTCAGCCGGAGCATCCCGGCGGTCTCCTCGATGCTGCGGTCCTCCCAGTAGCGCAGCAGCAGCACCGCCCGGTCGCGGGGCGGCAGTTGGCCGAGCGCGTCCAGCAGGGTGAGCCGCAGCGCGGTGTCCGGGCCGGCTGCCGCACTGTCGGGCATGTTCCCGACGGGCCGCTCGCCGGTGCTCCGCCGGCGCCGCAGGCTGAGGAAGGTGCGGACCAGAACCGTCTGGGCGTAGGCCGACGGGTTGTCCGCACCGATCACCCGCTTCCAGTGCACGTACACCCGGCTGAGGGTCTCCTGGACCAGGTCCTCGGCAAGATGCGCGTCGCCGGCCGCGAGGACGTACGCCGAGCGGTACAGCGCCTTCGCCCTCGAGGCCACGAACTCCAGGTACGCGTCCTCCTGTGCTGATTTCACTCGGTCCCCGCCTGTTCCGTCGTTCCGTGATCCCCGTGCATACCCCTCATGACTACGTGGGGCGGCGGGATGTCGCGCGGGCGGGACACTTTCTTCACGGCTGTTGTGGTCGCGGATTCCCCGACACTGGGCTCATCGCTCGTCACTCGTCCTCGTCCTCGTCGTCGAAGCCGTAGGGCGGGATGGTCCAACGCAGCACCGTCCCACCCGCCGCGTCGGCTTCGTCGGCTTCGAGCGTGACCGGGTAGACCTGGCCGGCGGCCCGTTCGCCGCGGTGCCTGATCGAGTGATCGCCCTGGTCCCAGTCGACACCGAGCACCCGGCAGCCGCCGACCTCGATCGCGCCGACGTGGAGCGGATGGTGCCACCCGGCCCGCCGGAAGCGGTAGAAGTCGGTGTGCTCGTCGACCGAAACCATGAGCCCCCTGCCGTGGAGGCGGTCTCGCCAGGCCGTGAGTTCGGCCGCACGCGCCGCCGCCTCGTCCAGCGGGAGGTCGAGCCAGCCGTGCGGTCCCTCGCAGCCGTACTGTGCGATCCGCTCGCCGCCGAACTGTGCGTGGGCGTCGTCCGCGTACCGCCCCCAGTAGGTGAGGTCGGCGAGCCCGTCGGCCGACTCGTCGTTCATCCCCGTCCACGCGTCCAGCCCCACGGCGTCACCGACCACCATGCCGCACCGGTCGACCGGCAGGTCACCGAGCCGCACCGGCACCGACCGGTCCGCCGTCTCCGGCCAGGGCACCCCGAGCCCGACCTCCAGCGTCGCGATCGTCGGCTCCTCATCGAACGGGGACGGCGAGGTACGGGCCCGCACCAACAACGGCCCGTTACCGGCCGCCGGGACCGCGACCGCCTCGCACAGCCAGTCCCGGAGATGGCCACCACCCGAGGCCGCAGCCGCCCCGGCACGCTCGGACAGCGGCTGCCCCAGCTCCCGCCAGTAGTCGACCCAGCCGGCCATGCCTAGCACCAGCACCCCCGACGGCGCGGTAACAAATCCCAGGTCAACGAAGGTCTCAGCCATGCGCCGATTGTGCCCTCCCCCTACGACACGGCGATGTCGGTGCCGCCTGCTACGAAGGCCCGTGACGGACGACGAGATCATCGAGAGGCTCCGAGCACACCACACCGGAGAGCTGCCTCCGCCCGCGCCTCCCGGTCCCGTCTCTCCTTACTCATGGTCACCCATGGGCTGGGAGGGGCCCGTCCGTGCATGCATGCGGCCGTCCTCAGTCCGCGAACGCCCGCAGGCTGAGCTGGGACGTGCCTGAGCCCGCGAGCTGTTCCATCCGACCATCCTTCGCCGCGCGGCCGGCGCGGGCCGTCTCGCACCAGTCCTCACGATCAAGGAGCCCGAGGTAGGTGGCGAGGATCGCGTCGCGCTGCGCCCCGATGCTGCCGACACGCTCGGGAGGCTCAGTTGCGAGGTACTGCGCCAGCAGGGCCGCCATGAAGAAGCGCTCGACGGTCGGTGTCACACCGCCAAGGTGTCGGGCGTGGGATTCCAGGACAGCTGCGGAGTGGGGATAGTGCCGGAGGGTCGTTCCCATGCCATCGCTGTACGTCATCACGTGGAGCAGCCAACCTGTGTGGTCGAGCAGCTCATCGTCATGTTCGAGCTCCGGAAGCGCCTCATGCAGTCTGGCGGCCTCGGCAACCTTCCCCGCGAAATAGCCGTTGAGGTAGTCGCCGTCGACCGCCTTCCGCAACAACCAGCAGCGGGCACCCGGATCGTCGACGCGGCAGAGCGCCTCGACGACATAGACCCGGCCCCAGCCCGCCACGCGGTCGGCCAGCCAGAGCAGGGAGTCGGGACGGCCCGGCAGCCGTTCCAGCGCACGGGCCGCCAACGGGCCGAACCAGTCGGAGAGCAGCCCGATCGTCTGGATCAGCGGGACGTTGTCCGCCGTACCCACAGCGGCCAGCAGCGCCAGCCCGACGGTGACCGAGCATCGATCGGTCCCGTGGCGGACCAGCCACCGCCCGGTCCGCCGGACACGCCCGATGTCCACTCCGAGGGCAACACGGGCGATGTCGGCGTTGGGGTGGATCGGCACGTAGACGTCGTGGAAGACGTCGGCCAACGCGCTTGGTGGAGAGGACGGCCGGGCAAAGTGCTTGGCCAGGATGCGGGCGACCTTGGCGCCCTCGGCGCGTCGGTCCTTCGGCGGTTTCGGAGGGCGCCGACGACGGTGCTGCGCACCATCCGGATACGGCTCGCCGTCTCGTGGGAGGGGCTTGTCGGGGGCCTGTTGATGCAGCTGCATCGCGTGGTCGAACAGGCTCATCCGTGGTGCGGGCAGCCCTTGCCCGTGAGCCGCGCTCACCAGCGGGCGGAGGGCTCGATTCTCTTGATCATGTCGGAAATGATGCCACCACCCGCTCTGACCGGACAACCCTCGCCTGGGAGTGCGCTGACCGGGCCTGGCAGCTATCGCTTCCGGAGGAAGGGCCAGCTCGGCGGCAACCGACAGCCGGGTCACGACGAGCGTCCGGGAAGGCCCGCATCTCAACCACTGAGCGGTTCAAACGGCGGCAGGCGGAGCACAGCGCCTGGCCGACGACGTGATCCTGCGCCAGGACAAGGCCGACGACTTCACGGCGGAGATTAGGCGTCCGCCAGCTCGCGACCCTCAGGATGGAGAACGGCAGGACGCTGATCGTGGCCTCGGACACCCAGCACCTGCTCCGCCGCTGGCGTGCTGACACCGGCGAACCGATCGGCTCCCCCATCGACGCCGACATCGTCGTCCCCATGCTCTCCGCGGCCTGGCTTCACGGCGATCCGGTCCTCATCACCCCCGGAGACGACGAAACCGTCCGCCGGTGGCACGCCATCACCGGCGAACTCCTCGATTCCTCACTCCCCGGAGTCGCCGCCTCCTGCACAACAGACCCTGGCGGCACCGTCCTCCTCGCCACCGGCACCTTCGCCGGCGAGGTCACACTCCACTACCTCGCCCCCTCCGGCCCCGTCCTGACCCCCGCGCATGCGGGGAGGACGCGAGCTTGTAACGCCTGATCTCGTCGTCGTCCGGCTGACCCCCGCGCGTGCGGGGAGGACTTCCAGAGATCCCGGCTGTGCGTCTTGAGATTCGGCTGACCCCCGCGCGTGCGGGGAGGACTGGTTGGTCGCAAGCGTGATCAGGAACGTAGGCGGCTGACCCCCGCGCGTGCGGGGAGGACACCGACAGCCTGCTAAAGCTGAAGCAGATCGGCGGCTGACCCCCCGCGCGTGCGGGGAGAACGCCCCACTCGGCACCCCCATCACCCAGATTGGCGGCTGACCCCCGCGCGTGCGGGGAGGACGCCCCGTGGATTCCGGTCGACGTCTACGACGCCGGCTGACCCCCGCGCGTGCGGGGAGGACGATCGTGGCGCCGCCAGCAGTGCGGTAAGTGGCGGCTGACCCCCGCGCGTGCGGGGAGGACTACTCGCAGAACGGCGTGAACGTCCGCGACACCGGCTGACCCCCGCGCGTGCGGGGAGGACCTGAGCAAGCTCCTGTCGGCCTGTCTCATTCATGGCTGACCCCCGCGCGTGCGGGGAGGACGAGCGCGGTCGTCTTCATCAGCTGGCCGGCGCCGGCTGACCCCCGCGCGTGCGGGGAGGACCCGGTCAGCGCCCGCGGGTCGCCGGACGCCGGGGGCTGACCCCCGCGCGTGCGGGGAGGACCCGGTCAGCGCCCGCGGGTCGCCGGACGCCGGGGGCTGACCCCCGCGCGTGCGGGGAGGACACTTCCTGACCTGCGGTGAAGCAGGAGCTTTGCAATTTCTTGACTGGCTGCGATGGCACGGATGCCACCGCCGCCCCAGTGGCCTGTTGAGGAATCAGGGGCCGCCAAGCATCCTCCCACGCGCCTACCCACCGAGGGCCGCCCACGTGAGAGTCCGCCAGTACGGGGCTGAGCAACGCCGCCGTGGGCAGCCATGCGGCCGTCCACAGCCCTCGTCCAGTGAAGCGACCATGCGCCCCAGCAGCTCCCCCCCCCGGCCGTCCACGCGTCACCACACCTCTGGGAAACGACACTCGGGCCCGAGGAGCCGAGTTGCAAGGCCGAGAATTCCGCGAGATCAGAGCCCAGAAGCCCGCCATTGTGTGCCATCACACGCGGGTCGTGTCAGGAGCCGAGTCGATCATCTGGAATGCTGTTCCAGTCCGCCGCACACCGGCTTTGCGCGGCGGGCATCCGCAGTACCGGGCAGACCGCCCGGGAAGCCCACGGAGAGAACGGAACATCATGAAGCCATCTGTGCTTGTCGTGTCCACAGACCCCCAGGGGTCCGCCGTCGTCTGGGCCGAGCGGGTGGGCGACAACCTGCCGTTCGATTTCATGGCGGCGCACGACCAAGCCGAGCAGCTGGTCCATCTCAAGAGCACCGGCGCCAAGATCCACGTCATCGCCAACCAGAAGGGCGGCGTCGGCAAGACCACCACCACGGTGAACCTCGCGGCCTGCACCTTCGACGTCCTCGGCGAGAAGGACGAGTACGAGCACATCTTCATCGACACGCCGGGCACCCTGGCCGACGAGGAGATCCTGCGAAGTGCGCTGGAGATAGCGGACGACGTCCTCGTCCCGATGATCACCGAGCCGCTGTGCTTCGACCCCACGGCCCGGACGATCCAGAAGGTCATCGAGCCGATGGGCATCCCCTATCGGATCGTCATCAACAACTGGGACCCCCGGGACGGCCGCGCCGACCTCGAGGACACCGAGGCGTACATCTCCGCGAGGGGGTGGCCGCGCGCGAAGACCGTCCTGCGTCGGTACAAGATCCACTCCCGGGCGGTGGCCGAGGGAACGGTCGTCACCCAGTACAAGGAGAGCGGTACCGCCTACCGGGCCCGCGAGGACTTCTTCCGGCTGTCCCTCGAGCTCGGGTACGGGGGTCGCTGATGGCCGGCCGTCGCGTCTCCTTCGCCTCGATGGCCGCCGACCCGGTCGTCGACGCCCCGGGGGTGGACACCGCGCCCGCCACCGAGGCCCCCGCGCGGTGGGTTCCCACCGCCAACTGTCTCCCCAACCCGCGCAACCCCCGCGACGACCTGGGCGACCTCTCGGACCTGGCGAGCATCAAGGACCGCCAGCTGCAGAGCTGCCTCGCCGTCACCCCGGCCGCCTACCTGCGGCTCTGGCCGGAGGACCGGGAGCTGCTCGGCGCGGGCGCGGAGGACGTGGTCGTCGTCAACGGCAACCGCCGCCGGGCCGCCGCCGCGCTGTACGGGCGGGAGCAGCTGCTGGTCGTCGTCGACGACTCGGTCGCCGAGTCGAAGGCGACGCTGCTGCGGGCGGCGCTCGACGAGAACATGGCGCGCAAGGACTTCGACCCGATCGAGGAGGCCAACGCGGTCCTGCTCATCGTGGCGCAGTACAGCACCGCCAAGGCGGCCGCCGAGGCCGAGGGCTGGTCGCAGAGCTGGATCTCCCACCGCAAGAACCTGCTGAAGCTCCACCCGGAGCTGCAACGGCAGGTGCGGGCCAAGGCGCGCGGTGAGGAGGGCATCTCCATCAACGTCGCCCGCCGGCTGGGGTCGGTGAACGGCATCGAGGAGATGTCCCTGGCCGCGCAGACGGCGGAGCTGGAGCAGCTGCTCCAGGCCGACGCCGACGCCGTCGCGGCCAAGCGCGCGGCGAAGCTGGAGGCCAAGGCGGCGGCGAAGGCGCCTGCCGACGCCCCGGCTGTCCCGGCCGCCCCGCAGCCTGCGGCGCAGCAGAGCGCTGCGCCCGTGGCCCAGTCGGCTGCCGCGGTGACGTCGTCGCCTGCTGAGCCGTCGGCTCCCGCCACCACCCGGTCGGAACCTGCTCCCCGCAGCCCGCTCCCGAGCACCGAACCCGCTCCGGGCACCGACCGATTTTCCGCGGAAAACTCCGAGCCTCTCCCGATGCCGGAGCAGCGGGCCGTCGCCCCGTCGGACGAACCGCCGGCGGCCGCCCCGAGCGCGGAGCTCGGCAAGGTCGACTGGCACAACGTCGAGGAACTGGCGGACGCCATCTGCCGCACCCTCTCGGCCGACGAGGCCTACCGCCTCGCCGACGCCCTGGCCAACCGTTTGCTGACGATCAACAGCTGACACGTCTCCTCTGGTGCCCTGCCCCGCCGTCCCGGCGGGGCAGGGCACCACGGCTTTCCGCCACCTGCCGGGGCCATCAGGCTCGCCGACCTCCACGGAGCCCGTTCCGATAAGGACGCTCACCCCAGCCCGCGTCAGATCCGCGTGGCAGGATGTCTGGTGCCCCTTGACTCCTCAACAGCCCAACCGCACCAGAGCACGCTCGTTGCAACCAACAACAGTGGCGCACTTGCGCCGACAGCTCATCAGTCAAGAAATGGCAAAGGCGCTGCTGCGCCGCAGGTCACGAAGGGTCCTCCCCGCACCCGCGGGGGTCAGCCGTTGATCTCCCAATCGGCTCCCAGTTGATCTTCGTCCTCCCCGCACCCGCGGGGGTCAGCCGTTCCGGTTCATCTCGTCCAGTTGGGAGCTGGTGTCCTCCCCGCACGCGCGGGGGTCAGCCGGTCGCGTCGGTGGCCAGCCGCTCGGGGATGGCGTCCTCCCGGTACCGCTGGGGTCAGCACCCGAGCTGGCGGGCGGCGTCACACCGGGAGGGCTCCGGCGGGGTGGCCGTGTTCCCGGCCGCAGGTGGTGAGGGCGAGGACTGCGTGGCCTTCGGTCCGGGTGTGCGCGCCGAGGGCTCCGGGGTCGACGGAGAGGCAGGCGGCGATGTCGGTGGCGTCGCAGGTGTCGGGGATATGGAGTTCCTCCTTCACCTGGAGGTAGCGGGCGGCGAAGGCCTCGGAGTCAAAGAGGTTCACGCCGTCGAAGGCGCCGTCGGGGAAGCCGTCCTGGTGGGGCAGGAGGTAGCCGGCTTCGGCCGGGTGGCCCGGGCCGTCGTCGCCGTTGCCGCCGTTGTCGCCGTCCTGCTCGGCCTCGTAGGCGTCGTACGCGTCGTAGTGGCGCAGCACGTCGCCGTTCTCGGCGATGCACCAGGCGGTCCAGTCGTCTCCGCAGCTCATCCCGTACCAGTGCGCGGCGCCGAACCGGCGGCTGAGGTCGGTGCAGCGCTCTCGTACGACCTGATTGAGGGCTGCATCCCGGTCGTCCGCGTCCTCGAGGCGGTGAGTGTCCTGGGAGGAGTGGCCGAAGACGAGGGTCCAGCCGTTCAGAGCGGGGCTGACGAAGACGCGGGCGCAGGTGTCGTGCGGGCGGGTGCGGTTCCAGGCGTGGTGGTCGTGGTTCCAGGCCGCTGCGCCGGTGCGGAGGGTGACGGGTGTGGGGTCAGTGAGGTCGAAGGCGTCCAGGACCGCGTTCTGGTCGGTGGTGGGGATCGCGTACCAGGATCCGCACAGGTGCATGCCTTCCGGGATCTCGGTCTGTCGCTTGATGCTGGTCAGTCGGTGCCAGGCGTTCTGGTCGTGGGGGTCGAGCGCTGTGGGTCCGGCGATGGCGGCCAGGGCGTGCAGGGCGCCGGCCCGTACCCGGGGTGTGGGAACGGGGGCGGGTTGGCGGCGTACGCGTTGCAGGGCGGGGACGGCTGTGGGGCCGATCGCTTGGAGGGCGTGGACGGCTTGTTGCCGGGTCTCGGGCTCCGGGTCGCCCAGGAGCGGGATGAGCCGGTCGACGAACCTGGTCGCGGCCGGGCCCTGGAACTGGAAGGCGAGGAGCGCGTTGCCGCGGACCCGGGGGTGCGGGTGTTCCAGCAGGGGCTCGTAGACCGCCGGGTCGGTCACCTCCAGCCGCCCCAGGGCGAATCCGACCCTCCTGGCGATCTCGGGTGGGTCCGCCTCTGCGGCCGCGTTTGCGAGCGGTAGGAGGGCGGGCTCCCCTATTCGCTGCAGTACGTCGGCTGCGACGGCCCAGTCGACGGGTGACTGTTCGTCGCAGAGCAAGGTCAGTACGGCCGCGACCACGGTCTCCCCCTGGGCCACGAGGGCGTCGCGGGTCGACCGGGTCTGGTCCCAGGTGCCGGAGAGTTGGTCGGTCAACGGTCGCTCGTCCATGGCGGGCACCCTAGCCAGGCGCAGTGACAACGGCCCGCACGGACGGGCTCGGGGGGACGGCGGCGGTCCAAGCGAGCCGAGCAGGCCGATCTGCAACGGTCGCCTCCGGTTCAGGGATTCGCGGAGTCAGGCAAACCTATTGGCCCCGAACTGCAGCCTCGGCTGCGACAGCCTCTACGGACGCGGCTACATCACCGTCGACGAGGCCGGCCGCATCAGGGTCAGCCCGCTCGCCGACACGATGCCCGGCGTCCACGAGCACATCCAGCAGCAGCACCTCGCCGACCGCGCCGTACCCTGGTCGGCGAAGGAGCGCGAGCCCCACTTCCGCTGGCATCGCGCCCACACCTTCGAGCCCGACCCGCCGGCGTAGCGGCCCGGCTGCCGGGAACGCGCGCACGCCGCTGCGTGGCGGCCGGCCCGTCAGCCCCAGGGGGGCTTGCCCGTTCCCTCCGCCCACAGAGCCAGTGCCCGCTGGTCGACGGCGCGGATGCCGACGTTCGCGCAGAAGGTGGCGGCGGCCTTGGTGAACGCGTTGGTCGTCACCACGACCGCGAGGTCGCAGTGGTGCACGTCGCGGTAGGTGCCGTTGACCTTCTGGACGTCCTGGGAGCCAACGAAGGTCCGCGGCCCGTACCGCTTGGCCTGGATCAGAATCCGCTGCCCGGACGGGGTGGTGGCCAGGACATCCGCCGCAAGGTCACCGGCCCCGCCGACCACCGTCACCTTCGTGCAGCCGTCCCGCCGGCACAGGTCCGCCAGCGCGTGCTCGAAGGCTTTCGGACTCATGGTCAGGAACGGGCCGATGTGCCGCAGCTGCGCGACGCGCGCGTCCAGCTCCCGCCGCCGGGCCAGCTGCCGGGAGCGCAGCACGACGGCGCACCCCGCCCCGGCTGCGGCCAGCAGCGCGGCGACCAGGAGCAGGTGGTGGGCCAGCCACGTCAGCACGAACGCCACCACGGAGACCACGAGCAGCGCGGCGATGCCCAGCATCAGCGCGTTGTCCTTGGCCTGCCGTGCCCGGCGAGCAGCACTGGAGCGGCGTCGTCGTACGGGCCTGCGGGCCACGGCACTCCCCCCCCTTGGACCATCGTGTGCGTGCGAGCGTAGAAGCAGTCGCGGTCCGACCGCTGGCGATCTCGGCGAACTCCGCCGGCCACGGCGGCGAGTTGTCCTGATCCCGGTGGCCAGCGGCCGAACACCGGGCGTTGGGCCACCGTCTCCTGCTCCACGACGTGGTGAACGCGGGGCAGCCCAGGATCTGGCCGGAGCGTCGAGGGTGGTGAGGGAAGCCGCCCTGGCAGGCAAGTTTGCGAACTCCGCCACCGCCGTGACCGCCCTCTGGCATGCTCACAGAGCGTTGCGGGCCGCAACCAGGGGGTGGGTGCATGCAGTTCAGCGTCAGCGTGAGTGCGGTACTGGGGATCGTCATCGTTCTCCCGCCTGATGCGGCGAACCGAGCCCCGCACCCGCTTCGACGAGAATCTGAGCGCATTCCTCTGCGTCACCTTCGGCGTCCTGATCGCCGCCACTCCGTGGGGCCAGGCGATCCTGCAGCTCGTCGGGACGGCGGCTCAGGCCACCCGCTGACTCCGTCGCCGGGTTGGCCCCTGTACGTCGCTCCGGCCCTCGGATCCCAAGGCGCCGGTCACGCCCAAGGCCGAACCGACCTCGCCGGAAGAACCCGTCGGCCCCGCATGCAGTTTCACACCCGACACTCGCGTGCTCATGGCCGACGGCTCGACCAAGCCGATCGGTGATATCAAGGTCGGCGATCGAGTCGAGTCCGCAGACCAAGGGACGGCAACAGACCAAGGAGGGCGTACCGTCATCGCCCAGCTGGTACACGACGACGAGGATCTCATCAACCTTGAGGTCACGGCCGACGGTGTTTCAAGCACGATCAAGACGACCTCCAACCACCCGTTCTGGGACGAGACCGACCACGCCTGGGTGCCAGCCAGCAAACTGATCGCTGGTCACGCGCTCAAAACCGACACTGATGAGCGCATTCTTGTTGCTGCCGTGAATTCTGTCCGCGGCCATGCACAGATGTACAATCTGACCGTTGCTCAGCTTCACACCTACTATGTCATCGCAGGTGCCACCCCCGTACTGGTTCACAACGAGTGCATAAAATTCGAGAACCGCTATGGCGCGACTGATAATCGCGGGCTATTTGCCACCTTCGAAGACGAAATGATGGAGATGACCCTCCGGGCCAGGATGCCAGATGGGACCCGATATGCGGGGGCTCCCTCGGGTGCCGACATGTTTAAAGAGGCCTTGGAGGCCTTTGGGGGTCCAGATAAGATCAGGGGGATCACGGCATCATGGAACGTGGGTGAACTGGATACGAATCTAAGGAAGTTCAACGAGCTGATCCGCAAGGGAGAGTCGCTCGAGGATGCCGCGCGTGGCACATGGACCGGCCGACAAGCTGGCGCGAGGGGGTGGACATCCGCATCAGTCGATCTCGAAATGTCATCAGGAATTCCGACGGAACATTCCAAGAGGTAACGGTATATTTCACCAAATCCGAGCAGTGATGGAATCCGAGGAATACGAAAGAAATCGAAGCAGAATCATTCATTCCATCCGCGATCAATGGATTGCCGAGCAGTCGGTTGTGTCCGTGCTGCGGAAACTAGTGGATGAGCTAGGGCCTTCCAGCGATCGCGCTGGAACAGCCTTTCAAGTCGTCAATTACATGACACAGGCCTTTAATATTCGACTGGCAGTGGCTGGAAAATTCACGCGCTGGCACGCCATTGGAGGCGATTTGTCAGACGAGGACGCAGAGAAGAGGTTTGAGGGCTTCATCGTCTGGCCTCCCAAGGCCTGATTTTACGGGCTTCAGTTAGCGTGACATACTAGACGGGCTCTGCAACAATTGCCGCAGAGCCCGTCTGGCTTCCTGTCAGCGAACCACAGGAGTGTAGGCAAAGAGCGACATCAGCTGGCGGCGATTCGCGAAATTTCCTTGCCACAGTTCCATGAAAATTCCCGGTCACCGGCCTGAACGCGGGATCGGTTCCCCATGGATGACCTTCGCTCGATCGAATATGTGCTGTCTCCTGGAGTTGGTGTTGAATTGAAGCAGCTGACCGCCGGCCGAGCTGCTGGTCGAGATCCCCGCGTGCGACCCACCGGCCAGCCTGTTGCCCGTACTGTGAAACCCCGGGCAAGCGAACCCACGCCATCAGCTGGCGTACTCTGGCCGAACTGCCGCCCGCTGAGCAGATGTTGGCGACAGCGACGGTTCGCCGCTTCTTCTGCGACCAGGCCCGTTGCCAGCGGCCGACATCCGTGAGCGGGTCTGGAGCCCGGGTCTGAATTGGACTCACCCAGTCAAACGCCAGGCGAATGACGCGACTGCGGCGCGCGGGAGCGCGATGTCGGCACGGCGCAGATATCTTCCCTGGAACGGACAACAGCTCCGCACAGAGGCCACGCCAGTCGTTCACTCCTCCGCCTCTGCTGACGTGTATCGCCGACCGGCCAGGCCACTCGGTACGGCCGCCCATCGGCCGCGTCCCCGTCGCCCTGTACCTCGTCGCTGCCGACCACGCGACGGCCCGTCGATTGACCGCCCGTTGCCGCGAGTACGCCGAGCTGCGGAACTGGACGATCGTTGTCGTCGCCACCGACGCGTCCGGGACGCCGGATCTGACCCACCGCCCCGGGTGGGCCCGAGTGGTCGCGTCTCTGTCCGCCAGAGGCGCCCGAGGCGTTGTCACCTGGTCCCGAGACATGCTCACCGCCACCGACGCCGGGTGGGACACCTTCACCGCCCTGTTCGCCGACCGGGGTGCCCTCCTCGCCACCGCCGAGCCGGGGCTCCGCCCACAACCGCTGCGGCGCTGTCGCCGTTCGGCCGCAGAGCTGCGTCGCCGCCGGGTCCTCGGCGCCGCCGCCTCCGGATGGGCGCCGTTCCGGCCGGAACTCCCCGACGGGCCCCGGGCGGCGGTGTGACCACCAGCCTTGAGCGCCCGCTGCAGGCCGCACATGTGCCGCCATCCGCGCCGCCCGGACCGGCCACCCTGCGCCTGCCGTACGAACCGCAGTCGGCCCGCCCGGCCCGCCGGATGGTCCGCGCGAAGCTCACCGAATGGGGCCTGCCCGAACTGGTCGACGACGCCGAGCTGATCATCTCCGAGCTGGTGGGCAACGCGGTGAAGACCGGCTGCCGCACCCACATGATCGTCGGCATCCGTCGGCCGACCGCCGGCCTTGTCCGCCTGCTCGTCTCCGACGGTTCGGCCGCCCCGCCGGTATGGATCGACGCCGACACCTCCGCCGAATCCGGACGGGGCGTCGCCCTGGTCCACCGCCTCACGAACGGCAAATGGGGCGCGCAGCTGTGGCCCCGGGGCAAGGTCGTGCACGCCGACCTGCCGGTTCCACCCGACGCCGCCTGACGGCGTCTCCCCAGATTCCGCCCGCGCTCCCGGAACGGCACACCGGCTGGGCGGACCCGGTGCCGACCGCCGCACGCGTCCCCCGTTGCAGCGGCGGCCGGCACCACCCCGTGAACCACCTCGGCACCTCGAAGGAGCCACATATGACCACTGCCACGCCGACCGCCACCCGCCCGCGGGGAATCGGGCGTCTCGCCCCCTACCCCCGGGCGATGAGGAACCAGGTAGTTGCGGGCGTAGCCGTCCTTGACCTCGACGACCTCGCCGGCGGAG
>NZ_JBEOSA010000081.1:24051-39809 GCF_040302625.1 Kitasatospora sp. NPDC097643 | reverse complement strand
ACCTTCCGGCCTTGAGCCACCGTCCGGTTCTCCCGGATCTTGAACATTGCACCCCTTGAACTGGGGTGTTGCAACGACCACTAGAACTCAAGGGGTGGGCGAGGGCCTCGCGAACGGGGGTCAGCCGTTGGACGAACCCCGGTTGCCGCCACCGAAGCCACCGAAGCCGCCGAAGCCACCGGCTCCGGCCCCGGCCGCGCCTTCGACGAGCTGGCTGGCCGTGTAGCCACCGTTGGCGTCGGGGGTGCCGACGACGGTCACGCTCTGGCCGGGCTGGAGGTCGGCGACCTTGCCCTCCTTGTTGAGCTGGACCTTCGTCGCGTCGCCGGTGGTGATCTTCACGGTGTTGCCGTTGGCATCGGTGAGGTAGACGGTGGTGCCGTCCACGGCCTTCACCGTGCCTCGGGTGAAGCCGGGCTGACCGCCTTGACCCTGGCCCTGGGCGCCCTGGGTGCCCTGGCCGCCCTGGCCGTTGCGACGCGAGCCGTTCTGCCCGCCGGTCCCGCCCTGCCCGTACCCGCCGCCCTGCCCGCCCTGCCCGGACGCCCGCTGCTGCTGCCCGCCGCCGGCCGCAGCCGCGCGCGGGGACTTGTCGGACGAACCGTGGTTCTGCTGGTACCAGACCCCGCCCGCGAACGCCCCCGTGGCGATCACGCCGCCCGCGAGGACGAGCGAGAGCCAGGGCAGCTTGCGCCTCGGCGGCGCCGCCAGTTCGGCGGTGACGTCGCGGGCGTCCGGCGGGGTGGCGAGCAGGGCGACCTGCTCGGCCGGGGTGGTGGTCTCGTTGCTCATGAAGTCCCTGGTCCCTACTCGTGCCGGAGGGCGTCGATCGGCCGCAGCGAGGCGGCCCGGTTGGCGGGGTAGCTGCCGAAGAACAGCCCGATGGCGACGGCGATGCCGAACGCGCCGAGCACCGACTCGGGGATCACCACCGGCTTGATGCCGACGATGCTGAAGTGCGAACCGGCGATCCCGGCGGCCACTCCCAACCCCGCGCCGAGCACCGACAGCAGCGTGGACTCGGTCAGGAACTGCCCGAGGATCACCGCGCGCGGGGCGCCGAGCGCCTTCCGGATGCCGATCTCCCGGGTCCGTTCCGTCACCGTCACCAGCATGATGTTGGTGATCCCGATCCCGCCGACCAGCAGCGAGATCGCGGCCACCGCACCGAGCAGCACGGTGAAGGTCTTGGTGGTGCTCTCCCGGGCGGTGAGCAGCGAGGCCTGGTTGGTGATCCGGAAGTCGGCCTTGCTCGGGTCGGTGATCGCGTGGGTGCCGAGCAGCACCCGGGTGATCTCGCTCTGGGCCGCCGTCGTCGAGTCCGCCGAGGAGGCCTGCACCAGGATCTGGTTGACCGGACCGAAGCCGGTGAAGGCGTTCTGCACGGTCGGCAGCGGCGCGATCACCACGTCGTCCGGGTCGGTGAAGCCGGAGCCGCCCTTGGCCTGGAGCACGCCGACCACGGTGAACGGCGTGCCGCCGAGGACGATCCGCTTGCCGACCGGGTCCTCGGTGTCGAACAGCTGCTTCGCCGTCGTGGCGCCGAGCACCGCGACCTTGCGCGAGCCGAGCACGTCGTCGTCGGTGAAGTACTCGCCGTGCGCGACCTTCTGGTTGGCGGTCTCGAAGTACGCCGGGTAGGTGCCGACGACGGAGCCGGGGCTGTACGAGACGTTCCCGTACAGCGCGGTGCCGCTGGTGGTGACCACGGGGGCGACGGACTTGATCGCAGCACCATCGGCGTCGCTCGCCAGCGCCTTGGCGTCGGCCACCGTGAGCTTCTTCACCGAGGAGGTGGCCCGCGAGCCGCCCGAGGCCGAACCGGCGCTGATCGTCAGCGAGTTGGTGCCGAGCGAGGTGATCGACTCCTTGACCGCGACCGACGAACCGTTGCCGACGGCCAGCAGCAGGATCACCGACGCGACGCCGATCAGCACGCCGAGCATGGTGAGCGCCGAGCGCACCTTGTTCGCCGCCAGGCCGCCGACGGCGAAGCGGAGCATCTGCCAGAGGATCACGCGGACACCCCCACCCCGCGCAGCAGCGGCGGCGGACCGTCGACGGGGGCCTGCCGGACGTCGCTGACGATCGCGCCGTCCACCAGCCGGATGACCCGCTTGGCGTGCAGCGCGACCTCGTCCTCGTGGGTGATCAGGACGACCGTCCGGCCCATGGCGTTGAGGTCGTCGATGATGGCCAGCACCTCCTCGGTGGAGCGGCTGTCCAGGTTGCCGGTGGGCTCGTCGGCGAGCAGCATCGCGGGCGCGGTGACCAGCGCGCGGGCCACCGCGACGCGCTGCTGCTGGCCGCCGGAGAGCTCGTTGGGCTTGTGCCCGGCCCGCTCGGCCAGGCCGACCAGCGACAGCGCGGCCAGCGCCCGGCGCCGCCGCTCGGCGGCCCGGACGCCCGCGTAGGCGAGCGGCAGCTCGACCTGGGCGAGCGCGGTGGTGCGCGGGACGAGGTTGAAGGACTGGAAGATGAAGCCGATCTTGCGGTTGCGGACGAGGGAGAGCTGTCCCTCGTCGAGGTGGCCGACGTCGATGCCGTCGAGCAGGTAACGCCCGCCGGTCGGGACGTCCAGGCAGCCGAGGATGTTCATCATGGTGGACTTGCCGGAGCCGGAGCTGCCCATCACCGCGACGAAGTCGCCCTGCTGGATGTCCAGGTCGACGCCGAGCGGCGCCCCGGTCGCCGGGTCCGCCGGGCCGCGCAGCGCGTGCACGACGGCGTCGCCGTGCCCGTACGCCTTGAGGATCCGGCGCAGCTGGATGACGGGCGGCGGTGGCCCGGCCGGCACCCGCTTGTCGATGACGTGACGCATGCTCAGCCCCTGCCGCCCCGGCCGGAACCGCCGTTGCCGCCACCACCGGCACCACCACCGCCGCCGACGCCGGCCACTCCGGCCGCGCCCCCGGCCCCGCCCCGGCCGCCCTGGCCGCCGAGGCCCGGGAAGGAGGCGTTCGGGAAGCCGTTGCCGCCGCTGGTGGTGGGGAGTTCGACCTTGTCGCCCTCCTTCAGCCCGGAGACGACCTGCACCGTGCTGTCGCCCTCGACGCCGACCCCGACGGTCACCCGCTCGGTGGCACCGTCCGGGTGCACCACGGTGGCGGTCCGGCTGGCGCCGGTGCCGGACAGGGCCGAGGTGGGCAGCGAGAGCGCGCTGTCCGCCTCGCCGGTGATCACCTGGACGGTGGCGCTCAGGCCGGTGCGCAGCGCGCTGGTGTCGCCGCTGAGCTGGAGCGTGGCCGCGTACTGGACGGCGGAGGCGCCCGCGCTGCCACCGCTGCTGCTGGGCAGCGGGCTGACCGACAGGACGGTCGCGTTGAGCTTGGTGTCGGACTGCGCGTTGAGGGTGACGGTGGCGGCCTCGCCCTTCTTGAGCTTGAGCGAGTCCAGCTCGGAGAAGTTGGCGGTGACCTGCATCCCGGTCGGGTTGGTCAGCACGATGAAGCCGGTCGGCGCACTGCTCGAACTGGCGTTGCCGGTGGCCGACTTGGTGCCGGTGCCACTGGTGGAGGACCCGGTGCCGACGTTGTCCCCGACCTTCGCCGTGACGGCGGCGACGGTGCCGTCCACCGAGGCGTTGAGGGTGGTGCCGGCCAGCGCCGTCTGGGCGTTGGCGAGGTTGGTCTGCGCGGTGGCGACCTGCTGCTGGGCCTGGGCGACCGCCGCGTCGTCGACCTTGGTGGTGGTGATGGTGGTGGTCTGCGGAGCGGGCGCACTGCTCGCGCCGCCCGCTCCGCGCTCCCCACCGCCGCTGCTCCCCGCAGCGGGGCTCTGGTTGCCGCCTCCCGCGGCCTGGCCGCCGCCCGATGCCTGGGCGGCCGTCGCGGTCGGGGCACTGCTCGGGCTCGGCGCACTGCTGCTCGGCGGCAGCGGCACCGTGGTCGTGGTGGTGATGCCCGCCTCCGCCTTGGCGAGGTTGGCGTTGGCCGTGGTGAGGGCCGCCTGGGCGGCGTCGATCTGCTGCTGGGCGGCCGTGGTGTCCACGGTGGCGAGCAGCTGCCCCTTCTTGACGGCGTCCCCGACCGCGACCTTGATCGAGGTGATCCTGCCACCGGTGGCGAAGTCCTGGGCGGCGTCGGTCGGGGAGACCAGGGTGCCGGTTCCGGACACGGTGGCCAGGACCGTTCCCTTGGCCACGGTCGCGGTCCGGACCTGGGTCTTGGCGGCGGCCGCGCTGGTACCGCTGTTCACGGTGGAGTACACCAGGGCGGCACCGCCCAGCAGGGCCACGCCGAGCGCGGAGTTGACGAGGACGGCGCCGCGCCGTCGCGGGAGGACCTTCATGGCGGACAAGCTTCCCGGGGCGCTCTTGCGGAGTCCTGGGCGCCGGCTGGGAGAAGACTGACCGGCCGGATCCGGGCATTCCGGGCACAGTGCCCGCTTCACGCGGGCACCTTGGGCCCGCCGTGGTCCCCCGTTGGCCGAACTCCCAGCGGGCTCCCAGCGATCCCCAGCCATCCGGGAGAACGTCGCGAGAACGCCCGCGACAACAGAACCGCAAACGCCGACGGAGTGGGAAGTCGGCCGGGCCGACTTCCCACTCCGCACGCTGTTCGTCCGGCTGCTACCGGGCCGACGGCTACCCGGCCGGCTTGGTGAGGCCCACCTGGGTGATGCTCGTGATCTTCCCCGAGCCGTCCAGCACCACGTCGTAGGTGTCACGGGCGAAACAGGGGTCCACGTCCTTGGCCGACGTGTGGTTGAAGCAGAAGTCGGTGTGCGCCGCGAACTGGGCCAGCGTCACCTGATGGGTTCCGTAGTTGAGGTCCGCCAGCTTGGCGGTGGCGCCGGCGGCGAAGGTGTAGGCCTTCTCCTCGCCCGCGTCGACCCAGCCGCCCTCGGGCTTGCCGCAGAGGTACTTGGTCTCCTTGGCGTGGACGGTGGTCGCGGTGGCCGCCTCGGACAGGTTCAGCATCCGGTGCCCGGCCGGGACCGCCGGGGTCGTGCAGTTCGGGTCGTTCGCCGGCGCGGTGGTCACCCCGGTGGGAACGGTCGGCCAGGCGCTGGCCGTGTTCGGCGCCGGGGACGGGTCGTTGTCCGGCCCGCAGGCGGACAGCGCGAGCGCGGCGGTGGTGGCCGCGAGCGCCAGGAGGGCGGTGCGAGAGTTCAAGGTGGTTCCCCCGAGTGACGGCAGTCGGAGGCGACTGCCTGTGTGGCGGTCGAACGGTGACGTGCTGAAGACCGGCGCCCGGAAATCCCCCGTCCACCAGCCGCAGGCAGTGTGACGGAGCCGCCTAACACGGACCTATCACGCGCGGGAACGCCGGAGGGGCGCACCCTCTGCGGGTGCGCCCCTCCGGGACTGCTGGACCTACGCGGCCTACGCGGCCTACGCGGCCTGCGGGACTACGGGACGGCTTCAGATCGTCTTGCGGAACGCCTCGGCCACCGAGAGGAAGATCGAGTTGCCCTCGACCTCGCCGATCGAGACCCGGACGCCCTCCGGGAACGGCCGGACGATCACCCCGGCCTCGGCGCACAGCGCGGCGAACTCCGCCGAGCGCTCGCCCAGGCCCAGCCAGACGAAGTTGGCCTGCGAGTCCGGGATCTCCCAGCCCTGCTCGCGCAGCCCGGCGACCACCCGCGCGCGCTCCTCGACCAGCGCGGCCACCCGCTCCAGCAGCGCCTCCTCGGAGCGCAGCGAGGCGACCGCGGCGTTCTGGGCGAGCTGGGTGACACCGAACGGGACGGCGGTCTTGCGCAGCGCGTTGGCGACCGGCGCGTGCGCGATGGCGAAGCCGACCCGGAGGCCGGCCAGGCCGTACGCCTTGGAGAAGGTGCGCAGCACGCAGACGTTCGGGCGGTTCCGGTAGAGGTCGATGCCGTTCGGCACGTCGGGGTCGCGGATGAACTCGATGTACGCCTCGTCGACGACGACCAGGACGTCACCGGGGACGGCGTCCAGGAAGCGCTCCAGCTCGGCGCGGTGGATCACGTTGCCGGTGGGGTTGTTGGGGTTGCAGACGAAGATCAGCCGGGTGTTCGGGGTGATCGCCGCGAGCATCGCGTCCAGGTCGTGGTCACCGCCTGCGGTGAGCGGCACCGGGACGGGGGTGGCGCCGGCGACCTGGGTGATGATCGGGTACGCCTCGAAGGAGCGCCAGGCGAAGATCACCTCGTCGCCGGGCCCGGCCGTGGCGAGGATCAGCGACTGGGCGACGCCGACCGAGCCGGTGCCGGTGGCGATGTGCTCGGCGGGCACGCCGAAGCGCTCGGCCAGCACCTCGGTCAGCTCGGTGACCGCCATGTCGGGGTAGCGGTTGAACGAACCGGCCGTCGTGACGACCGCCTCCAGCACGCCGGGCAGCGGCGGGTACGGGTTCTCGTTGGAGGACAGCTTGTAGGCGTCGGCGCCGGCCGGCTTGCCGGGCTTGTAGGTGGGGATGCCGTCCAGGGTCGGCCTCAGCCGCGGACCCTGCGCTGCGCTACCGCTCACGGTCGTACTCCTTCTCGATCTTGCCGCGCGTTCTCGGCGCGTGCTCTCCGGTGTGCGCTCGCCCTGCGCCGGCGGGATCGCCGCCGTGCCCGGGATCTCGGAGCGCGCCCGGACCACCCCGGTCGGGTGCCCTGAACGATACCGACCGCCCTCACCCGTAGGGGTGAGATGCCCGGTCGGGTTACAGGTGCAGATCAGCCATTCTGCCGGGTTCCTTTGGCACATGTCAGAGGTAAGACGGCTGGTTTCGTACGGGTATCGAAGGAGCGCGCCACGGCTCACTCGCGGAGAAACGTATCTCCAAGGGCTCCCGATGCGCCGGTCACAGACCCTTGTCAGGAGCCATACGATCGGTCCGCCATGACAGCAGCAGCCAACCAGAGCGGTCGGCGACCCACCACCTCACGGCGTCTGGAGCGGGCCGGCATCCGGGATGTGGCAGCAGCCGCCGGAGTGTCGATCACCACCGTCTCCGATGCGCTGAACGGGAAGGGCCGCCTGCCCGACGAGACCCGCAGCCGGGTGCGCGAGGTCGCCGAGCGCCTCGGCTACCGCCCCTCGGCGGCCGCCCGCACCCTGCGCACCGGACGGTCCGGCCTGATCGGGCTGACCGTGACGACGTACGGCGAAGAACCCTTCACCTTCACCGAGTTCGCGTACTTCGCCGAGATGGCCCGGGCCGCCACCAGCGCCGCCCTCGGCCGCGGCTACGCGCTGGTGGTGCTGCCCGCCTCCTCCCGGCACGACGTCTGGGGCAACATCGCCCTGGACGGCACCGTGGTGATCGACCCGCCCGACCAGGACCCGCTGGTCAGCGAGCTGTACCGGTCCGGCGTCCCGGTGGTCAGCGACGGCAAGCCCGGCAACTGCCCGGTCACCGCCTGGGTCGACAACGACCACGAGGCGGCCGTGCTCGGCATCCTCGACCACCTCTCCGAGGCCGGCGCCCGCCGGATCGGCCTGCTCACCGGCACCAGCACCGACACCTACACCCGGCTCTCCACCGAGGCCTACCTCGGCTGGTGCGCCAAGGTCGGCCAGGAGCCGGTGTACGAGGCCTACCCCGCGCACGACCCGGCGGCCGGCGCCGTCGCCGCCGACCGGCTGCTCGCCCGGCCCGACCGGCCGGACGCGGTCTACGGCCTGTTCGACCCCAACGGCACCGACCTGCTCGCCGCCGCCCGCCGCTACGGCCTGCGGGTCCCCGACGACCTGCTGCTGGTCTGTTGCAGCGAGAGCGACGTCTACGCGACCACCGAGCCGCCGATCACCACGCTCTCGCTCAAGCCCCGCCGGATCGGCACCACGGTGGTCAACCTGCTGATCGACGCCATCGAGGGCGTCGACTCCGGGACGGGCGTCGACATCGCCCGGCTCTTCCCGCCGCGGTTCCGCACCGCCGGCACCGGACCGCCACCGGGCACCCTGATGCCGACCGAACTGATCGTCCGCGCGTCCTCCCAGCGCCGGAGCCCGCGCACCACCGTCAGCCCTCCCCGGCCCCCGGGCGAGGTCTAGACCATACCGAGCCGGGACAAAACGGACCATGCGGGACGCCCGGCTGACGCTCCGGAGGATTGGATACCCACCAGGTGACGACGCCGGGAGAGTGGTCTTCCTATGATGGGCGAATGACACCCGAGGACCGCTTCCCCGGGCCTGAACACCCCGACTCAGGCCCCCGCCACCAGCCGGACCTCGATGTGCTGCCGTACGGCACCTACTACGAACCGGAGCCGGGGCCGGGTTACGCCGGTGCGCCGTACGAAGCGGAGACCTACAGCGGCTACGGCGGCGCCCGTTACCTGGAGCAGCACTGGCCCGCCGACGGCCACGACCACGGCCACACGGTGCACGCCCACGCCCCGGTCTTCTCGCACCAGGACCACCAGGAGCACCAGCAGCACCTGGACCAGCAGGGTCACCCGGGTGGTCACGACCAGGAGCACCTCGAGCACCTGGAGCACCAGGACCAGCAGGGGCACGACCAGGGCCACGACCAGGCCCACCCGGTGCACCCCGGCTACCCGCAGGCCCACGCCGCCGACCCCGGCTACGAGCCGACCCTGCCCGACCAGCCCTCCCCGGCCCTCCAGCTCGACGCCCGCGACGGCCGCGACGACCCGCCGACCATCGAGCTCGGCCCGCCGCTGCCCGACCCCTCCGCGCCCACCTACCCGTACCCGGCCCCCGGCCCCGGCGAGCCCCCCGGCCCGCTCTACGTGGTCGGCGACGTGCACGGCTACCTCGACGAACTGCGCACCGAACTCCACCGCCAGGGCCTGATCGACGCCGACGGCCACTGGTCGGCCGGCCGCTCCCGGATCTGGTTCCTCGGCGACTTCACCGACCGCGGCCCCGACGGCATCGGCGTCATCGACCTCGTCATGCAGCTCGCCGCCGAGTCCGCCGCCGCCGGCGGCTACTGCCGGGCCCTGATGGGCAATCACGAACTGCTCTTCCTCGGCGCCCACCGGTACGGCGACGAGCCGGTCCAGTCCACCGCCGGCACCGCCTCCTTCCTCGCCGCCTGGCGGCTCAACGGCGGCCAGCAGCACGACCTGGAGCGCCTGGAGGCGCACCACATCAGCTGGCTCTCCCGGCTGCCCGCCATCGCGCTGGAGGACGGCCACCTGCTGCTGCACTCCGACACCACCGCGTACCTGGAGTACGGCGAGTCCATCCCGGACGTCAACGACGCCGTGCACAGCCTGCTCGCGGACGAGGGCGTCGACGAGTGGTGGGACTGCTTCCGCCGCTTCACCAAGCGCTTCGCCTTCCGCGGCGACGCCGGCCCGATGGCCGTCCACGAGCTGCTCGACACCTACGGCGGCTCGCGGATCGTGCACGGGCACAGCCCCATCCCGTACCTCACCGGCGCGGTGCACGCCGACGACGGCCAGCCGCCGCACATCCCCGGCCCGTACGTGTACGCGGACGACCTCGCGGTGGCCATGGACGGCGGGGTCACCATGGAAGGGCGCCTGCTCGTCGCCCGACTGCCCGTCAACTGACGTCACCCGCCGGAACAGTTGTTCCCGGCGCCCGGGCCGCCGCACGCGCGCGGCCCGGGGCGCGAAATTCCGGAAACCGACTGTCAGCACGGCCGTACCCGCCCCTACCATGAGGCACACCACACCCGGCCGCCCACGCGGCGGCCCGCCTCCGCGCCCGTTTCGGCGCCCCTGAGGGCCCCGCGCCCCAGGGGCGGAGCGAACCGGGGTCCGCATGAACGGGGTCCCCATGAACAACCCCCCGCCGCTGCACGCCGAGGACCGCCCGGAGTACGAGCGCCTCCTCGCCGAAGCCCTCCGCGACGGCACCCTGCTCACCGCCCTGCGCGCGCCCGGCGCGCTCACCGTCGACCAGCTGCGGGTCCGGGCCCTGCGCGACGCCGACGGCATAGCCGCCGCGGCCGCCGACGAGTACCGGCACTACACCCGGCTGCGCGAGGACCTGCGCGCCTCGCCCCCGCCCCCGGAGGGCGTCGAGCCGACCGCCCCCGGGCTGCTCACCCAGCTGCGCTCCGCCAACGGCGGCGCCGGGCTCTTCCCCGTGCTCACCGTGCTCACTCCGATCCTCGCCTGGGCCGCCGCCCTCGTCCTGCTGCTGCTCGGCTACCTGCTGCGCGCCACCGCCCCCGACCTGGTGCTGGCCCGCTCCCTGGTCACCGCCGGCTGGGTCGCGCTCGGCGCCGGGATCGCCGCGATGGTCGTCGGCCTCGTCGGGCTCGTCCTCACCGCCTTACGCGACGGCTCCGCCGCCCCCGCCGGCACCGACCCGGCCCTCGCCGCCGAACTCGCCGAGGCCCGCCGGGCGTGGCGCACCGCGCTGCGCGAACGCGGCCTGCTGCCCTACCTGCACGCCAACCTGCCCGCTGTCCCCGCCACCGGCCCGGCCTCGCCTGATTTCAGCAGCCCCGACTTCACCGCCCCCGGCTACAGCTCCCCGGCCTTCACCAGCCCCGGCCCCGGCCCGGCGGCACCCGAGTTCACCAGCCCCGACTTCACCGGCCCCGGCTACACCCCGCCGGCCTTCACCGGCCCCGACGAGGTCACCTGAGCACCCGCCTACGGCTGCGGCTCCGGCGCGTCGGTCAGCACCCGCAACTCCGGCGGTCCGTCCAGCAGCTCGGCGGTGCGCCCCAGCGAGGCCGCCAGGTGCGGGCTGGCCAGGTGCGCCTCGAAGGCCTCCCGGGACTCCCACTCCTCCACGACCACCAGCACCCTCGGATCCTCCGGGTCCAGGTAGTTCCGGTACGACAGGCAGCCCGGCTCCGCCAGGCTCGGCGCCACCATCGTCCGCGCCTGCTCCCGCATCTGCGTCTCGCGCCCGGCCTTCGCCCGCAACCGCGCGATCGCGGTGATCCGCTGTGCCATTCCCGCTCCCCGTCCGTCATGTGTCCGTCCCGTGGCCCAACCGCCCCGGGCGCCCCGATCTTCCCACCAGCCGCACCGGTCGCTGTGCTACGGCCAACTCCCAGGCCGGCAGGGGGATTTCCCCACCAGAGATCCGGGGGCGACCACCATCCCCCGACACCCCGCGCGCCGGACAGGCTGAGACCGAACTCCGGAGACCACGGTGGGGAGACGCCCATGAGAACCGCATCGAACCGCGCCCGTGCCGCACGAGCGGGCGTCCTGCTGATCGCCGCACTCCTGGCGGCGCTCGCCGCCCTGCTCCCCGCCGCAGGACCGGCGTCCGCGAGCGGGGCCACCGCCGAAGCCGCCGCCGGTCCGGTCGCCACCGAGGTCACCTTCACCGGCGCCGGCGGCACCGTCCTGCACGGCACCGTCCTGGCCCCCGGTGCTGCGCCCGGCGCCCGGACCCCCGGCCTGGTCATGGTCCCCGGAGCCGGCCCCGGCCCGCGCTCCGAGCTGCGGGCCGCCGCCGAGGCGTACGCCCGGCGCGGCGTCACCACCCTGATCTACGACAAGCGCACCGACGGCTACTCGACGACCCACCGCGACTACGGCCAACTCGCCGACGACGCCCTCGCCGCCGTCCGCCTGCTGCGCACCCGACCGGAGGTCGAACCGACCCGGGTCGGCCTCTGGGGACTCTCCGAGGGCGCCTGGGCGGTCTCGCTCGCCGCCGCCCGCTCCACCGACGTCGCGTACGTCGTCACCGCCGGCGCGGTCGGGCTCACCCCGGCCCGCCAGCAGTCCTGGGCCTACGACGGCTACCTCCGCCACGCCGGGATCTCCGGCTCACTGGTGACCGCCCTGCGGGAGACCAGCATCCGCCGGCTGGCCGCCGCCGGGCTCTTCCCCGAAGCGGACTACGACCCCGTCCCGGCGTGGGAGCGGGTGCGCGTCCCGGTCCTCGCCGAATGGGGCGCGCTCGACCGCGAGGCGGCTCCCGAGGAGAGCGCGGCGATCATCCGCCGGGCCCTCGACCGGGCCGGCAACACCCACTACACGCTGCGGACCGTCCCCGGCGTCCGGCACAACCTGCACCTGACCGACGACGACGGCTACGACCGGCCGACCACCCTGCCCGCCGACTACGCCGACTACGAGGCCGGCTGGATCCACCGGCTGGCCACCGCCCCACCGCCGGTGACCGTCGACCCGGCCCCGCACCAGGACGTCGCGAGCCGCCCGCTCGCCCCGCTCGCCTGGTACGAGGCGACCTGGCTCCAGGCCCTCGCCACGGCCGTCTGCCTGCTCGGCTTCGCGGGCTACGCGCTGACCGGCGCCGTCCGCCGGGTCCGTCGCCACCCCCGCCCCACCGCCCTGCCGCGCGCCGCCCGCTGGACGTCCGCCGCCGGCACGGCCGCCGTCCTGGGCTGCCTCGGCTACCTGCTCTTCCTGACCATGACCGCCGCCATGTTCACCGGCCCGGTCCTGTTCGGCCGCCCGCTGGTCTGGCTGCTCGCCCAGTTGCTCGCCGTGCTCACCCTCACGGCCGCCGGCACCGCCACCGCAGCCCTGGCCCACCGGCGACGCACCCTGTCCGCCCTCTCCGCCCTGGACCGCACCCGGCTCGCCGCCCTCCTGCTGGCCGCCGTCGCCTTCCTCCCCTGGGCCCTCGGCTGGGGCCTGCTCCTCCCGTGACGGACATCGGAACTCCCCCAACCCGCCCGCACGTTGGGCCCGCCGTGCCAGGATCGGGGGCCATGGAGATCATCGACAGCGGACGCTTCGCCCCCGCCTACACGGGCGTCCCGCAGCCCTGAACGCCGGTGAACGCGACGCCGCCCCGGGAGGTACGGACCTCCCGGGGCGGCGCTCAGGAGTCCTGCGTCAGTCGGCCAGCGGGAGGTAGACCTTGTTGCCCTGGGCCTTGAACTCCTCGGACTTGGCCTGCATGCCGGCCAGCGCGTCCGCGTCGAAGTCGGTGGCCACGGCGCTGGAGCCGTTGCCGTGCTCGTCGCGGATCTTCTGGGAGATCTTCATCGAGCAGAACTTCAACGAAGGCACCACCAGGGCGTGATGGATCCTGCTAGGGACAGATCAGTTCAATGGTCGGAAAGTATGTCCGATAGCGCGAGGTGTCGCGCGTGAGCAGCCGGTATCCACGAACAGCGGCATGCGCTCCGATGTAGAAGTCGGGCAGCGGCGCGGTCTTCTGCCCACCGCGCTTGCGGTACAGCAGGAAGGCCTTGCCTGCCAGGAAACCCGCCTCGTAGGGGAGTGGCTCTCGTGCGAAGTCCTCGGCGGGCAGAACCGCGTCCAAGTCCTCGATCGCGGCATACGCCACTGAGACTTCGGCGTAGACGATCGGATTGATCACCACCGCCCCCTCGTCCTGGGCCTTGGACAGCGCGGCCTCCGACCAGTCGGCCCAGTTCTCGTCCTCCGTCATCAGATCCAGAAGCACACAGGAGTCGACCAGTGTCACTGGTCGGCCCTGGTCCGGGCCGACCAGCCTCAACCTGCTACTCGCCACGCAGTAGCTCCATGATCTCGTCCGTGGACATGCCGCCCGCGGCACTCCCCCTCATGCGGCGGGCCACCCGCTGCCCTCGGGTGCCGTGCCCCTCCCGGCGCACTATCCGCAGGACACCACCCTCCTCAATGACGTCCACCTCGTCCCCGGGCCGCAGACCGCACTTCTCGCGGAGATCCGCGGGGATGGTGACTTGTCCCTTGCTGTTGAGCCGCATCTCCCACCTCCTGTACCACGTAATACTGCTACCACGTAATACTAGACCCGCCCGTCGACCTGACGTTGCTCACCGGGACCGCGATCCGTCAGCGGCGCCCGGGACGGGCGAAGCGCAGGGCGAAGCGGACCGCCGGGAGCAGGGTCCAGCACAGTGAGGCCGAGTGGGTGACCAGCGCGACGGGTATCGACGCCGCGAACGTCACGACCACTGCGGCGTTCCAGGACAGGGTGTTGGTGATCACCGCGGGCGGGGTGTGATCCTTCAGCAGCCCGCCGCGTCGCAGTGCGGAGAAAGCCCGCCAGAGGAAGAGACCCGCGAGAGCCTGGGCGGCCGCATAGGCGGTGAACTGGATCTGGAACGCGTCGGCCTCACTGGTCAGCAGCTTGGTGGCGAACGGCATGATGACGATCATGAGCAGCCACAGCAGGTTCCAGTGGATCGCACTGCCCGTCAGCCCCTTCGCGTAACGGAACAGGCGCTGGTGGAACAGCCAGTGCATGGCGACGGCCGAGAAGCTGATCAAGAACGCCACGTACTCCGTCAGGTGCTCACGCAGGAAGTGCAGAACACCGTCGTTGCCGTGGACCTCGCCGTGCGGGACCGGTAGCTCCAACGCGAGCAGCGTGATGGCGATGGCGATCACGGCGTCCGAGAAGTAGATCAACCGTTCCGGGCTGACCAGCTCGGCCTGGTCGGACTCTCCGTGCATCCTGCCTGTGGGTCGCGCAGCCGTCTCGGCCATCTCGCCGTATCCCTCCGAATTCAGCATTGAACCTGTACCTGTCGTGGTCTGCGCCGCCATCTGCGCGGCGGACGGACATCATTCGTGTGCGGCCGCCCTGGCCTGGGCCCGGGCGGCGTACCGGCCGGAGAGCACGAAGGGGATCACGAACCCGAGGACCTGCACGGTGACCAGGGAAAGCGTCGCGGCGTGGTCGTAGGCGACGATGAGGGCGCACGCGACGGCAGCGGCGGCGAACGCCGTGGTCCACATGCCGGTCAGCACCATGTTGACGCGGATGAAGCCCGGTGCGTTCCAGAACTTCTCGGGCACCTGGGACCGGGCGATGGCGAGGGTGAACGGCCGGCGCACCACCAGGGAGGCCAGTGCCGTGACCGCGAGGACGGCGTTGGCCAGCGCGCACGTCCAGGTGTTCAGCCCCGATTCCGGGGCGGCGAGCGAGATCGCGGCCATGGCCACGAAGAACGTGCACGTGGCGGTGCCCAGCAGGTCCACGCCGCCGGCGCGAAGCCGGCCGGCCAGCGACAGTACGGCGACCAGGGCGGCGGCGCACATGCCCAGCCTCCAGTCGAGCGGGCTCAGTGCCGCGTAGCAGAGCCATGGTGCGAAACCTCGGACGTAGTTCACCGCGCGATCCCCCCGGAGTCACATTCCAATGTTGGACGGTCAAAGAATGACGGGTCAAGGGTGTTCTGTCCAGTCCTGACATGTCAGCCCGGTAGTAGGGTTCAGGCATGAGCCTGCGCCACGCGATCCTGGGCCTGCTGGCCGAGAGCCCCAGTAGCGGATACGACCTCATGAAGCGCTTCGAGACCTCGCTCGCCTTCGTCTGGCCGGCGAAGCAGAGCCAGGTCTACGGCGAGCTCGCCAGGCTCAGCGAGGCCGGGTTGATCGAGGTCACCGGCACCGGCGCCCGCAACCGCCGCGAGTACGGCATCACCGACACGGGTCGCGCCGAACTGAGGGACTGGCTGATCGGGCCCGGTTCCGAGGCCGCCTACCGCAGTCCCGCACTGCTGCGCGTCTTCTTCCTGTGGACGCTGGAGCGCGAGGAGGGCGCCGCCTACCTCCAGGAATTCTCCCGCCGCAACAAGGAGCGCCACGCCTTCCTCGAAAGCCTCCGGGACGGCGCGGAGTGGCGCGGTGATCCCGTCCAGGTCTGCGAGTGGCTGGCCCTGGAGTTCGGGATCCGCGCCTCCCAGTCCTCCGGGGACTGGGCGGAGTGGGCGGCCGAGCGGCTGACCGAGCACCTGTAGGCCGGGCCGGGCCCGCCCCAGCCCGTCACCGTGGATCCCCGTGGTGCTCGTGCCGGTCCAACGACGAAGCGCCGCCCCGAGAAGCTCTCGGGACGGCGCTCGGTCGAGGTGCGTCAGTCGGCCAGCGGGAGGTAGACCTTGTTGCCCTGGGCCTTGAACTCCTCGGACTTGGCCTGCATGCCGGCCAGCGCGTCCGCGTCGAAG
>NZ_JBEOSA010000081.1:0-23951 GCF_040302625.1 Kitasatospora sp. NPDC097643 | reverse complement strand
TCGGTGGCCACGGCGCTGGAGCCGTCGCCGTGCTCGTCGCGGATCTTCTGGGAGATCTTCATCGAGCAGAACTTCGGGCCGCACATGGAGCAGAAGTGGGCCGTCTTGGCGGGTTCGGCGGGGAGGGTCTCGTCGTGGAAGTCGCGCGCGGTCTCCGGGTCGAGGGCCAGGTTGAACTGGTCCTCCCAGCGGAACTCGAAGCGGGCGTCGGAGAGGGCGTCGTCCCACTCCTGGGCGCCGGGGTGGCCCTTGGCGAGGTCTGCCGCGTGGGCGGCGATCTTGTAGGTGATCACGCCGGTCTTGACGTCGTCCCGGTTGGGCAGGCCCAGGTGCTCCTTGGGCGTGACGTAGCAGAGCATCGCGGTGCCCCACCAGGCGATCATCGCGGCGCCGATGCCGGAGGTGATGTGGTCGTAGCCGGGGGCGACGTCGGTGGTGAGCGGGCCGAGGGTGTAGAACGGCGCCTCGTCGCAGATCTCCTTCTGGAGATCCATGTTCTCCTTGATCTTGTGCATCGGGACGTGGCCCGGGCCCTCGATCATCACCTGGACGTCGCGCTCGCGGGCGATCCGGCCGAGCTCGCCGAGGGTCTGGAGCTCGGCGAACTGCGCCTCGTCGTTGGCGTCCGCGATGGAGCCCGGCCGCAGGCCGTCACCGAGCGAGAAGGTGACGTCGTACGACGCGAGGATGTCGCAGAGCTCCTCGAAGTTGGTGTAGAGGAAGTTCTCCTGGTGGTGCGCCAGGCACCAGGCGGCCATGATCGAGCCGCCGCGGGAGACGATGCCGGTCTTGCGCCGGGCGGTCAGCGGGACGTACCGCAGCAGCACGCCGGCGTGGACGGTCATGTAGTCGACGCCCTGCTCGCACTGCTCGATGATGGTGTCCCGGTAGACCTCCCAGTTCAGCTCCTCGGCCTTGCCGTCGACCTTCTCCAGCGCCTGGTAGAGCGGCACGGTGCCGATCGGCACGGGGGAGTTGCGCAGGATCCACTCGCGGGTGGTGTGGATGTTGCGACCGGTGGAGAGGTCCATGACGGTGTCGGCGCCCCAGCGGGTGGCCCAGGTCATCTTCTCCACCTCCTCCTCGATCGAGGAGGTGACGGCGGAGTTGCCGATGTTGGCGTTGATCTTCACCAGGAAGTTGGTGCCGATGATGGCCGGCTCGACCTCGGGGTGGTTCACGTTGACCGGGATGACGGCTCGGCCGCGGGCCACCTCGTCGCGCACGAACTCGGGGGCCAGGCCCTCGCGCAGCGCCACGAACTCCATCTCGGGGGTGACCACGCCCCGCTTGGCGTAGGCGAGTTGGGTGACGGCGGCTCCGCCGCGGCCGCGCAGCGGGCGGCGCGGGCGGCCGGGGAAGACGGCATCCAGGTTGCGCAGGTTGCCGCCGCGCGGCGAGGTGTGCTTGATCCCGTCGTCCTCGGGGCGCGCCTCGCGGCCGTCGTACTCCTCGACGTCGCCGCGCTGGCGGATCCAGGCGTCCCGCAGGGCGGGCAGGCCGCGCCGCACGTCGGGCTCGTACGCCGGGTCGGTGTACGGACCGGAAGTGTCGTACAGCGGAACGGTCTTCCCGTTGGTGAGCACGACCTCGCGGAACGGGACGCGCAGGTCGGGGCGGGAGCCCTCGCGGTAGGCCTTGCGCCAAGCCGGGGTGGGGTAGCCGGTGCCCGTGCTGTCGGCGGAGGCGCTGCGGGCAGACTGCGGCTGTGCTTCGAACGTGGTCATCTGACCTTCACTCCCTACGCCGGCATTACCCGGTCCAGGTTCCTGCGGTCGACGCAGCCCTCGGTCCGTCCGTCGACGGCCCGGTCAGCGTCCTCTCAGCCCGGTGCTCCGAGCTCCCGCGTCCGCAGGCGGTGTTGCCTGCGCATGACGCCCAACACCGTAGCGAGCGGATCGCCGCAGGTCCAGACGGCGTCCGGGGAACGAACGGCGGGAACGCCGGAGGCCCGGCACCCCCGTGTGCGGGGTGCCGGGCCTCCGGGGCCGGGTCGGGTCGGGTCAGCTCTTGGCGGCCTTCTTCACCAGGATCACCACGGCCGCCGCGATGCCGACGACGACCAGCAGCTTGATCGCCAGGCCGATCAGGGCGCCGACGACGCCGAAGACGAAGCTCACGATGTTCCAGGCCAGTACCAGGACCAGCACCGGGATGACGATGTTGCGCACCCAGGAGGGCAGCGACTTCCAGAGCTCAGCCATGTCCGTTCCTTCTCTCCCCTCGGGCCGGCTGCCGTCCGGTGCCGCATCCCGCTTGCTTTCGGTACTTCGATCGTACGGGGGCGCCGGGGCCGGAACGAGGCCCAACGGCCCGGAGAGAACCCCGAGATCCCCCCTATCCGGAACCCCGGGGAGACCCCCGAGAGAACGGCCGGGACCGGTCAGACCGGCCAGCGCTCACCGCGCCAGGCGGCGTCCCAGAACATCCACTCGTAGCGCGAGGTGGTGACGAAGTGCCCCACCACCTTGCGGCGTTCGGCCGCGGAGAGCTCCTCCCCCAGCCGGTCGGCGAGCGCCAGCACCCGGCGCACCACGGACTGGAAGGCCTCGTCGCCGTAGGTGGCGATCCACTTGGCGTACAGCGGGTCGGGGGAGCCCTGGGCCAGCAGCGCCTCGCCGACCCGGGCGTAGATCCAGTAGCAGGGCAGCACCGCGCCGAGCGCCTCGGCGAACGAGCCGCCGTAGACGGTGGCCAGCAGGTAGCTGGTGTAGGCCCGGGTGGTGGGCAGCACCGGTTCGGCGGCGGCCGCCTCGGCGCTGCCGCCGAAGGCGGTGAGGAACTCGGCGTGCATGCCCTGCTCGGCGGCCAGCGCACCGACCGCGTCGTCGGCGAAGGCCCGCACGTCCTCCTCGCCGGGCGCCTTGGCGGCGCAGACGGCGAGCGCGCGGGCGTAGTCGCGCAGGTAGTGCGAGTCCTGGACGACGAAGTGGCGGAACGCCTCGCGCGGCAAGGTGCCGTCGGTGAGGCCGCCGATGAAGGGGTGGGCGAGGATCTCGGCGTACACCGGCTCGATGGCCGCCCAGAGTTCCTCGGTCAGGCTGAGACTCATGCCCCGACCCTAGCTCTGCGGATCAGTCCTCCGGCGGGGAGAACACCACCAGCACCCGGAGCTCCTCGGTGACGTGGTGGAAGCGGTGCGGGGTGCCGGCCGGGACGTAGACCACGGTGCCGCGCGCGACGGTGGCGGTCTCGCCGCCGACGGTGAGTTCGGCCCGGCCGCTGATCACCTGGTAGATCTCGTCCTGGTCGTGCGCGGTCTGCGGGTCGGTGTCGCCGGGGGAGAGCGCGTAGAGCCCGGCGGACATCCGTGGTTCGCGCAGGAACCGCAGGTACGCGCCGTCGTTGGCCGCGCGTTCGGCGTCCAGTTCGTCCAGCCGGAACAGCTTCACCGCTGCCGTCCTCCCTCGTCCGTCCACCTCCTGGACCAGGGGCATTCAACACCAACATGACCGACGAGAGCTTCCCCCCGGGGCACCGGGGCTGCCAGGCTGGGCGCCATGAAGGGTTTCGTCCTCAAGACACTGATCAACGCGGCGGCCATCTGGGTCGCCGCCTGGATCGTCACCGGTATCCAGCTCACCGACGGCACGGCCGACTGGCAGCACAAGACCCTGACGGTGATCGCCGTCGCGCTGGTCTTCGGCGTGGTCAACTTCCTGATCAAGCCGCTGGTGAAGCTGTTCTCGTTCCCGCTGTTCATCCTCACCCTGGGGCTGATCACCTTCGTGATCAACGCCCTGATGCTCTGGCTGACCTCCTGGGCGTCGGGGAAGCTGAACCTGGACTTCCACGTCGACGGTTTCATCCCGGCGCTGCTCGGCTCGCTGATCATCAGCCTGGTCGCCTGGGGCCTGCACCTGGCGCTGGACGACGACTGACCGAGCAGCCGGGCCGCGGACGACCGGCCCGCCGACGCGACGACACGAGAGGGGCCCGTGCCCGGGCGGTGGACCCGGGGCGGGCCCCTCGTCGATGGGGGTCCCCCCGGCCGGAGGCTGGGGAAGGCCCGGTGGCGGCGTCGCCGAGGCGTTCGGGTTCGGCGGGGCGTTCGGGTTCGGGCGGGTTTCGACCGGGTCGTCCCGCGGGAGACTCCCGCACAACGCTCCAGCCCCGGAGGTGGCCATGGGCCCCGTCGACCGCACTCCGCCACCACGCCCCGTCGTGAAGCGCACCGCGCGGGCGATCCTGCTGGAGCTGGACCCGGACAACCCGTACGGCCCGGCGTCGATCGTGCTGATCCGGCGGGTCCGGGCGGGCTCGCCGCACCCGTACTGGATCACCCCCGGCGGCGGGGTCGAGCGCGGCGACCGCACGGTGGTGGAGGCGCTGCACCGCGAGGTGGACGAGGAGCTCGGCGGCAAGATCGTCGACGTGGTACCCGCCTTCGTCGACACCATCAGCCACACCCACCACGACGACGGCACGCTGCTCCACCCGCACGGGGTCAAGGTGCAGCACTTCTTCGTCTGCCGGCTCGCCTCGATGGACCTCAGCCGGCGGCACGGGCCGGAGGTGGACGAGCCCAACGGCGAGTACGAGGTGGTCCGGCTGCCGTTCACCCGCGAGGGCGTCACCTCGGTGAACGTCGTCCCGCCCCGGCTGCGGGCGTACCTGGCGGCCAACATCGAGGGGGTCCGGGCGCTGCTCGCCCCCGATCTCGGCTGATCCGCGGGCCCTGTCAGCCCGCGGCCAGGTCGCCCACCAGGTCGTGCCGGATCCGCTCGGCCGGCACGCCCGCGCGCAGCAGCACGCCGACGCCCCGGCGGACCATCGCGGGCGGCCCGCTGAGGAACGCCTCGCGGCCGGCCCACGGGCCGAACCGGCCCACCACCTCGGGCAGTTCACCGGTCAGCGCGCCCTCGGTCGGGCCGGTGCCGGAGAGCACCGGCCGCACCGTCAGCCAGCGGTGCCGCCGGGCCAGGTCGCGCAGCCCGTCCAGGTCGTACAGCTCGACGGCGCGGCGGGCGCCGTAGAAGAGCTCGACGGAGCGGACCGGGGTGCCGTGCTCGGCCAGCTCCTCGACCAGCGCGCGGATCGGGGCGATGCCGGTGCCGCCGCCGAGGCAGAGCAGTTCGGCGCCGGCGGTGTGGTCCACGGTCATCGAGCCGGCCGCCGGGCCCAGCCGCAGGACGTCCCCGGGCGCGGCCCGGTGCACGAGCGCGTTGCTCACCCAGCCCGCCTGGACGGCCTTCACGTGGAAGGTCAGCAGCCCGTCCGGGCGGGGTGCGGAGGCGAAGGAGAAGTGCCGCCAGACCCGCGGCCACCAGGGCGTCTCCAGGCTGGTGTACTGCCCGGCCCGGTACGGGTAGGCCTGGTCCGGCCGGACGGTGATCACCGCGACGTCCCGGGTGCGGCGCTCGTGCCGCACCACCTCGCCGTGCCACCAGGCCGGCGAGGTGCGGGCGGCCTCCTCGGCGGCCTCGATCATGATCGAGGAGACCAGCCGGTACACCCGGCGCCAGGCCAGTTCGGTCTCGGCGTCCCAGCGGCTGCCCGCGTACCGGGCCAGCGCCTGCACCAGGCACTCCCCCACCGGGCCGTAGTGGCCGGTCAGCGTGCCGTACCGACGGTGGCCGCGGCCGAGCGCGCTCAGGTAGCTGTGCAGGGCCTCCGGGTCGTCGGCGCCGCGGGCGGCGGCCAGCAGGGCGCGGAACAGACGGTCGCGCTGGACGTCCATGGCGGCCGGGAAGAGCGAGCGGACCTCGGGGTGGTGCAGGAAGATCAGCGCGTAGAAGTGCGCGGTGGCCCGGTCGGCGACGGGTTCGACGACGGCCAGGCTGGCCCGGATCAGCTCGATGTCCCGTGCGGTGGGCGGCTGTTCGGCGGCGTCCGGGCCGGGCCCGGGGAGGGTGGCGGCGGCCTGCGGCGGCCCCGGGCGCTCCTCGCCGACCATCTGCACGGCCCAGGCGTGGCTCCAACTGTCCCCAGGGCCCGACCAGTTGAGGCCGGGAGCGTCGGTGAACAGCGGGCGGAAGGCGGGTGTGGCGGGCGGCGGCGTCGGATCCGGGAAGCTCGGCGCGGGGACGGCCGGCGGCCGGCTCGGCGGCTCCGGTACGCCCTGCGGCACCGGCGGCGGGAAGGCCGTCGGCGCGTCCGCCGGCACCGGCGGCAGGAAGGCCGTCGGCGCGTCCGCCGGCAGCGGCGGCGGGAGGTCCGGCGGGTCGAGCGGCATCGGCGGCCGTTCGGGGACCGGCCCCGGGACCTCGGCCGGCGCCTGCGCCTGTTCGTGGGCCGGCGCCGAGGGCGCCTCCGACGGGAGCTCCGGCATTCCCGGGACGGCGGAGACGCCTGCCGAGCCGTGCCCGGTGCGGACCAGAAGAGTTCTGCGGGACTTCACCGCAACGTTTCGAGTACCCAAGAGAATCGTTTCGCCTCCGGCCGGCCTGCGCCACCACCTGGCTTGTCCCTGTTGACGCCTAGGCAGCGTGGCACGCCCGAAGTGCTCATCCGACAAATCGCGCGAAGCCCGGACACCCGGGCCCGGGACGCGCTACTCTCACTCGATCTGTGGTCGCCCTGGGTGTCTCTCCGTCCACTCAGGGCTACCGTACCGGCAGGTCGGGCCGGTCAGAGCTGCCGCAGCAGCACCCCGGGGTGCTCCACGCAGTCCGCGACGAACCGCAGGAAGCCGCCCGCCGTCCCGCCGTCGCAGACCCGGTGGTCGAAGGTGAACGACAGCTGCGTCACCTCGCGCACCGCCAACTCCCCTTCGTGCACCCAGGGTTTGGCGACGATCCGGCCGACGCCGAGCATCGCCGCCTCCGGGTGGTTGAGGATCGGGGTGGAGCCGTCCACGCCGAACACCCCGTAGTTGTTCAACGTGAAGGTGCCGCCGGTCAGTTCGGCCAGGGCCAGCGAGCCGTCCCGCGCCGATGCGGTCAACCGGCCCAGCTCCTCGCCGAGTTGCTCGGTGGTGAGGGACTGCGCGTCCCGAACCACCGGGACGACCAGGCCGCGCTCGCCCTGCGCGGCGAAGCCCAGGTGCACCGCCGAATGCCGGATGATGCCCGAACCGTCCTCCGTCACACTGGAGTTGAGCTCGGGGAAGCGCGCCAGCGCGACCGTGCAGATCCGCGCGAGCAGCGCCAGCACGCTCACCTTCGGGCCCGGCGTGGCGTTCAACTGCCGCCGCAGCGCCATCAGTTCGGTGGCGTCCGCGTCCACCCAGCAGGTCGCGGCGGGGATCTCCCGGTGGCTGCGGCTGAGCTTCTCGGCCACCGCCTTGCGCAGCCCGCGCAGCGGGACGACGCCCTCCTGCGGCACCGGAACGGCGGCGGCCGGCGCGGCCACCTTCGCCGCGACCGCCCGTTCGACGTCCGCACGCATGATCAGCCCGTCCGGGCCGCTGCCGGTCAGCGCGGTCAGGTCGACACCCTGCTCCCGGGCCAGCCGCCGCACCAGCGGCGAGATCACCGGCACCACGACCGGAGCGGCCGGAGCGGCCGGAGCCACCGGCGCAGCCACCGCGACAGCGGCGGCCGCAGCAGCAGGAGCGGCGGCAGCCGCCACCCCCACCCGGCGCCGCCGCCCGCCCCGGTCGGGCTCGGCGACCCCGTACCCGACCAGCGGCCGCTCGACGGCCTCCGCCACCGGAGCCACCGGGCCCTCCGACCCCACGGCGCCCGCCGACCCCTCCGCGGCGGCCACCGCGACCGTCACCAGCGGCGCGCCGACGGCGATCTCCTCGCCCTCCTCGCCGTACCGGGCGGTGACCACCCCGCCGTACGGGCAGGGCACCTCCACCACGGCCTTCGCGGTCTCCACCTCGACCACCGGCTGGTCGACCGCGATCACCTCGCCGACCTCGACCATCCACCGCACCACCTCGGCCCCGGTGAGCCCCTCACCGAGGTCGGGCAGCTTGAACTCGCGCACGACGGGCATCATCGACCGTCCTCCCACTGGAGGCGGGCGACCGCGTCCAGGATCCGGTCCACCCCGGGCAGGTGGTGGTGCTCCAGCATCGGCGGCGGGTACGGGATGTCGAAGCCGGTGACCCGCAGCACGGGCGCGGCCAGGTGGTGGAAGCAGCGCTCGGTGACCCGGGCGGCGATCTCCGCGCCGGTGCCGCCGAAGCCGCTCGCCTCGTGCACCACCACGGCCCGGCCGAGCGAGCGCACCACCCGGGTGACCGTCTCGTCGTCGAACGGCACCAGGGTGCGCAGGTCCAGCACCGCGAGGTCCCAGCCCTCGGCCTTGGCCGCCTCGGCCGCCTCCAGGCAGACCGGCAGCGAGGGCCCGTAGGTGATCAGGACCGCCGAGGTGCCGGGGCGCCGCAGCACCGCCCGCCCGATCGGCTCGACCGGCGCCACCGGGTCGAACTCGGTCTTGCCCCAGTAGAGCCGCTTGGGCTCCAGGAAGATCACCGGGTCGTCGGAGGCGATCGAGGCGCGCAGCAGCCCGTACGCGTCGGCGACCGTCGCGGGCGTGACCACGTGCAGGCCGGGGGTGCTGGTGTAGTACGCCTCGGAGGCGTCGCTGTGGTGCTCGACGCCGCCGATGCCGCCGCCGTACGGGACGCGGACGGTGATCGGCAGCGGGAGCCGGCCGGCGGTGCGGTTGCGCATCTTGGCGACGTGCGAGAACAGCTGCTCCAGCGCCGGGTAGGCGAAGGCGTCGAACTGCATCTCGACCACCGGGCGCAGCCCGTACATCGCCATGCCGATCGCGGTGCCGAGGATGCCGGCCTCGGCGAGCGGGGTGTCCAGGCAGCGGTCCGGGCCGAACTCGGCGGTCAGGCCGTCGGTGATCCGGAAGACGCCGCCGAGCGCGCCGACGTCCTCGCCGAGCACGTGCACCGTCGGGTCCTCGCGCATGGTGTCGCGAAGGGCGGAGTTGAGCGCCTGCGCCATGGTGGCGGTGCGCGTCGATACGGCAGTGCTCATTAGTGCTGCACCTCGGCCTCGGCGGCCAGTTCGGCGGACAACTGGGCGGCCTGCTCCCGCAGCTGCGGGGTCGGCTCGGCGTAGACGTGGGCGAACAGGGCCATCGGGTCCAGCTCGGGGTCGGCGTGGAACTCGGCGCGCATCCGGGCCGCCAGGGCCTCCGCCTCGTCCGCGGCCTCCTGCACCAGCACGTCGTCCAGGACGCCGAGCCCGCGCAGCGCGCGCTCCATCAGCAGGATCGGGTCGTGCTCCCGCCAGGCGTCCACCTCGGGCTCGGTGCGGTAGCGGGTGGCGTCGTCGGCGTTGGTGTGCGCCTCGATCCGGTAGGTCAGCGCCTCGACCAGGGTCGGGCCGCCGCCGCTGCGGGCCCGCTCGACCGCCTCGGCCAGCACGGAGTGCACGGCCGGCGCGTCGTTGCCGTCCACCAGTCGGCCCGGCATGCCGTAGCCGACGGCCTTGTGGGCCAGGCTGGGCGCGGCGGACTGCGCGCTGAGCGGGACGGAGATGGCGTAGCCGTTGTTCTGCACCAGGAAGACCACCGGGGCCTGGAGCACCGCGGCGAAGTTCAGCGCCTCGTGGAAGTCGCCCTCGCTGGTGCCGCCGTCGCCGAGCATGGTCAGCGCGACCACCGGGTCGCCGCTCAGCCGGGCGGCGTGCGCCAGCCCGACGGCGTGCGGGGCCTGGGTGGCCAGCGGGGTGCAGAGCGGGGCGGTCCGGCTGGCGCGCGGGTCGTAGCCGGTGTGGGCGTTGCCGCGCAGCAGGGTCAGCGCCTCCAGCGGGTCGACGCCCCGGGAGACCACCGCGAGGGTGTCGCGGTAGCTGGGGAACAGCCAGTCCTGCTCGCCGAGCACCAGCGCGGCGGCGATCTGGCAGGCCTCCTGGCCGGTGGACGCCGGGTAGACGGCGAGCCGGCCCTGCTTGGTCAGGGTGGTGGCCTGCTGGTTGTAGCGGCGGCCGACCACCAGGCGGCGGTACAGCTCGCGCAGCAGCGCCGGGTCGTACTTCTCCAGCTCGGGGGTGCCGAGCACCCGGACGGGGGAGACGTCCGGGAGCAGCGGTGCCGGGTCGGTGCGGGGGGCGGTGGCCCCGGGCAGCCAGCCGGGTACCGCCGTGTGGTGTCTGTGGTCGAGAACGGTCATCTCGGGGCACCTCCAGGGGTGGCGGGGGCTCCCTACCGATTGTTCGGTCGTCTGTTCATCTTGACCAGAAGCGTGACAAGGTGGTGGACATTCGGCCTGAGCGGCGGTCGACTGGTGGCAGTGCGTCCAATCGGTGAGGGTGGGGGGTCATGTCGGCTGAACAGATGTCCAGACTCGACCGTGTCGACCGGTCGATCCTGCGGCTGCTGCAGCAGGACGGTCGCGCCTCGATCCGCTCGGTGGCCGAGCGGGTGCACGTGTCCCGGGCGAACGCGTACGCCCGGATCTCCAGGATGGTCGAGGACGGCGTGATCCGCGGCTTCACCGCCCGGGTCGACCACGAACGGGCCGGTCAGGGCGCGTCCGCGTACATCACCCTGAAGATCGTCCAGAACTCCTGGCGTACCGTCCGGGAGCAGCTGCTGGAGCTCCCCGGGGTCGCCCACATCGCCCTGGTCGGCGGGGACTTCGACGTACTGCTGCTGGTGCACACCGCCGACAACCACGCCCTGCGGGAGCTGGTGCTGAACCGCATCCAGTCCATCCCGCAGGTACTTGGCACACGAACCATGCTGGTGTTCGAGGAGACCGACCAGGTCCCGCCGGACTGATCCCCGCGGGCCGATCCCCGCCGGGCCGATCCCCCGAGGCGGCTACTGGGCGCGCAGCCCGTCGAAGGCCAGGTGGACGACCGCGTCGGCCACCCCGTCGGCCGCCTTGAGGCCCGGCCGGTACCACTCCACGATCGAGTTGATCATGCCGAACAGCAGCCGGGTGGCCAGCCGCGGCTCGACGTCCGCCCGCAGCGCACCGTCCGCGACGGCCGCCCGCAGCAGCTCGGCGACCTGGTGGTCGAACTCCCGCCGCCGCTCCAACGCCCACAGCTCGGTGGCCGTGTTGCCGCGCACCCGCAGCAGCAGCGTCACGTACGGCAGCTCCGCCAGCAGCACCTCGGCGGTGCGGCGCACCACGTGCTCCAGCCGCTCCACCGCCGGGCCCTCCACCGCCGCCGGCTCGGCCAGGATCGCGAACAACCCGTCCAGCGCCCGCCCGACGGCCAGCCGCAGCAGCTCCTCCTTGCCGCGCACGTGGTGGTAGATCGAGGACTTGGAGATCCCGGCGGCCCGGGACAGGTCCTCCATCGAGGTGCCGTCGTAACCGCGCTCGTTGAACACGTCGACGGTCACCGCGAGCAGTGACTCCACGGTGTAGGCGGTGCGCGTGGTGTGATCGGCCATCCTCCGAGTATCCCCGGCCGCCCCACGCACTACGCGATCGGGTCCGTCGGTCCGCACCGGCCCCGCCCCACGCGCTACGCGATCGGGTCCGTTGGTCCACACCAGGCCCGACCCCCACGCCTTAGACTCGGCGAACGATCGTCCGCGTCCAGCAGGGTGGGGTCCAGTCTGATGACCGCAATACCGGCCGTCGCCTCCGACGTGCCCGAGCAGCGCAGCGATGAGCCGAACGCCGCGCCCGGAGCCGGCTGGCGGGAGCGCGGTCGCGCCCTGGTGATCCGGTTCGGCCCGGCCGTCTGGTGCTACGCGGTGCTCAAGCTGATCGGCTTCACCGTCTTCATGAAGCTGCTCTCCTTCTCCGGCGACTACCTCAAGAAGCACCCCCGGTTCGGCGGCGGTGCCAACCCGTGGGACGTCCTGGCCAGCTGGGACGGCTGGTGGTACCAGCAGGTGGCCGAGTTCGGGTACCACCCCGCGCTGATCCCCGTCCCGAACGGCCCGGTCGGCTTCACCATCGAGCAGAACTCGGCCGCGTTCTTCCCGCTCTACCCGGGCCTGATGCGGGGCGTCTCGGACGTCACCGGCCTCGGCCTGTACGGCGCCGGGATGCTGGTCTCGGTGGTGGCCTCACTGTTCGCCGCGGCCGGGATCTACGCCGTGGTGGACCGGCTGGCCGGCCCCCGGGCGGGCGTGATCGCGGCCGGGCTCTGGGCGATCGCCCCGGGCTCGGGCGCCGAGTGGGCGGTCTACTCGGACTCCCTCTTCGTCGCGCTGGCCGCCTGGGCCTGCTACTGCGTGATGGCCAAGCAGTGGATCGCGGCCGGGGTGGTCACCCTCGTCGCCGGGCTGAACCGGCCGACCGCCGCGGCGCTGATCGGCGCGGTCGGCCTGGCCGCGCTGGTGGAGCTGTACCGGCGGGAGAGCGGCGTGCTGCGCCCGCTGGCCGCGCTGCTGATGGCCCCGGTGGGCCTGCTCGGCTACGTCGGCTGGGTGGGCTGGCGGGTCGGCGAGTGGGGCGGCTACTTCCGGCTTCAGCGCGACTCCTGGCTGCACTACTTCGACTGGGGCCAGGGCAGCTGGCACGCGATCCGGGGCGTGCTGCTGGGGCGCGGCGACTACCCGTTCGCGTACCCGGTGCCGGACCTGCTGGCCACCCTGTTCGTGTTCACCCTGCCGGTGCTGATCGTGCTGCTGATCCGGCTGCGCCCGCCGCTGGTGCTGACCGCCTACACGCTGGCCACGATCGTCTCGGTGCTCGGCAGCCTGGGCATCTTCGGCAACGTCTCGCGCTACCTGCTGCCCGCCTTCCCGCTGTTCATCGCGCTGGCCATCGGGCTGCGCAAGCTGAGCCTGCCGGTGCTGGTCACCGTGCTGACCACCGGCGCGGTCGCCTCCGGCTGGTTCGGCGGGTACGTCCTGTTCGAGCTCGGCGTGCCGTAGACCGGCCCCCCACCGACCCCCCGGGGGCGCGTCCGCCACGGACGCGCCCCCGGTGCGTTTCCCGGAATTCGGGCCCGCAGACCCTCTTGAGCCGACCGATCGTTCGGTTACTCTGTGACGTGTCCCGTCCTCCCCTCTGAGGAGCGCCCAGATGTCCGCAGCGGTCACCCACCCCCTCGTCAGCGAGCTGGTTCAGCGCCACCAGGCCACCCTGGACGCCGCGCTCGACGCCGCCGCCAAGCGCGACTACTGGTCGCCCTACCCCGAGTTCCCCAAGGCGTACGGCGAGAGCGGCCCCGCGGACGGCAAGGCCGCGTTCGACGCCCTGCTCGGCAAGCCGTTCCCACTGGCCGGCCACCCCGCCGACGGCGACCTGGTCGGCGGCGAGCACTCCCCGTACGGCGTCGAGCTCGGCATCGGCTACCCGCACGCCGGCCCGGACGCGCTGATCGCCGCACTGACCGCCGCCCGCCCGGCCTGGGCCGCCGCCACCCCGCTGGAGCGGGCCGCCGTCTGCCTGGAGATCCTGCACCGGATCAACGCCCGCTCGCACGAGTTCGCGAACGCCGTCATGCACACCACCGGCCAGGCGTACGGCATGGCCTTCCAGGCCGGCGGCCCGCACGCCCAGGACCGCGGCCTGGAGGCCGTCGCCTACGCGTACGCCGAGCAGACCCGGCTGCCCCGGCAGGCCGGCTGGACCAAGCCGCAGGGCAAGCGCGACCCGCTGGTGATGACCAAGGACTTCACCGTCGTCCCGCGCGGCCTCGCGCTGCTGATCGGCTGCAACACCTTCCCGACCTGGAACGGCTACCCCGGCCTGTTCGCCTCCCTGGCCACCGGCAACCCGGTGCTGGTCAAGCCGCACCCGCGCGCCGTCCTGCCGCTCGCGCTGACCGTCGCGATCGCCCGCGAGGTGCTCGCCGAGGCCGGCTTCGACCCCAACCTGGTCTGCCTGGCCGCCGAGCACGAGGGCGGCACCGTCGCCAAGGAGCTCGCCGTCCGCCCCGAGATCCGGATGATCGACTACACCGGCTCGACCGCCTTCGGCGACTGGCTGGAGCAGAACGCCAAGCAGGCCGACGTCTACACCGAGAAGGCCGGCGTCAACGCGGTGGTCGTCGACTCCACCGACGACTACCGGGGCATGCTGAACAACCTGGCCTTCTCGCTGTCGCTGTACAGCGGCCAGATGTGCACCACCCCCCAGAACCTGCTGATCCCGCGCGGCGGCATCGCCACCGACCAGGGCGAGAAGTCCTTCGACCAGGTCGTCACCGACCTCGCCGGTGCGATCGAGGGCCTGCTCTCCGACGACGCCCGCGCCGCCGCCATCCTCGGCGCCGTGGTCAACCCGGGCGTGCTGGAGCGCTCGGCCGCCGCGGCCGACGGCGAGTACGGCGAGCTCGTCCTCGCCCCGCGCGCGGTGACCTCGCCCGACTTCCCCGACGCGACCGTGCGCACCCCCGCGCTGGTCAAGCTGGACGCCGACAAGCCGGACGACCGCTCGGTCTTCCGCAGCGAGTGCTTCGGCCCGGTCTCCTTCGCCGTCGCCGTCGAATCCGCCGCCGCCGCGGTCGAGTTGCTGCGCACCACGGTCCGCGAGAAGGGCGCCATGACGGCCTCCGGCTACACCACCTCGCCCGAGGTCGAGGCGCTGCTGGTCGAGGCCGCGCTCGACGCCGGCGTCTCGCTGTCGCTCAACCTGACCGGCGGGGTGTACGCCAACCAGACCGCCGCCTTCTCCGACCTGCACGGCACCGGCGCCAACCCGGCCGCCAACTCCGCCTACTGCGACGGCGCGTTCGTCGCCAACCGGTTCCGCACGGTGGAGATCCGCCGGCACAGCTGAGCCGTTCCCGCACGTCCCCGGGCCCCCCGGTCGCCTCGCGCGCCCGGGGGGCCCGGGTTTTCGGCCCGCCCGGGACGGCGATGATGGGAGGCTGGGAAGGCGGACCACGTCCAACCACCCTCCGAACCCCGGGAGCTGACACATGACCGAGCAAGCGATCGACACCGAGGTCCTGATCGTCGGCGCCGGACCGACCGGGCTGCTGCTCGCCGGCGACCTCGCCGCCGCCGGGGTCCGCGTCACCGTCCTGGAGAAGCGCGGCACCGAGTCCAACCTCACCCGGGCCTTCGCGGTGCACGCCCGCAGTCTGGAACTCCTGGACGCCCGCGACCTCGCCGAGGACCTCATCGCCACCGGCCGCCCGCTCACCGGCCTGCGGATGTTCGACCGCTTCGCGATCGACCTCGGCTCGCTGCCGACCCGCTTCCCGTTCGTCCTGATCACCCCGCAGTACCAGACCGAACGGCTGCTCCACGAGCGCGCGGTGAAGGCCGGCGCGACCGTCCTGCGCGGCGCCGAGGTCACCGGCCTGCGCCAGGACGCCGACGGCGTCACCCTGGAGACCCGCGGCTCCGACGGCGGCACGGCCACCCACCGCGCCCGGTACGCGGTCGGCACCGACGGCGTCCGCTCCACCGTCCGCGACCTGCTCGGCATCCCGTTCCCCGGCGAGTCGGTGGTCGACTCGGTGCTGCTCGCCGACGTCCGGCTGGAGCGCGAGCCCGCCGAGACCGTCACCGTCGGCGCCAACGAGGCCGGCTTCGCCTTCCTCGCCCCGTTCGGCGACGGCTGGTTCCGGCTCATCGCCTGGGACCGCAAGGAGCGGCAGCCGGACGGCACCGTCCCCTCGCCCGAGCGCCTCGCCGGACTCGCCCGGACCATCCTCGGCGAGGACTACGGCCTGCACGACGTCCGCTGGAGCTCCACCTTCCACAGCGACGAGCGCCAGGCCCCCAACTACCGCTCCGGCCGGGTCTTCCTGGCCGGGGACGCCGCCCACTGCCACTCGCCGGCCGGCGGCCAGGGCATGAACACCGGCCTCCAGGACGCCGCCAACCTGTCCTGGAAGCTCGCCGCCGTCCTCCGGGGCCGGGCCACCGACGCCCTCCTCGACACCTACCAGACCGAGCGGCACCCGGTCGGCCGCACCGTGCTGCGCACCTCCGGCGCGCTGATCCGGCTCGCGCTCGCCGAGTCCGCCCCCACCCGCGCGCTGCGCGGGGCGCTCGTCGCGCTCGGCAGCCACCTCGACCCGGTCACCGAGCGCGGCGCCCGGATGGTCTCCGGCATCGGCATCGCCTACCCCGCCCCCAAGGGCTCCCACCCGCAGGTCGGCCGTCGCGTCCCGGACCTGCGGCTGACCGGCCTGCGCAAGCCCGCCGACGGCGGGCCCGCCGCCCCCGAGCGGCTCTACGAGGCGCTGCGCACCGGGAAGTTCATCCTGGTCAGCAATGACGAGCTGGTCGCCGCCGAGCCCTGGGCCGACCGCATGGTCACCGCCGCCCCCGCCGACCCGCACGGCAAGCTGCGCGACACCGTGCTGCTGATCCGCCCCGACGGCTACGTCGCCTGGGCCGGCATCGACCCCGGCCAGAACGAGCTCCGCACCGCCCTCACCACCTGGCTCGGCACCCCCGCCCAGGCCTGATCCCACCCCGGGCGGGTGCGGGGACGAACCCCGCATCCGCCCGACCTTTCGTTCGGTCGAAAGTTAACCCCGGGCCTTCTCGTAGTGCCGCGCGGCCTTCGCCCGATTCCCGCACACCGCCATCCGGCACCACCGTCGGCGCCCGTTCTGCGAGGTGTCGAGGAAATACAGAATGCACGCCTCGTGCGCGCACTGCTTGATGCGGCGCACCCCCTGGTCGAGCAGGTCGAGGAAGTCGTCCACCGCCAGCCAGGCCGCCAGCCACTCCGGCCGGTCCATCTCGACGTGCTCGGTCGGGCCCTGCGGGCCGAGCTCCCGCCGCAGCCGTCCGTGCCGCAGCACGCCGTTCAGCCGGGACACCACCGTCGGCCCCAACTCGCCTGTGGCGTGGAGCTCGTGGACCGCTCCGGCGATCGCCTCGCGGGCCTCCCGCAGCGCGTCGAGCCCGGCGTCCGCCACCCGGCAGCGGTCGGTGAGACCGGCCGAGGAGAGCCAGATCCCGTACCCGTCCGACTCGGCCAGCAGGTCGTTGACGGGCGCGCCGGCCCAACGCGTGTTCAGCAGGTCGAGCGCCAGCGGCTCCCCGATCAGCGGCCGCGGGTCGCGCGGGTCTGCCTTCCGGTCCGTCATGGTCCTCCCTCGGTCGGCACCGATTCTACGTCGGCCCGGCTCGTCCCGAATTGGTATGGACCGGCCCCAGGAATTCCAGACATTCACTGTATGAAAGCTCCGCGATTCCAGGCCTCCACACTTGACTGTTTTTTAGCAACGAATTGCTTGACCATGAGCCAATTCCCGGATCCGTTCTGACATGTTCTAGCCAGCGTTCTACCCCGGAACGCGTGTGCCCCTTGCCGGCCCCCACAGCCGGCCAGAGGAGGATCCGTTGCGCCCCCGTACCCTCGCCCTCGCCGCGGCCATAGCCGTGCTGCCGCTGACCGCCGTCTCGCTCGGCGTCTCCACCGCGCAGGCCGCCGCCCCCAACGCCGCCCCGCGCGTCGCGCTGCCGAACACCGTGAACCCCGCGGTCGCCCAGTCGGAGAAGAAGGGCGACGTCCCGGCCGAGCAGCAGATCTCCATCGCCGTCAGCCTGAAGCTGCGCAACACCGACGCGCTGGACCACTTCCTCACCGCGGTCACCACCCCGGGCGCCCCGGAGTTCGGCAAGTACCTGACGCCGGAGCAGTTCACCGCGCAGTTCGGCCCGACCCAGGCGGCCGTCGACCAGGTCAAGACCTACCTGGCCGCCCAGGGCCTGACCGTCACCGAGGTGAGCGCCAACCGCCAGGTGGTCAGCGCCCACGGCACCACCGCGCAGGTCTCGCAGGCGTTCGGCACGCACGAGAGCTCGTACGTCGACCCGCAGCTCCAGCGCGCCTTCTTCGCGAACGACGCCGCCGCCTCGATCCCGGCCGACCTGGCCGCCGTGGTCCAGGGCGTGCACGGCCTCGACAACCACGCGGTGCGCAAGAACCGCATCGCCAAGCCGCAGAGCACCCCGGGCACCGCCGCCCCGAACGCGACCACCGCCACCCCGAGCGGCTTCGGCCCCGCGCAGTACGACGGCGCCTACAACCTGAACAAGACCGGCGCGGACGGCACCGGCGTCACGGTCGCGCTGTGGGAGTTCGACGGCTACAGCAAGACCAACCTGACCACCTACGACTCGCAGTACGGCCTGACCGGCCCGGCCGTCTCCACCGTCTCGGTGGACGGCGCCAACTACGACACCACGCCGGGCCAGGGCCAGGGCGAGGTCGAGCTGGACAGCGAGATCGTCCGCGGCGCGGCGCCCAAGGCCACCCAGCTGATCTACGAGGCCCCGAACAGCGACCAGGGCGAGATCGACATGGCCAACAAGATCGTGGCCGACAACCGCGCCTCGGTCATCTCCATCTCCTGGGGCTCCTGCGAGCCGGACACCACCGCCGCCTCGATGACCGCGGTCGACAACGCCTTCAAGCAGGCCGCCGCCCAGGGCATCTCGATCTTCTCCGCCTCCGGTGACGACGGCTCGCGCGACTGCACCCGCTCCACCAGCGGCTCGACCGTCAAGGCGGTCGACTTCCCGGCGTCCAGCCCGCACCAGACCGGTGTCGGCGGCACCAACCTCAAGGTCTCCGGCACCGCCTACTCCTCGGAGAGCGCCTGGAGCACCGCCGGCGGCGGCGTCTCCACCGTGTTCAGCAAGCCGAGCTGGCAGACCGGCACCGGCGTCAGCGGCACCATGCGCACCGTCCCGGACGTCTCCTCCAACGCCGACCCGGCGAGCGGCTTCGCGATCTACACGGCCGGCGGCTGGCAGGTCTACGGCGGCACCAGCGCGGCCGCGCCGCTCTGGTCCGGCTACGCGGCCCAGTTCAACCAGAAGGCCAAGGCGGCCGGTCAGCCGGTCCTGGGCGAGGCCAGCCCGCGGCTGTACTCGGTGGCGAACAGCAGCAACTACGGCACCGCGTTCCACGACGTGACCACCGGCTCGAACCAGGACTTCCCGGCCAAGGCCGGCTACGACCAGGTCACCGGCTGGGGCACCCCGGTCGCCGACGTGCTGACCACCGCCCTGCTCGGCGGCACCACCCCGCCGCCGTCCGGCGGCTGCACCGCGGCCCAGCTGGTCGGCAACGGCGGCTTCGAGACCGGCACCGCCGCCCCGTGGACGGCCTCCAGCGGCGTCCTCGACAACGGCACCTCCCAGGCGGCCCACTCCGGCAGCTGGAAGGCCTGGATGGACGGCTACGGCTCCGCCCACACCGACACCGTGTCGCAGACCGTGTCGATCCCGGCCGGCTGCACCTCCGCCAAGCTGACCTTCTGGCTGCACATCGACACCGCGGAGACCGGCTCCACCGCGTACGACAAGCTGACCGTGCAGGCCAACAGCACCACGCTGGCGACCTACTCCAACGTGAACGCGGCCGCCGGCTACGTGCAGAAGACCCTGGACCTGACCTCCTTCGCGGGCCAGACCGTCACCGTCAAGTTCACCGGCACCGAGGACTCCTCGATGCAGACCAGCTTCGTGATCGACGACGTCGCGCTGAACGTCTCCTGATCACCGGCCGGTAGCACCACCTGACCCCCGCCGGGGCGGCGCCGACAGGGCCCGCCCCGGCGGTGTCCGTTCCCCGGCCGGCGGGTGCTCCGGTTCCCGCCGTGTTTCCGGACTGTTTCAAGATCGATAACCATCCGGTTCACCTGCCGTGAGCACTGTCATACGCACGACTGATGACGTAGCCTCTCGACCGTGCATAGGGTTCCCCAAAGCTCGGTGAAGCCGTTGCCGGCGCGTTCCGACGCCGTTCCGGTCCCGCCGAAGTCACCTGGTGGGGAGGGTTACCGCATGGCCGCACAGCAGCCGCACGACGCCGCGCGGCTCCGGTTGGTCGGACCGCGACCGGAACGCCCCGGTTCGCCCGTACCCGCGCCGGCGCCGGTTGCCACGCCCTCCGCCGGGCGGCCCGCCCCCGCGGGCGGCTTCGCGGACACCCTGCACCTGGCCATCGAGGCCAGCGGGCTCAGCCTGGACCGGATCAGGGCCGCCCTCGCCCAACGCGGTGTCAGGGTCAGCGTCACCACCCTCAGTTACTGGCGGCGCGGCCGCAGCCAGCCCGAACGGGCCAGCTCGCTGCGCGCCGTCCACCTGCTGGAGGAGCTGCTCGCGCTGCCGCACAGCTCGCTCTCCTCGCTGCTCGGCCCGCCGCGCCCGCGCGGCCGCTGGGCCGCCGCCGCCAACACCCTGCACCTCGGGCTGGAGGACGTCTGGCCGGGCGAGCAGGAGATCGCGGACATCTTCGCCGAGCTGGACGCGCCGCCGGCCGGTGAGCTGGAGCGGCTGAGCATCCACGACTCGTACTACGTCGACGCCGAGCGGCGCGGCAACCTGCTGCGGATGCGCCAGGTGGTGCGCGCCACCGTCGGCGGCGTCGGCCGCTGCCTGGTCGTGCACAAGGCCGACGAGGAGGCCACCGGCTGCCCCGAGATCACCGCGGTCCGGCACGGCCGGCTGGGCCGGGTCCGCCGCCGCCCGGACGTCGGCCTGACCGTCGGCGAGCTGATGCTGGACCGCCCGCTGGCGCTCGGCGACAGCACGGTCTTCGAGTACGAGGTGGAGATCCCGCCCGGCGGCCCGACCATGGAGTACAGCCGCCGCTTCGCCACCCAGGTGCGCGAGTACGTGCTCCAGGTGCACTTCGACCCGGCGGCCGTCCCGGCGCACTGCGAGCGCTACGACCGCGAGCCGGGGGCGGACGTCGACCACCGCCGCGAGCAGCTCTGGATCGGCGCCTCCGCGAGCGCCCACGTGCTGGCCCCGGACCAGCAGCCGGGCCACATCGGCATCCGCTGGGAGTGGGAGTAGCCCCGGCCCCGCCGCGGCGAACCCTCCGAACCGCTCCGCATCCCTCCGAACCACTCCGACCCCGTCGGGCCCCGTGCCCGGCGGGGTCCTCGGTTTTCCGGCCCGCCGCCCAACCTAACCCCTTCGTGACCCCATACCGGTTGACGCCCCATCACATAACCCGTACCTTCGTGAGTACCAGTTAGGCAGTCGCCTCACCGACGGCCCCCAGCCACGGGAGTGATCAGGCATGACCAGCACCACCACCCCGCTCCGCACCCTGCAGACCGGCCACGTCGGACTGAACGTCACCGACCTGGCCCGCTCGATCGACTTCTACCGCGTCGTGTTCGGCCTGGCGGTCACCCACGAGGGCACCGACCCGCAGCGCCGCTTCGCCCTGCTCGGCCGCGACGGCCGCCTGGTGGTGACGCTCTGGCAGCAGAGCGAGGGCACCTTCGCCCCCGCCAACCCCGGCCTGCACCACCTCTCCTTCGAGGTCGAGAGCCTCGACGAGGTCCGCGCCGCCGAGGTGCTGCTGCGCGAGCTGGGCGCCGACTTCGCCTACGACGGCGTCGTCCCGCACGGCGAGGGCTCGGCCTCCGGCGGCATCTTCTTCGCCGACCCGGACGGCATCCGGCTGGAGATCTACACCCGCACCGGAGTGGACGCGACCGAGGCGGCCGCCCCCACCACCGGCGCCCCCACCTGCGGCTTCTTCTAAATCCCGGCTACCGACTCCCCCCCCCAGCCGATCGGAGACGCCCCACCATGACCGCCGGCACCATGACCGCCCCCACGCCCTACCACCCCGGCGAGCGGACCGCCCAGGCCCTGGCCGGCCGCACCGAACGGGCCGACCACTCCGGCCGGTCGATCCGCGACACCATCCCCGCGGTGGCGGCCCGCTTCCTGACCGAGCGCCGGATGCTGGTCCTCGGCGCCGCCGACCGGGACGGCCGGGTCTGGGCCACCCAGCTGGCCGGCCCGGCCGGCTTCCTCCAGGCCCCGGACGAGCGGACCATGGCGGTCGCCACCACCCCGGCCGGAGCCGACCCGCTGGCCGAGGCGCTGACCCGCCCGGCCCAGGTCGGCACCATCGCCCTGGACCCGGCCGGCCGGCGCCGGATGCGGCTCAACGGCCACTCCGCCCCGGACGGCCGGGGCGGCCTGCGGATCACCGCCGACCAGGTCGTCTCCAACTGCCCCAAGTACATCCAGCGCCGCAGCCCGCTGGACCGCCCCGCGCCCGGTGCGCCGCGCCCGGTGGCCGCCGGCCCGGTCCTGTCCACCGCGCAGCGGCTGGCCGCCGCCACCGCCGACACCTTCTTCATCGCCACCACCGGCCCGGACGGCAGCGTGGACGCCTCGCACCGGGGCGGCCTGCCGGGCTTCCTCCAGGCGGTGGCGCCGGACCGGCTGCGCTGGCCCGAGTACCCGGGCAACAGCATGTTCCTGACCCTCGGCAACCTGGAGCTGGACCCGCGGGCCGGCCTGCTGCTGCCCGACTGGGAGACCGGCGGGGCGCTGCTGGTCACCGGTGAGGCCAGGACCGACTGGTCCGCCGAGGCCCGCGAGGGCGTCCCGGGGGCCGAGCGGATGGTCGAACTGACCGTCACCGGCGTCCTCGAACTGGCCGACGCCACCCCGCTGACCTGGACCGATCCCGAGTACTCACCCGCCAACCCGCCCACGGCGCGGGGCTGACGGCCCACCAGGGTTCGGACCGGCGCCACCGTCTCCGCCCGGCCCGCGCCACGCCCCGGCCGCCGAACGGCCGTCACCCGCCCGGCGCAACCCGCCGAGCCGCCAGCCGTCCGCTTTGGGACTTTGGTCCCGGTATCACGCGGAACCGACCCGGGAAGGCCGGTCCTGTCACGCCGTCAGGGCCGACCGGGAAAGAGGCGGAGCATGACCCCCACCGACCACCCGACCCCGCTGCTCGTGTTCGACGAGGTCGAACCGGACGAGGACTGCATATGCGGGGGCTGCAACGCCCGCCGCCGCGCCCGGCGGCACGCCGCGCCGGTGCACGAGGGCGGGCACGCCGCGGCCCGCAGCATCCGCCGCCGGGCCGCCGTGCTGATGGCCGCCGTCGGCACCGCGATGGGCGGCGGGACGGCCGCCGCCGGCCAGGCGGCCGCGGCCCCCGCCCCCACCCCCGGCCCCACCCCGGGCGGCAGCAGCACCGCCCAGCCGCCCGGCTCCCCGCAGGGCGAGGTCAGCAGCCTCTACGGCGACGACGCCCCCGGTGAGCGCGCCTCCGCCGCCCCGGGCGCGGTCGCCCGGCCGGCCACCCGGGCGCAGATCATCCAGCGCGCCCAGTCCTGGGTCGACCAGCGGGTGCCGTACGGCATGGGCCGCTACTGGTCGGACGGCTACCGCCAGGACTGCTCCGGCTTCGTCTCGATGGCCTGGGGCCTGGGCAGCAGCCAGACCACCTGGACCCTGCCGAACTTCGCCGAGCGGATCGCCAAGGCCGACCTCCAACCGGGCGACGTGCTGATCTACAACAACCCGGCCAACCCGCAGGCCGGTTCGCACGTGACGCTGTTCGGCGGCTGGACCGACGCCACCCGCACCCGCTACCTCGCCTACGAGCAGACCTCGCCCGGCACCAGGAAGCGGGACACCCCGTACGCCTACTGGAGCAACTCCGGCTCCTACCTCCCGTACCGCTTCACCGGCCTGTCCGGCGGCAGCAGCGACGGCGCCCCCGCCACCGCCTTCCCGGGCGCGGACAAGTTCGGCCCCGGCGCGAACAACGCGTACGTCACCAGGCTCGGCCAGCTGCTGGTGCAGCGCGGCGGCGCCCGGTTCTACACCGAGGGCCCCGGCCCGCAGTGGGGCGAGGCGGACCGCCGGGCCACCGAGGCCTTCCAGCTCGCCCAGGGCTGGCGCGGCAGCGAGGCCGACGGCATCCCCGGCAAGGACACCTGGGACTACCTGGTCAACGGCAAGGGCCGCGACATCGACGCCGGCACCCCGCTGCCGCCGCCCACCCCGCCCGGCACCGGGGTGCCCGCCTTCCCCGGCCCGGACCGGTTCGGGCCGGGCGCGGTCAACGACGACGTACGCCGGCTCGGCGAACAGCTCGTCCGCAAGGGCTTCGGCGCCGCGTACCGGGTCGGGCCCGGCCCGCAGTGGAGCGAGAGCGACCGGCAGGCCGTCCAGGCCTTCCAGCAGGCCCAGGGCTGGACCGGCGCCGACGCCGACGGCTACCCCGGGCCGGAGACCTGGCGCCGGCTCTTCTCCTGAGCCACCTGAGCCACCTGAGCCGCCCGGGCCGACAGAGCCGCCCGGGCTGCCCGGGCCGACAGAGCCGCCGCCCGCCCGGCGCTACGCCGCCGACCACGAGCAGCGTCGGCGCGATCACCCGGGCCAGGGCGTCCGGCCCGGCCAGGTCGGGC
>NZ_JBEOSA010000080.1:25136-40017 GCF_040302625.1 Kitasatospora sp. NPDC097643 | reverse complement strand
GGTGTTTGGGTCGGGCGGGGCGCCCCGGGCGCGCTCCCGGCGCGCCCGGCCTCGCCAGGAATGCACGCAGTCGTATCCGTCGGCGTTCCCGCACAGCGCTGATGTCCCTGATCAGGCCTGATCGGGCCTCATGGGCCTGACCGGGCCTGACCAGGGACGACTCCGCCAGCCGCGGCGAACTCTCCGACGGATCAGGCATCGTCGGGACCCCCGGGCTCGTCGACGCCGCCCTCGGCCCTGCCACCGCGGCAGGCTCCGCGACGGCAGCGCGTCCTCACGCCTGGAGCGGCTCCTGAGTCCCCTGGCGCTGCCGCTGGCGGTAGTTGCGCATGGACACCTGGGAGCCGCAGCCGGGGCTGCAGTACAGCCCTCCGCCGTTGCGGGTGCGGTCGAAGAAACCGAAATGGCACGGGGGGTTCCGGCACGCCTTGATGCGCCCCCAGTCGCTGCTCTGGGCGAAGGTCGTCACCGCCGCCAGTACGGTTCCGAACACGCGCTCCACCCCCGCCTGCTGCGACGCCAGTTCGACACCGCCGGCCGTGACCACCGTCGCCAGCGGGTAGAGCGCACCCGCGCGCCGCAGGTGCCGCTCGGCACGTTGCAGCGGCTCGCCCAGGCTCTCCTCGTCGCCGGAGTGCGCGAGCAGCACGGTCACCAGGGCATCGCGCAGCTCGCGCGCGGCCGCCGCATCGGCATCGGTCGCCCCGGTTTCGCCGCCACCGCCGCCGCCGAACTCGTCGTACTCGTCGTACTCCGCCAGCCACGCCGCGAACGAGTCCCCGTCCCCGAACAACTCCTGCCGCCCGGACCCGTCCGCGCGCGTGTTCACGAACGCGAGCACGGTCTCCACCGCCGGCGTGACGGTGCGCGGGCTGAGTTTGGGAGATCCGGCTGCCGCACTGCTCATGCCCTCACCCTACCCCAGCGGGGAGAGGCGGGAAGAGGCACTAATCCGTCTAACGGGCAACCGGGAGCGTCATCCCGCTTGACTCGTTGCGAGCTAAGTCATTACGGTCGCAACATGAATGGAACATCCAACCAGCAGACCCACCCCCGCACCTGGCTGATCACCGGCGCGACGTCCGGCATCGGCCGCGAACTGACGCTCCAGGCGCTCGAGAACGGCGACGCCGTCGCGGCACTCGCCCGCGACACCGCATCCCTGGACGAACTGGCCGACGTGCACGGCAAGCGCCTGCTCCTCATCCCGGCGGACGTGCGTGACGAGCAGGCCGTCCGGGAAGCGGTGGAGCGCACGCTCGCACGGTTCGGCCGCATCGACGTGGTGGCCAACAACGCCGGCTACGGACTGTTCGGAGCCGTCGAGGAGGCCTCCGACGCACAGGCCCGCGCCGTGTTCGACACCAACGTCTTCGGCGTGCTCAACGTGCTCCGCGCGACGTTGCCGGTGCTCCGCGCCCAGCGGTCCGGGCACATCCTCCAGGGCTCGTCCGTCTACGGACAGTCCGCCCATCCCGGCGTGGGGCTGCTGGCCGCGACCAAGCACGCGGTCGAGGGGCTGTCGGACGCGCTGGCGGCCGAGGTCGCACCGCTCGGCATCAAGGTCACGATCATCCAGCCCGGGTTCACCGCGACCTCCTTCCTGGCCAACCTCGATGTGGCGAACGGCCTGGCCGACTACGACCAGACCGTCCGCGAGGTTCAGAAGGGCATCGGCGAGTTGCCGGTCTCCGCGTTCGCCACCGCGGCACGGATCGCCGAAGGCATCCGGACCGCGATCGACAGCCCCAACCCTCCGCTGCGCCTGGCCCTCGGCACCTCCGGCGCCACGGGCATGCGCGCCGCGCTGGAGGCGCGCATCGCAGACCTGGACGGCTGGGCGAACGTGACCGACGCCGTCGACAGGTAGTCGCACGTCCAGTCCCGCCGGGAGCCGCGACGCTGATGGCTGCGGTGCCCCCGGCGGTGTCAATCGCAAGTCCCGCCGGGGGCCACGGCGCTGACAGCCGCTGCGCCCCCGGCGGTGTCAGCCGCCCAGGGCGGCGGCTTCGACCGCGGCGTCCAGTCCGAGGACCGGACGGTCCGGGCGCTGCGGCGACACCCCGTCCAGGCTCCGCAGCCACTCCCAGGTGTCGGCGACCGTCTCGGTGACCGGCCGGCACCGCAGCCCCTCCGCATGGGCCCGGGCCGTCTGCACGCCGTACACGTAGTCGTGCAGCTCGCCGGGCGGCACCCAGATCGGCAGCTGGGTCCACGGCTCGATCCCGGCGGCGGCGATCCGTTCGGGCTCCGTCCAGCGCAGCTGCGCGTCCGAACCGGTGGCCGCCACGCACGCCTCCAGCAGCTCGCCGATCGTGGCGTGTCCGGGCCGGCTCACCAGGTTGTACGGGCCCGACAGCCCGCGAACGGCGGCGTCCAGGGCCCAGATCGCCAGGTCGCGGGTGTCGATGTACTGCAACGGCAGGTCGCGCGGGCCGGGAGCGAGGACGGGCCCGCCGCGGGCGATCCGCCCGAGCCACCAGGTCAGCCGACCGATGTCCTCGCCCGGGCCGAGGATCAGTCCGGCGCGCAGCAGCAGCGAACGGTCCTCGCCGAAGGCATCCGTGACGGCGAGTTCCCCGCCGCGCTTGGCCTGCGGGTAGGGCACCTCGCCGTCGTCCGGCGAGCCGTCGACCAGGACGCCGTTCTCGGCCGCGGCGTGGTCGACCGGGTCGGCGTAGACCGAGCAGCTGGAGACGTAGACGTACCGCCCGGCCCGCTTCGCCAGGAGAGCGGCGGCGTCACGCACCACCGACGGCTGTGCGGACCAGGTGTCCACCACCAGGTCCCACGCCCCGTCGGCGAGCTCGGCCAGACCGTCCGGCGCGGTCCGGTCGCCGCGCAGCACCTTCGCGCCGGACGGTGGGCGGCGGTTGCCGCGGTGCAGGAGAGTCACGTCCCAGTCGCGGGACAGGGCCTCGTTGACGATGGCGCGGCCGACGAAGCCGGAACCGCCGAGCATGAGAAGTCGCATGCCGGCCACTGTTCTCGTACGCCGGTGCCCTGTCCAACCTTTGTCGCTGTCAGCAGAATCGCCGAGGGCGCAACGCGTCGGGCCGGCTGACGTGGTAGCGGGCCGTGTACCGGCTGTGTACCCCTGGGCAATCCTCCGTCAGGGCCCGGCCGCGCCCGCGCCCGAACCGTCGTCGGCTCGTTTCCGCTGGTAGTGGGTTCGGCCCTTGGCGGAGTTCCCGCACGTCCCCATGTCGCACCAGCGGCGGCGGCCGCCCCGCGAGCTGTCGATGAACACCCAGCCGCACCGCTGGCCGGGGCAGACGCGGGTGCGTTCCAGCGGCAGCGCCCGGAGCAGGTCGAACGCCTGGAGGGCGATTTCGTCGTTGAGGTAGTCGAGCCCCGAGGTCTCGATGCCGACCTGGAGCTGCGGCGTGTTCGCCCGGACGGTGAGGCGCGTACGGGCGGCCGCGTGTCTCCAGTGGTCCCCGACCTGGTCGACCGCCTGCGCGGGGACGGGGTCGTCCTGGTGGACCAGCGCGGTGATCAGGTCGTGCAGGGCCTCGCGCAGCTCGCGGGTACGGTCCAGGGCCTGCGCGGCCCGGCCGGGCTCGGCCTCGGCCAGCCGCCGCAGGTCCGCGAGGTCGGCGGGGGCGAAGTGACCGGTGAGGGCGGCCCATTCCAGCAGGCGCGGGTAGCCGTCGAGCCAGTCGATCGGTTGCGCGTCACGCGCCGTGACCGTGTTCACCAGGTCGATGACGAGGTGTCCGCCGACCAGGTCACGGGGCCTGAAGGTGTGGGGCCCGATGGTTCCCGCCACGCGCGACCGCCTTTCGTCTCTCGCTCTTGCCCTGCTCCATCCAACCAGTGTACTGATGTTATCCGGTTGGATTGCTCCTGGCTGATTGGAGACGCCCATGGCTGCTGATGCCGCCGTCGAACTCATCACGGCCCCCTGGAACCTCGGCCTGCGACCGTCCACGCCGGCGCACGAGCCCGGCACCTGGCGGGCCCCGCAAGCGCTGCTGTCCGCAGGACTGGAAGCACGGCTACGGCCAGCCCTAGTGGTAGAGCTCGACCGTCCGCCCTACGACTTCGACGCGCAGCCCGCGACCCGCATCCGTAACGGAGTGACCATCCGCGAGCACACGCTGCGGCTCGGCGACGCGGTCGAGGCCGCGCTCGACGCCTCCCGGTTCCCGGTCGTCCTCGGCGGCGACTGCAGCATCCTGCTGGGCTGCCTGCTGGGCGCCCGGCGCCACGGACACTGCGGCCTGGTCCACCTCGACGGGCACAGCGACTTCCGCCACCCCGGCAACCACGACGCCGGTGCGTCCCTCGGCTCGGCGGCCGGAATGGACCTGGCCCTGGCCACCGGCCGGGGCGAACTGCTGCTCACCCACTGGCCCGTGGTGGGCCGACCGCTGGTCGCCGACGAGGACGTGGTCCAGATCGGCGACCGGGAGGAGGACGACGAGGAGACACCCCCGGTCACCCGCTTCACCGCCCAGGAGATCCAGCGGATCGGCATCGCCGACCTGGGCGAGCAGGTCGTCCGCCACCTGGAACGGCGCGGGCTGGACCGCGTCTGGCTCCACCTCGACCTCGACGTACTCGACGAACGCGTGCTGCCCGCGGTCGACTCCCCCGGCCGGCCCGGCCTGGACTTCCCCCAGCTCGCCGAACTCGTCTCGACCCTGGTCGGCACCGGCCGGGTGGTGGGGCTCGACGTCGCCATCTACGACCCGGAACTCGACCCGGACGGCACGTACGCCGGTCCGATCGTCGACTGCCTCGCCTCCGCCCTGACCCCACTCACGACCATGAAGGCAGGCGCATGAAGACCCTGCTCGCCGACGGCCCCAACCCCCTCCACCCGACCGAGATGGAGCAGTTCGGACGCCTGACCGGACACTGGGCGACCCGGATCACCCACTACCCCACCGACGGCTCACCGGCCCGCCACGTCAACGGCGAATGGGAGTTCGGCTACGCCCTGGAGGGCAGAGCGGTCCTGGACGTCTGGCAGTGGCCCGGGCGCGAGGAACTCCCCGCCGCGGGTCGCGCTCCGGACCAGGAGTGCGGCCTGTGCGTGCGCATCTGGGATCCGCGCCTGCACCTGTGGCGGTTCACCTTCCACGGCACCACCCACGGCGACCCGGTCCACATGTACGCCCGTCAGATCGGCGACGAGATCGTCATGGAACGCGCCACCGGCAGCGCCCTCATCCGCTGGACCTTCACCGACATCACCGCCGACACCTTCCACTGGCGCAACGAGCGATCCACCGACGGCGGCCACACCTGGCGGCTCGACCAGGAGGTCGACGCCCGTCGCCTCCGTGCCTGAACGGCTCGATACGCCCCGTCGGGACGATCCGAGACACTGGGTGATCACCTGGCCAGGCCCGTGCTGGTTGATCACACGGTTCGGTTAATCGAACATCACCCAACACGTTTATAGAACCAGTAGGTTGGCGGCCCGTGACTACCGACTCCGCTCCCACCCGCCGGACCTGGCCCAAGGTACTGGGCGCCTTCCTGCTGCCCCCGGTGGGCGTCTGGTTCCTGTACCGGAGCAACCGGCCGAAGGCCGTGAAGACGCTGTGCGCCGTGCTGCTGGGCACGTACTGCGTGATCTACCTGGCGGCGATGTTCGCTCCCGCCAAGCCCGCGCAGACGACGCCCGCCGCGGCCGCGGCGTCGCCCGCCATGCTGACCACCGGTACCACCTTCCCCAGCGACCAGGCCGCCATGGACGCCGGGTACGCCTACGGCAAGCAGCACCCGGGGCCGGCGTCCACAGCGACCAGCAACATGTGCGGCAACCAGTCGAGGGCCGTGGTCAACGGGCCCGTCAGTGGGTTCTCCAACTCCCAGCAGACCGCGTACAGCAACGGGTGCGATCGTGGTGCCCTCGGCCTCAACGAGGACGGATCAACCCCGGCGCCCGCGCCCACCCCGGCCACTCCCGCGCCGACGACGGCCACGGCCGCCGCGACCACCGCCCCCACCACCGAGGCCCCGGCGACCGGCCAACCTTCCGCCGTGGCCGAGGCGAGCACGCCGCCGCAGAACACGTACACGCCGACCCCGGTGCACACGACGCCCGCCCCCGTCCACACGACGCCCGCCCCGGTGCACACGACCCAGGCCCCGGCTCCCGAGCCGACCGTTGTCGCCCCCCAGCCCCCGACCGTTGCCGCCCCCCAGCCCCCGGCCGCCTGCAACCCACTCACCAGCTCGGGGAACTGCTTCCACAAGGGCGAGGCGTGCCCCAAGGCATGGCGCAACCAGACCGGCACGGACGGCAGCGGGAGCCCGATCACCTGCGAGTACAACAGCGACTGGGCCGCGAAGGGCTCGAAGAACCCGTGGTCCTGGGTCTAGCAGCGCACACCAGAGCCCCCGGTGACAAAGCGTCGGGGGACTGGCTGGCGATTCACCGTCACCGGAAACCGCATCAGCCCCCTCCCCCTCCCCCCCCCGGTGAGCCCGAACGTGCATGCGATAGCTTCGTGCGACAGCGAACCATCAGCTCTCCGGGGGGACACATGCACCGTCGTTCACTGCTCAAAGGCCTGGCCGCCACCGCCCTCGGCGGACCGCTGGCCACACTGGCCCTGCCCGCCACCGCGGCCCAGGCGGCCGGCTCGTACCACATCGCCCTCTGCGAGCAGTTCAAGAACCAGATCTTGCTCCACGACTCGGCGGACGAGACCTGGACCCCGGCCAACCGCAAGTGGATCTGGACGCCGCCGGCCGACACGGCCGACAACCGCGCCACCTGGCGGAACCTCTCCGACGTCAAGTTCCGCAACACCACGGCGCACGGCTGGATCGCCCTGGTCACCGCCTCGTACGGGAAGGTCGGGATCGTCGACATCGGCGACCTCAACAACCCGAACGCCCCGCTGCTCTGGCACGAGACCCCCTACGGCAACCCGCACGGGATCGAGCGGATCCCGGGTATCGGGGCCATCGTGGTCGCCTCCAGCGAGCCCGGCCTCCTGACCGTCTATGCACCGGCACCCGGTCGGACGGACGACATGTCCACCCTGAAGAAGGCCCTCGCCTTCGACTACGAGGGCGCGCACGGCGTCTGGTACGACGGGACCTTCCTCTGGGTGCTCGGCACCAAGTGGCTGATCAAGTACAGCTGGTCGGGCACCTCCTACCAGGACTTCGCACTCAAGAACGAGCAGATGATCGCCGTCACCGGCGGCCACAGCCTGGACACCGACCTGAGCGCCTCCGACTACCTCCTGATGACCGACGGCTCCACCGTCAACCAGGTCTCCAAGTCGACCGGCAAGGTCGTTCCGTGGCACCCGACGGACTACAAGCGACCGGCCAGCGGTCCGGTGGTCGGTCCGCACTGGATCGGGCCGATAGAGCCGCTCCCGACGACCGGGGTGAAGTCCTTCGCCCGGGTCGCCTCCGGCGAGAGCTTCTGGCTCCAGGCGATCGGGGCCACCGACTCGACCCGCCAGGAGGACTGGTGGAACGACCACATCGACTTCTTCGACGCCCAGGGCCTGCGCACGAGGTCGAAGGGGCTCGACGCCAGCTACGGGTACACGCCCCGGTTCTACCGCGCCCGGGTCTCCCAGGTCGCCTTCGCCTGAGAAATCGGGGTAATTGATCAACTCCGCCGAGCCGGGGGGGGCGGCGCCGACCGAGGGCAGTGTGCTGTTCCACGTCATCCGTTCCCCCTGGCGGCGGTGTTGTGGGTTCCGCTTCAGAGGCTGCGGGCGGTGATGTCGCCGTAGGGGGTGGTGGCGCGGATGTCGAGCTCGGTGGTGCCGTCGTTCTTGAGGGCGTTGCCGATGCGACCGTGACCGGTGCCGGCGTCCAGGGCGGCCGAGACGCCGCGGGCGGCGCCGACGGTGATGTCGCCGGAGTTGGTGTTGAGCACGAGCGTGCCGCGCGCGGCCTCGGTGATCCGGATGTCGCCCCGGGCGGTGCTGATCTCGGCGGGACCGCCCAGCCGACCGACCTCGACATCGCCGTCGACGGCGGTGAGGCGCACGCTCGCGGCCTCGTCGATCTTGATCTGGCGGTACGCGCCGTCGAAGACGACGTCCCCGAGGCGGCCGACGGAGCGCAGCTCGCAGCAGGCGGTCCTGGCCTCGACGTGCGAGCCGGCGGGCAGCTTGACGGTGATCTCCATGGACCCGGAGGGGCCGAGGATCCGGTTCCCGGCGCCGGGGGTGGCGATCCGCAGGGCGCCGTCGGTGAAGGAGACGGTGGTCTGCTCGGTGGTCTGGACGTCACGGCGCTTGGCCGGGTTGACGGGCTGGATCTCGACAGTGGTGTCGGCGCGGTCGGCGGCGATGAACTGGACGCGGCCGCCGGGGATGTCCAGGACGACGGCGATCGGGGCGGCGGTGTCGAACTTCTGCATCGTGGTCTCCTGTGTTCGCTTGCTTGCCCGCTTGTTTCTGACAACGGAAACGCTACGTTGCTTTCCACTGTCCGGCAACACGCTTGTTGCAAGTGACCTGCATCATCGCAGCTCAAGGCAGATAAACTGTTGCAACAGCATGGGAATCAACGCAACGATCATCACCCGAAGCATTGCAATGGATGAGAAGTGAACGCTCTGGAGGGGGTCGGAAGAGGCCCACGCCCGTCCCCTGGATGCGCCATCCTTGAGGTCCGTCCGACGCCGGGTCAGGACGGTGTTCCTCCTACGCGGTGAGGTGTTCCCCATCAGCAAGGCAAGCGGATCGACCCTGGCCACCTGGCTGCGCGGTCTCGACGCGGCTGGGCTGGCGCGGGTCCTGGCGGCGCGTCCCGACGTGGTGTCGGCTCCGGAGCCGCGGTCGGTCGGTGAACTGGCGGACCGTCTGCAACGCCCGGCGTCGGTGGCGCTGGCACTGCCCCGGCTCGTACTGCCGTACCTCCAGGTGGCGGAGGCGCTCGCCGCGCTCACGCCGACCCCGCGGGACGTCCTGGCAGACCTCCTGGACGCGGTGGACGACGGGGAACGCGCCCGCGAGCTGGACACCGTGCTGGCGGCGCTGGCCGATCACACCCTGGTCTGGACGGACGACGACGGGCTGCTCCGCCTGTCGGCACCGCTGCGGCAGGCCTGGGACACACCCCTGGGCCTGGACCCGCCGCTGGCCCAACTCCTCGCGAACACCACCTCCGAGGAGCTGGCGCGCGTACTGGCGAAGATCGGGATCAAGCCTTCCGGCAACAGCAACAAGCAGAAGCGGCTGACGGCGCTGCTCGACCACCACGGCGATCCGGCCCGGGTCATTGCGCTGGTGGCCAAGGCCCCCGCAGCCGCCCGGAAACACCTGGAGCAGCGGGCACATCAGGCGGCCCCGAAGCGACCGGACTTCGTCATGTTCGGCACTCCGCAGCCCGGCTCCGATCCGGGCGAACGATGGGCGCTGGAACGCGGGCTGCTGATCCGGGACCGCTACCGCTACGGTCCGGCCCGCATGCCCGCGGAGGTGGCGATCGCGCTGCGCGGCCCCGACTGGTACGCCCCGTTCACGCCCGTCCCGCCCGCCGTACGGTCGGTGCCCGTCACCGCTGCGGAGGTCGAACGGGAGGCCGCAGCCGCCTCGATGGCCTTCGCCGCCCACGCCGCCTCCGTGCTCAGGGTGTGCGCCGCCGCTCCCCCGGCCCGGCTGAAGGCCGGCGGGATCGGCACCCGCGAACTGTCCCGGATCGGCAAGGCCGCGCAGTGCGACGAACTCGTGGTGCGCCTCGCACTGGAGACGGCGGGCACGGCCGGGCTGCTGACCCGGGACGGCGACCGGGTCGCGGCGACCGGGGCCTACGACACCTGGGCCGAGGAGGAACCGGCCGACCAACTCGCCGTGCTCCTCCGGGCGTGGTGGACGCTGCCGCTCACCCCCGGCGGGAGCCGGGACGAGGAGGGGAAGGCGCTGCCGGCCCTCGCCGGGACGCCGCCCTGCACCGACTGCGTCCAGGCCCGGCACGGGCTGCTCGCGGCGGCGTCCCGGCTCCCGGCGGGCGAAGGCGCGACGGACGCGGGCGAGCTGGGGCCGCTGGTCGTCTGGCACCGTCCGCTCGCCGATGAACTCCCCCAGGACACAACACCGTTCGCCACCCTGATCCGCGAAACGGAACTGCTCGGCGTCCTCGCCCTCGGGGCCCCGTCCCCGCTCGGGGCCGCCCTGCTCGCCGATGACGCCGACGGACTGACAGACGCAGGGACGGACGCACTGACCGACGCCTGCCGGCGGCTGCTGCCCGCCGCCAGCGACACCGCCCGCTTCGGCAGCGACCTCACGGCCGTGGTCACCGGCACTCCGTCGGCTGCCCTCGCCACGCTGCTCGATGCCGTCGCGGACCGGGAGAGCGCCGGCGCGGCGTCCGTATGGCGGTTCAGCCCGGGAACCGTCCGCCGCGCCCTCGACTCCGGCCTCACCTCGGACAGCATCACCGCCGACCTGACCGCCGTCGCCGTCGAGCCCCTCCCCCAGCCGCTCACGTACCTGATCCACGACACCGCGCGCAGCCACGGCCGGGTCCGCGTCGTCGCCGCGGCCTGCGTCATCCACGGCGAGGAGCCCGCCCTGCTGGCCGAACTGGCCGCTCACCGCAAGCTCGCCGCCCAACTCGGCCTGCGGCACCTGGCACCGACGGTGCTGCTCAGCCGGTCCTCACCGGACCAGACCCTCGCGGCCCTGCGCTCCGCCGGCTACGCCCCCGTCGCCGAGCAGCCCGACGGCTCCGTCCGCATCGAACGGGCCCAGCGACCACGCGCGGCGAACCCGCTCCCGTCCCCGCGCCTGCCCGCCGACCGGCCCCGGCCACGACGGACGGAGGTCCACTCAACGGCCGTCGACCTCAGCGCCCTCGCCGCCCGGCTACGGGCCGCCCCGCAGGACATCCCCGAGCCCGACCCGTGGGACGGCCGCCCCTACGCCAGCGACACCGAGGAGATCATCGCCGGCCACGCGCGCAACCTGACCTTCACCGACGTCCGCCAGCTGGCCCACGCCGTCAACGACGGCCTCGCGATCACCATCGAGTACGTCGCCACCTCCGGCAACGCCACCGTCCGCACCCTCAGCCGACTCGCCCTGGACGCCCCCTACCTCCACGCCTGGTGCCACCTGCGCGACGACGAACGCGTGTTCACCATCTCCCGCATCCACGGGGTGATGCCCGTATAGCCCGGTGACAAGGGGCCATCCACCCCCGCACCGTGTCCGTCAACGCACCTCGACCCACGAGCGGCGGCATGACGGCCACGGCCACAACCACGACGTGCGGAAAAGCGATGGTCCCGCCGATGCCGGCCAGGCGATACTGCTCCGCCATGACGAGTGATGAATACTCGGCCGGTCCGGCGTTGCGTCGGGTGCTGGCCGAGGCGGGCGGGCCGGAGCTGCTGGACCTGCTGGCCGAAGAACTGACCGGGGCGGATCTGACCACGCTGCTCCTGGAAGTCTTCCGACGCCGCGCCGGTCGGCTCACCCCGGCCGAGGTGATGCGGCGCTATCGGACCGACCGGTTCGTGACCCCGGCCCCGACGGGGTTCGCGCAACTACGGCGGGCCGAGGACTTCCTGCTCTCGGCGCTGCCGGATGACTTCCAGATGCTCGCGTTGGCTCCGCTCGTCCCGCTGGCGGCGCATACAGCGGTCGCGACCGTCGACCCGCGCAAGGTCGTCGCCACCATTCGTGGCAGCGAGGTCGCGGCCGACCCGACCAATGCCCTGGCCCTGGAAGCGGCCCAGCGGCGGACCCAGGCCCTGGCCGCCGATCCCCGTTCGGCCGTGCCGGTCCGGCTGGCCGCCAGCCAACGGGTGGTGCGGGCCCAGCACTTCGACGCGCCCGGCATGCTCGCCCACTTCCTGCTGTTCGCCCTGGTGACCGCCGGCCGGGACACCGGCAGCCGGGCCTTCGAGCAGCAGCACCTGGTCGAGCACCTGCGTTTCGCCGTCCGGGCGATGGCACGTGCTGGTGTGCAGCGTACCGAGATCCGCATCACGTGCCTCGACGAGTCCGCCGCTCCGGTCCTGGCCCGCGCACGTACGGAGCTGGCCGGGACACCGGGCGTCGACCTCGTCGACGATCCCGACCGGGTGACCGGACGCGGCTACTACACCGACCTGTGCTTCAAGATCTTTGCAACCGTCGACGGTCAGCGACTGGAGATCGCGGACGGCGGGTTCGTCGGCTGGACCCAGCGCCTCACCGGAAGCCGCAAGGAACGCCTCCTGATCAGCGGATTCGGCGTTGACCGACTCGCCACGATGCTGACGCCCCCCGCCGACGCCTGACCATCGCTTCCCTGCCAGAACAGCTGGCAAATCCACAGGTCTTGACAATTGCTCCGGCATGAGCATCAGGCGCGCGTGGAAGAACTCCCGTGCGGATCCGCCACACCGGTCCGTCGTGCTCCATCACGTACTGAACCGCACCGCCCGCCCAATCGGATCCCCTGGAAGGAATCCCATGAAGCGCCAGTTCGTCGCTCTCGCGGCCGCCGCCGCACTGTCCCTCGCCGGTTCGGCCACATTCGTCGCCAGCCAGGCGTCCGCCGCGGACTCAAACCCGATAGCCGTCTCCGACAGCAAGACCAACCACCTCCCCCCGTTCGCCGGTCACGCGTACCTGGTGACCGTGGACACCGGCGCCGTCTACCGCAACACCTTCTCGGCGGACGGCACGTCGGTGACCGGCCTCACCGTCAAGGGCTCCAACGTGGGCAGAACCTTCACCGCCCCGGACCTGGCCGTGCAGACCGGCGCGAGACAGTACTTCATCTCCTGGATCGAGCCCGGTGACGTGACCGTCAGCCAGGTCGTCGACTTCGAGAAGCGCACGGTGGAGTTCTACGTCACCTCGACCGACAGCACCGGCACCCGCTCGGGCGCGCTCTACCACGCGACCATCTCGCAGGTCTCCTAGCGAACGCCGCGTGCCCGGTGCGGAAGTCCGCACCGGGCACGCGTCCCTGACCGGGTACTGGCCGGGTACCAGCCGAGTACCAGTTAGCTGCGCAGGTCGAGCGAGAGGGCCGTGGCGTTGCCGGCCTGGCCGGGGATCGCGTTGTCGTACCAGGTGCCGGCCGCGTCATTGTAGATCTCGTGCAGCGTGCCGTTCTCGACCGCCTCGATCACCCGGCTGCCGTCAGCCTTGACGCGCAGGGCGAGCGCGCTGATGCCGGTGCCGACGCCGGGGACGGCGTTGTCGTGCCAGGTGCCGGAGGTGTCGTTGTAGATCTCGTGCAGCACGCCGCCCTCGGAGGCCTCGATCACGCGCTGGCCGGCCGCGTTGTAGGAGAAGGCGAGCGCGGTGATGCCGGTGCCGACGCCGGGGATCGCGTTGTCGTGCCAGTTGCCGGCGTCGTCGGAGTAGATCTCGTGCAGGGCGCCGTCCTCCACCGCCTCGATCACGCGGTTGCCCTGCGCGTTGTAGGAGAAGGCGAGGGCGGTGATACCGGTCCCGACGCCGGGGACGGCGTTGTCGTGCCAGTCGCCGGCCGGGTCCGAGTAGATCTCGTGCAGCGTGCCGTTCTCCACCGCCTCGATCACGCGGTTGCCCTGCGCGTTGTAGGAGAAGGCCAGCGCGCTGATGCCGGTGCCGATGCCGGGGACGACGTTGTCGTGCCAGTCGCCGGCCGGGTCGGTGTAGATCTCGTGCAGTACGCCGTCCTCGGCGGCCTCGACCACGCGGGCACCCGTCGAGTTGTACGAGAAGGCGAGGGCGTTGATGTTGCCCGGGATGCCCGGGACGGCGTTGTCGTGCCAGCCGGTGGCGTCGGTGTAGACCTCGTGCAGCGCGCCGCCCTCGACGGTCTCGATCACCCGGTTGTTCTTGACCGGCGGCGCCGGGGGCGGCGGCGGGGTGGAGGCGTCCCGACCGCCGATGGGCGAGACGTAGCCGCTGATCCGCTGCCCGCCGAGGTAGCTGCCGACCGCGCCGTTGAAGTGGTTGTTGGCGGTGACGTGTGAGGTGGCGGCCCAGTTGCCGTGCGAACCGCTCTGGTTGCCGCCGATGTCGTTGATCGTGCCGTCGCTGTTGACGGCCGTGACGATGGCGACGTGGTCGGCGTAGTCGGCCCCGTTGTAGTTGAAGAGCACGGCGTCGCCGACGTGCGGGGTGCTGTGCAGACCGCCGTTGTAGCGGCCGAAGCTGCCGGCCCGGGGATCCAGCCCGGTGACGTCCGCGCCGTCCTGCGCCCAGACCCACTTGGCGAAGTCCGCGCACCAGTTCTCCGGGCCGCCGCTGCAACTGGAGTAGTAGCCCTTGCCGCCCGCACTGTTGGTGTCGCAGGCTCCGTTGCCGATGTTGGCGGCGGCGATGCCGACGATCGTCGAGCCCACGCTGGCGGACGCGCTCGGGGCGCCGAGCATCAGGGCGGGCACCAGCGTGCCGGCGGCGACGGCGGTGGCGAGGAGGCGGCGGGAGAGGTTCTTGGACATGGCGAAGTCAACTTTCGGGTAAGGGTGTTGAGAGAAGTCGTGGGGCCGGGTGCGGCGCCAGGAGCGGCGCGCCGGCTGCGGCCGGGTGCGGCGCCGGGTGCGGCGCCGGGTGCGGCCAAGTGCGCGATGGCGCTCGGGCGTCAGGGCAGCGCGAAGGACGTCACGGCCGTGCGGAGGTCACGGCGGTGCGGACGTCAGGCCAGCACGCGGGCGTCAGGCCAGCGAGAACGAGAGGGCCGTGGCGCTGCCGGCCTGGCCGGGGATCGCGTTGTCGTACCAGTTCCCGGCGGTGTCGTTGTAGATCTCGTGCAGGGTGCCGCCCTCGACGGCCTCGATCACGCGGGTGTTGTCGGGCTTGACGTGGACCGCGACGGCGCTGACGCCGCCTCCGACGCCGGAAACGGCGTTGTCGTGCCAGGTGCCGGAGGTGTCGTTGTAGATCTCGTGCAGCACGCCGCCCTCGACCGCCTCGATCACCCGCTGCCCGGACGCGTTGTACGC